>JABIQA010000197.1 GCA_018699155.1 Chromatiales bacterium
CCCATGGATTGGCGAACAAGCCACCGTAGTAAGTATCTACAAGCATTAAGCCAGCAAGGGGAACGATAATCGATGTTGGACCGGTGATGCCCAGAGCCATCATGCGAAGCATGCTGCGCGCCATGATACCCGTCTGCTTGTCGCCAACCATTCTGACGCGCATAGCCCATACGTTGCTAAAGAAGGTATGCCCGAAAAAAATAAAGCCGGCAAACTCATGGATAAACAACAGTGTTATTCGGCCAGATTCAGAATCATTGAGGCCAGAAGGTGCCGGAACGCTTATGCCTAAAAAGGGGACGGTATACAGAGCCATCACAATAAAAAATAAGCTATAGCGAATGATCTTGTCTTTATTAATAGCGTTGAGTTGGGCTGAGTCGTTCATTAAACGCGCTCCGAAATCGAATGGGGTAAGTAGAATGCTGCTCATCCTGAGCAAAAATAGCGCTCTACACCATTGTTATTGACTCTGGCGACTGCGCATTGGATTGTTAGCGACTAGCTTTTGGTGGGTCGCCAGCCACTCAGCCAAGCCGCGGTAACCACAATGGCGCCGCAAATAATGGGTTCGCCGACATTGCCATAAATACCGCCGGTGCCAGGGTAGGGAATGGCGAAGAGTGGTAATGCGCCAGCAGCACCGATAAACAGCCACTTCCAGCCACGTCGCCACCACAGAAATGCACCGAGGATAAGCGTCATAATGCTGAGCGTCATCGCGGGCCAAGGCATGATTTTAAAGCCGGCGCCAATATCGGCATCGGCGCTACACGCAGTGTAGTCAGCGATGTGGGTGGTATAACGGAAGGTATCGGCAAAGCATGATGGGTAGAAGCTGGCCTGTGAAAACAAGTAGAGGTCGTGAATACTGAAGTAGGTCGCAAGCACACAGAATGCGCCTATAAACCATTTGCTCTGGGCAATTTTGAATTCAGCCAGACGCGCCATGGAGCCAATTGCGATGATAGTCGCGGGCAGCAATACATAGTGGCCCATGAAACGCACAAAGTTCAGCGCAAGTAGTGGCTGGCCATCGCCGAGCGTACTGCCCAGACTCACTGTAATGTTGTCGAACCAAAGCAGCGATAGTGGAACGGTGGATAATATTACGGCCGGCGTCGGAAATTTTTTGCAGATATTCAGCGCCCAAATCAAAAGGGCTATATCGACAATTGCAATGAAAAAATAACTTATAGAATACATATCTGAGTCCGGTTGAACGAGGTTTATATTGGGTTTGAGGTCTAGAACTGGAAGTAGATGAATGGAGCCTGAGACAACGGCCAGAAATAGTAGAACACAATACCGCTAACAAAGCAGACACCCGCTGCGCTCTGAGTGGATAGCTGACCCAGATAATTTTCGATATGGCCAGTTCGTCTCGAAATGATCGTGAAGACCGTGAATATTAACATTAGCGATAAGGTACTGAAGAACGCGATATTACCGAGTCCGATACTGGTCAGGTCAAAGTTGAAGTCAAATACAACAAACTTCCGCATCGTCACTTGCATAGCATCAAAACCGGTCAGCCGGAATGGTATCCAGGTGAGTAATACGAAGTACTGCATGAGTGCCAGCGATATAAGGTAGGTCCCCCAGTCATTGC
The DNA here is from genome assembly GCA_018699155.1 of Chromatiales bacterium. GTDB lineage: Bacteria > Pseudomonadota > Gammaproteobacteria > Steroidobacterales > JABIQA01. The sequence continues at coordinate 1,613 of JABIQA010000197.1, forward strand.
CTGCGCGCCATTCAGGGTTGGCCTTTTTGCGCATCCTAGTATAGAGCCTATGAATAACCAGAAGTGAGCCATGCAGCAAGCCCCAGAGCACAAAGTTCCAACTGGCACCATGCCATAGGCCGCCGATTAGCATTGTGAGCATGAGGTTGCGGTAGGTGGCAAAGGCGCTGCCGCGATTGCCGCCTAATGAAATATAAAGGTAGTCACGCAACCAGCTCGACAGACTGATGTGCCAGCGTTGCCAGAAATCGGATGGATTGCGGGCGCTGTATGGGTGATTGAAGTTTCTTGGTAGCGTAAAACCAAGTATTCGTGCAATCCCGATTGCAATATCCGAGTAGCCTGAGAAGTCGCAATAAATTTGAATGGCAAAGGCAATGGTAGCCATCCAGATAATGACGCTGGGCCAATTGCCAGGGCTGCTGAATACCGGGTCAATAAATATGGCAAGGTTATCGGCAATTAATACTTTTTTAGCCAGGCCCCGCATTATAAGGAAGAACGTGGTTTGATCGCAGGAGATTTTGATGCCTCTGTCTAGCTGGGGCAAAAATACTGCCGCACGAACAATCGGGCCGGCAACTAACTGCGGAAAGAACGCAACGAATAAGGCGAAATCGATCCGACTGCGGGTCGCCTTTATTTCCTTCCGGTAAATATCGATGGTGTAGCTCATTGTCTGGAAGGTGTAGAAAGAGATACCGACCGGTAATATGATATTCAGAGATACCCACGAAGGCTCGTAGCCCATCATTCGCATAATGCCAAGCAAGCTATCGCCAAATAACCCCGCATACTTGAAGAAAATCAACATGCCGATGTTGGAGGATATGCTGGCAATTAACAGCAGGCGACGCTTGGCCTTATTGGTCTCATCAGACATGCGACCGCCGATGAGAAAGTCGACAACTGTGCTGAAAATAATGAGCAGAATAAAGGCTGGATTCCACCACATGTAGAAGATGTAACTGGTGATTAGCAGTATGAGTTTGCGAGGCTCGCTTTTATGGAAGATGCCCAGCATGCCCAATAGTAGAATTGAGAAAGCCAGAAACTCGGGCGTATAAAACAGCATTTTACTGTTCGCCCCCGTTGCCGATTTTTAAATCATAGCGTTTGGCGTTCGCGTTGATTTGCTCTGCAATGTAGCGCGTTAGAATGCCGGCTCCGTCTACTGATGGATGCAGCGCATCGAAAAAATCTTTTTCATCGAGAAGCTGAATGGCATTAATTAGCAGCACATCATTTTTCTGTGTAATTTTCGTGATGGCCTCTGTGGCCTTGAGGAGTTTATCGGCAGGGATAAACTCGTTGCCTGCTGGGTTTAGCGGCGCTACGACCATAATATAGTTGCGGCCTGAAGCTTTAACCTGCTTGATGAAACTATCGAGGTGTTCAGTGCCTTGATAGTAGATCAGGAATTCAGGTTTGTTCATCTTGGAAAAGGTATCGACATAGCTTTTCCGCAGTTTTTTACCCGACAACCGGGGTGATTTCGGGCTGGGAAAGTAGAGTTCTGTCCGGAGGCTGTCGAAGTCCCGGTCGGTGCGGACCAGATCACGAATGAGGGTGTCGCTAGCTTGACGTAATGCCCAGCGAGACTTAAAAGCCTTTTGAGCAGAAGATTGGTTAAGCAATTCGTCTGTGTTAAAACCATAGATGCGGATCAGTTCATTTTTTAGATCTTGATCCATTCGATAGCCAAACATCTGCATCGCGTTCAGCTTTTGTTCGTCGATCACGAGAACACCCTGAAGTTGATTGACATAGAACAAGTGAATAACAGTTTCGACGCTGTCGGGCAGGGCGGTAAAGAACATGTTGGCTTCGGTCAGCCCTTGGCCGGTGCTGGAAAGGTTATAGCCTAAGGGGTGTCCGGGAATGTCCTTGCTCAGTAAACGTGTATCGATGCCCTGCATCGCAATGCTGTTACCCAGAACAACATATTCAGGGTGATGATTGGGCGAGGCGAGCACATCAAGCAGGTAGCCGTTACGATCGAGGTCGGAGGGTGAGGCACGAAATACTGTCGGGGTCAGAAACTGCGCAACCAGAATGCCCGCAAGAATCGCGGCAATAAGTATCAGTAACTGCGCAGGGCGCAGCAAAGCCTGAACTTGTTTTGTTTTATCGTTGTCCGGCATAGTTGCTTAAGATTAACTGGGGTTCCTGATCGCTGTGCCCACGGGTGTAAGCTCTAATAACATAGCCGATTCTATCCGGAGCATGTTGTGAGTTGTCCCACACTTCGCGCTATCCGAAGCTGACCCGGATATATATGTAGATACTTGCATCTTATGGCGTTAACAGTTTTGCCCGCTTTATCTGCCGAGCAATTTTTCGGGTTAGCGTGTTGATCATATCTGATAGATCAGATTGATTTTTCGCCACGGAGACGATGCGGTAAATAGTTTTACCGTCCTTGGTTTCATTTATATCGGTAGTGAGCGTTAAGTTATAGATGGGAACCGTGTAGTCCTTGGTGTCTATATTTGCTTTGTAGTCGTACTGCAGAAAGTTAAACGTATTGTTGGGGTGGATTGCGTCGTAGGGTTGCCCTGTGTTGCGATACACTTTTGAATCGGTCTTGCTGGTGATCTCTTTTGGTGCCATGCGCTGTTTGGTTACGCGGGTCACGATGACGCCGTCAATGTTGTTATCGAGAACCAGCTTTTCGACCATGGCACTGGTTATTTCGACATTCGGATCGAGGAGGCTGGAAGCCGTAAATAAAGTGGTGTTGTCGCCGCTAAGGCGTCTGCGCAGTTCACTGTCAAACTGGCGGCGGCGCGATGAATCGCGCGCCAGGGTAACAATTAATAGCCGGTTAAAACCCTGCCCTCGGGCTTCTGTATCTTCCCAGGTGCCTGAAACGGAGGTCGTGCCCGCGCAAGCAACCAGCCCTGCTGTTGCAATCACAAGCAATATTAGCTTGGCTCTCATGGCTTAGGCTTCACCTGTATTCTGGTTCGTTAATGGTGTTCGCCTGCGAGCAGGCTCAGATAACACCAATGCTGGCAAACATTTACAGATATTGCAAAGTGATATTGCAGCATTGCCCGTATTGTCAGCTAATGGTGAATACAGCCTTGCGGGCTCGCGCGCACCGTATTTGGCTTGCTCAAAGAGGCTGCACCGAATATTCTTCCCTCTGGTCTGCGCCGGTCCTCTCGCGACAGCACGCCGTGAACTCCGCCAGGCCCGGAAGGGAGCAACGGTAGCGGTATTGCTGGGCGCCGGGATGTGGCTGGCGCGGGCCTTCTCTTAATTTTGATCTCCACTGGCTGCAGGCTGAGCAACGATGAGTTATCTGGCACTGGCGCGTAAATGGCGACCCGGCACCTTCGCCGACCTGGTCGGGCAGTCGCATGTCGTCAGGGCTTTAACTAACTCGCTCGAGTCTGATCGGGTGCATCATGCGTACCTGTTTTCCGGTACCCGCGGCGTGGGTAAAACCACAATTGCGCGAATTCTGGCCAAAGCGCTCAACTGTGAAAATGGCGTGGTTGCCGAGCCTTGTGGTAAATGCAGTGCCTGCTTGGCTATTGATGAAGGGCGTTTTGTTGATCTCATTGAGGTTGATGCGGCCTCGCGGACCAAGGTTGACGACACCCGTGAGTTACTCGAGAACGTCCAATACGCGCCCACTAATGCCCGTTATAAGGTGTACCTCATTGATGAGGTGCACATGCTGTCTAACAGCTCCTTTAATGCGTTACTTAAAACTCTTGAAGAGCCTCCACCGCATGTAAAGTTTTTGCTTGCCACCACCGATCCGCAAAAATTACCGGTCACCGTTTTGTCGCGTTGTCTGCAATTTAATCTTAAGCGTTTGCAAACCACGTTGATGTCTGATCGCATGGCAAAAATATGCGCAGCCGAAGGCCTGACTGCCGAGCCTGCCGCACTTACCCGCCTAGCCCGCGCTGCCTCAGGCAGTATGCGTGATGCTCTGAGCCTGCTGGATCAGGGTCTGGTTTTTGGTGGTAATGAACTCACAGATAAAGATACGGCGGAGATGCTCGGCAGCCTTGATCAGAAGCACATAGGCAACCTTTTGGAAGCGCTTATTTCTGCTGATGCCACTGAGCTTATTGCTCGTATACGGGTACTTGATGAGCTTGTGCCCGATTACGCATCGGTTCTTAGCGACCTTGCCACAGCCTTGCAGCAGATTGCGGTCATTCAGCTTGCTGGTGCCGCAGCTCTGGACCCTGATATGGACAATGACGGGCTTGAGGGTATTGCCGGGCTACTCGATGCCGAGTTGGTGCAGTTGTATTATGAAATTGCTTGCGCGGGTCGTCGCGATATCTCGTTGGCACCCGAGCCGCGTCTGGGCTTTGAAATGTGCTTGTTGCGTATGTTGGCTTTCAGTCGTGGACCCGGTGCAACAGCTATTGCCGGTGGTGGCGGCAGCGCAGCTGCAAAAGCACCGGCCAGCAAGCCAGCGGTGGCTAAGCAGGAACCTTCCACACCTGCTGCCGCGCCAGCATCGATTCGGCCAACAGCGAAGGCGATATCGGCAGCACCCGTGCTGAATTCGTCAGAAGACTGGCTGCAGCTGGTTGCGGGTTTGGGTTTGAGTGGTATGGCCGGCGAGCTGGCAAAGCATTGCGCTTTAGTGAGCTTCAATAACGGCGTTATTGCGCTCAGTATCGATGCTGCCAATGAATCGTTGCTTACCGACAACATGAAGGGTCGGATGCAGGATGCATTGCAGGCCTGTTTCAGCGACCCGTTGACGCTGCTGTTTGAGCCTCGTGCAGCACAAGCATTGCAAGCCGCAGACACCATTGCTCAGCGCCACGAACATGCAAAACAGGAAGAGCTGGATGCGGCTCGAGATGCCATCACTGGCGAAGCTGCCGTGCAGGATTTAATCAAGCGCTTTGACGCTACTGTGGATACGTCATCGATTTTGCCGAATAGCAACAAATAGTTAAATTTTTGACATTGAATTTATGATTGCCGGTTTGCTTATTAGCCTGAATCGCAATTTTGTAAAAGAAATAGAGGTGGATTGATGAAAAACCCTTTAAGCCAGATGATGAAGCAGGCTCAGCAAATGCAAGAGCAAATGCAGGAGGCTCAAGTCGCACTCGCCAGCATCGAAGTCGAAGGACAGGCGGGTGGTGGCATGGTAAAAATCAAAATGAGTTGCCGCCATGAGGTGCATGCCATTGATATTGATCCGCAGCTACTGAATGATGATCGCGAAATGCTTGAAGATATTCTCGTGGCTGCGTTTAACGATGCCTTGCGCAAGGTGGAAGCCACCACCAAAGACAAGTATTCAGGTCTGACTTCCGGGCTAGGCTTGCCCGGCGGTCTTAGCCTGCCGTTTTAATTGCCACTGAGTTTTTTTCTATGGCTTATTCGCCGTTACTGCAAGACCTTCTCGAAGCGCTGCGCTGCCTTCCCGGCGTAGGCCCGCGCACCGCGCAACGGATGGCTTTCCGCTTGCTCGAACAGGAGCGCGATGGCGGAAGACGATTGATTGCAGCCATGCAGAAAGCATTGGATGAAATTGCGGAATGCGGCCGGTGTCGTATGCTCTCCGAAACCGAGTTGTGCTGGATCTGTTCAGCACCCAGGCGTGATGCTTCAATAGTATGTGTGGTGGAAAGTCCGGCGGACGTTATCGCGGTTGAAGATTCGGCTTCCTACAACGGGCATTACTTTGTGCTTATGGGTCGGCTGTCACCACTTGATGGTATCGGTCCCGAGGAATTGGGACTGCATTTGCTTGAGGCTCGAATGGACAGCGGTGATGTGCAGGAATTGATCACTGCAACAAGTGCGACAGTTGAAGGTGAGGCCACTGCCGGTTATCTGGCGAGCCTTGCCCATCGGCGAAATATTCAGCCAACACGTATTGCGCATGGCGTGCCATTGGGTGGTGAACTGGAGTTCGTCGATAGCAGCACGCTGTCATTGGCAATTTCAGGAAGGCTTAACCTAGGACAAGATTAGGCTCTCTGAATTATTGTTTAGGGTTCCACCTGCGCACCTTCGGTCATGTGATACAGGCGTTTATAACTCTCGTAGCGCCGGGCACTAATCACACCTTCTTCAACGTCGGATTTAACTTTGCAGCCCGGTTCCCGCAGATGCTGGCAATTTGCGAAGCGGCAATCTGCCGCGGCAGTGATGATCTCGATAAATCCGGCTTGTACTTCGCGGACATCAGCGAAGTAGGGCAAAAAATCACGCACACCCGGTGAGTCAATTAGCCAGCCATTTTCAGGTAGCCGATGCATCATCGATGCGGTAGTTGTGTGGCGTCCTTCCAGAGTGCCCGAGGATAGTTCAGCCACAGCTACTGTTGCAGAGGGCAGCAGCGTGTTAATGAGTGATGATTTGCCAACCCCTGATTGGCCCACCAGCATGCCGGTATGCCCCGCCAGATGGGCGGCAACATCGTCGATGCCTTCAGCGAGTTCAGTTGACGTAAGAACAGTTCTGTAACCAAGTTTTGCGTACGCCAGCAGTTCCTGTTCCGTGGCGGCATCCAGTTTTCCGGGCAAGTCGGTTTTGTTTCGCACGATGACAGCATCACAACCCATTGAATGGGCGGCAGCAATATATCTGTCGGTGAGAAAAAAGTCCGGTTTGGGTTGCGATGCCAGCACCACCAGAAGCAGGTCTAGGTTAGCTGCCAGAGAGTCGGCATTGCCCTTGCGGCCGGGACGTCGCAATGTGTTGCGACGCTCTTCGATAGATTCTAGAATCATCTCCATGCCAGTGTCAGGCTGGCTCCAAATCACAATATCGCCACACACCGGTTTGAGCTTACGGCCCTTTAGCAGGAAGCCGGTTTCTGATCCGTCATTCAGCAGTAGGCGGCCGCGTTTGCCGTAGGCTGCGATGACCAATGCGGTCTGTTTTGCCGGATTCTGGCTCACGCTGGAAGAAGGGTATGCATGTTTGCGTATAGCTCTTGATGATGTTTGTTAGAATTATCGCACGATTGCACAGGAACAAGGCGACAACTATGGCTGACAGCAGGCTGATCTGGATTGATCTGGAAATGACCGGGCTCGATACTCAGAACGATTCGATTATTGAGATTGCGACTATCGTTACCGACGCTAATCTTCAAATTGTAGCGGAGGGGCCGGTATGTGCTATATGGCAACCGGAAGCAAAGCTTGCTGCTATGGACTCGTGGAACACCCGGCAGCACACCCAATCGGGGCTGGTGGAGAGAGTGCGGGCCAGTAACACTGATTTGCTCGATGCCGAGCGACAAACGCTGGATTTCCTGGCCCCGCTGGTGGGGCAGGGCGCATCACCGATGTGTGGCAACAGCATCTGTCAGGATCGCCGTTTTATGAGCCGTGAGATGCCTGAGCTCGAAGCCTACTTTCACTATCGTAATCTTGATGTCAGCACATTGAAGATTTTGGCGAGTCTGTGGGCTCCCGATGTGGCAGCTGGTGTAAAAAAATCGTCTGAGCATCTGGCTTTGGCCGATATCCATGATTCAATTAAAGAGCTCCGGCATTATCGCGCGAACATGTCCCGCATTTGTTGAAATGGACGGTTGCTGCTGTGCTAAAGTTAGCGCCTGATGCCCGCCGGGGCTGGCTTCCGGCCTATGTCTCACCTCAATTTATAAAATGAAACTGGTTGAAATGTTGATAAAAAAACATCTATTAGCGATTTGTCTCTCGCTGTCATTGCTTCTACTTACGGGTGTTGCGACGGCTCAAGAACGCTGGGTAACTGATCGGGGCGAATTCACAATGCGCTCCGGAAAAAGCACCAGCAACAAAATTGTGCGCATGCTCAAAAGCGGTATGCGCGTGGAGTTGCTTCAGACGGATGCCGAACTCGGGTATAGCCTGGTGCGTATTCCCGGAGGTCCCGAGGGCTGGGTGGTTAGCCGGTTTTTGCTGAGCTCACCGCCTGCATTGGTGCGCTTGCCGCAACTTGAAAAGGATATTGGTCGTGTTGCTGAGTTGTCGGATGCCAAACAGGCTTTGCAAACAGAAGTGCGTCAGCTAGCCTCTGAGAATAAAAATCTGGCAGCGGAGCTCGATAGAATTAAGCAGGTTTCAGCCAGTGCAGTTAAGCTCGATAGAGAAAACTCAACATTGCGTTCAAGTCTTAGTTCGGCAAATTCGCAGATCTCGGAGTTGGAAGAAGATAACCGGAAGCTGGGTTCAAAATCGAATCGTGACTGGTTTGTTGTTGGCGCTTTGGTGTTGGTGTTTGGTGTGCTGATGGGCTTGATTATTCCGCGGTTGAAAGTGCGTAAGAAATCGAGCTGGTAGTTGGTGGCAAAAAATGTTGGGCGAATACTAAGTCGATATCGCTAATATGGAATTATAAAAAGGGGCTGGGTGCGGTGATGCACTAAGCCCTTTTTTTGTATCGCTACTTAGGCTTTTTCGATGCGTTGACCTGCCAGCAACATCCAGGTTTCTACGATGCTGTCAGGGTTAAGCGACATGCTCTCAATACCCTGTTCCAGAAGCCATTCGGCCAGATCCGGGTGATCGGAAGGCCCCTGGCCACAGATGCCTACATATTTTCCATTGCGTTTGCAGGCATCAATCGCCATTTTCAACATGGCTTTAACCGCAGGGTCGCGCTCATCAAAAAGATTGGCTATAAGGCCGGAGTCACGATCCAAACCCAGGGTTAACTGCGTCATATCGTTTGAACCGATGGACATGCCATCGAATATTTCCAGGTACTCGTCGGCCAGCAGTGCGTTGCTGGGCAATTCACACATCATGATTATTTTAAGACCCTTCTCACCACTTTTGAGCCCAAAGTTTTCTAGCAGACTAATGACTTCTGCAGCTTCACCCAGAGTTCTAACAAATGGCACCATGACCTGAACATTTTCAAAACCCATTTCTTCGCGAACGCGTTTTAATGCGCGACATTCGAGTTCGAAGCAGGGCTTAAAATCTTTATGCACATAGCGCGAAGCGCCACGGAAACCGAGCATAGGGTTTTCTTCATGCGGTTCGTAATTTGCACCGCCAATAAGATTAGCGTATTCGTTTGATTTGAAATCGGATAGTCGCACGATAACCGGGCTGTGTGCGAAAGCAGCCGCGATACAAGCGATGCCTTCCGACAGTTTGTCGACGAAGAAATCTACCGGGTCGTCATAGCCGGCCATCTGTTGTCGGATGATGTCTTGAAGAGACGTTTCCTGTTGATCAAACTCGAGCAATGCTCTGGGGTGAATGCCGATCATCCGATTAATAATGAATTCCAGCCGCGCCAGACCCACCCCAGCATTTGGGAGGCTCGCAAAACTGAATGCTCGATCAGGGTTGGCGATATTCATCATCAGCTTTACGGGAATCTCAGGGAGACTATCGAGTTCAATTTGTTGCTGTTCGAAGTTCAGCATGCCCTGATAGACAAAACCGGTGTCACCTTCGGCACAGGATACGGTGACTTCAGCGCCATCTGGAATAAATGTGGTGGCATTGTCACTGCCAACTACCGCAGGGATGCCTAGTTCGCGGGCAATAATGGCTGCGTGACAGGTTCGCCCGCCACGATTCGTAACGATTGCGGATGCGCGTTTCATAACGGGTTCCCAATCGGGATCGGTCATGTCGGCAACAAGCACATCGCCCGGTTGAATCCGGTCCATATCTTCAACACGCTCAATAACCTTTGCGACACCTGCGCCTATACGTTGACCGATACTGCGACCTTCGACCAGTACTTTGGAGCGGCGGTCTTTTAGCGTGTAGCGCTCAATGGTTGCTGAGTTCTGGCTTTGAACCGTTTCCGGGCGCGCTTGTAACAGGTAAAGTTTGCCATCAAGGCCATCTTTGCCCCACTCGATATCCATTGGCCGTCCGTAGTGATTCTCAACAATAACGGCATATCTAGCGAGCGTTTCTATTTCGGTATCGGTCAGCGAGAAGCGGTTCGAATCTGCTTCATCGACATCAACGGTTTCAACAAACTGGCCATCAACAGGCTTTTCGCTGTAAAGCATTTTAATGGCCTTGCTACCGATATTCTTGCGCAGAATGGCCCGCTTCCCGGCATTGAGTGCCGGTTTTGAAACATAGAACTCGTCCGGGTTCACAGCACCTTGTACAACCGTTTCACCAAGCCCGTAGGAGGATGTAATAAACACGAGGTCGCGGAAGCCCGATTCGGTATCGAGTGTGAACATCACACCGCTGGATGCCAGATCGCTGCGCACCATGTGTTGAATCCCGACTGAGAGTGCAACTTCTTTATGATCGAAGCCCTGATGAACTCTATAGGCAATGGCGCGATCGGTGTACAGCGAAGCGAACACCTGCTTAATAGACCAGAACAAATGCTCTTCGCCACGGACATTGAGGAAGGTTTCCTGCTGGCCGGCAAACGAGGCATCGGGAAGGTCTTCGGCAGTAGCAGATGAGCGAACAGCGACAGCGAAGTCATCGCCGCGATCACCACCCATTTCAAGCCATGCGCTAAGAATGTTGTCATGGAGTGCTGGCGGCAGGGGCGTATCGATTACCCACTGACGGACAGTTGCGCCGGTGCTGGCTAACTGTTGCAGGTTGTCGGTATCGAGTTCGGAGAGCAGTGCATCGATTTTTTCAGCCAATCCCTCATGAGCTAAAAATTCACGATAAGCACTGGCGGTGGTGGCAAAACCACCCGGAACCATCACGCCAGCCTTAGAAAGCCCGCTGATCATCTCACCCAGCGACGCATTTTTGCCGCCGACATGCTCAATGTCGTTAATTCCTACCTGATTAAGTGGTACAACGTAGGCTTTCAAAGCTCTGCTCCCCTATACTGCTGAATGTTTGATGGATTAAACTGCACCGCGATTTTGCAGGTTTTTTGCTTTCAATTCCGAGAAATTGCGCAGATATTCAGTTACTGGATGGAGTTATGTCAAGGTTATGAAAAATAGAACCGTATTTTTGGTCTCGGATTCGACGGGAATTACCGCCGAAACGCTAGGCCACAGTCTGCTCACTCAGTTTGAGGCGGAGAATTTCAAGCAGGTAACCCTGCCATTTATAAACACCATAGAGAAAGCCGATGAGGCCGTTGCCAGAATTAATCGCGTTGCTGCTCAGGATAATCTGAGGCCAATTATATTCAGTACCTTGGTGGATGATCAGCTCAGAGAGCATCTTTTGCCCGCTAACGGGCTGTTTTTAGACTTCTTCCAAACTTTCCTGGCCCCGCTGGAAGGTGAGTTGGGCGTTCGGTCTAACCATACCTCAGGCCGTGCACACGGGCTGCTCGATACAGTGAAGTACGATCAGCGTATCGACGCCACTAATTATGCTTTAACCAATGACGATGGCTCGCATACCCGCGATTACGAGCAGGCTGACTTAATTCTGATTGGCGTCTCGCGTTCGGGTAAAACCCCAACTTGTCTTTATCTGGCGCTAACCTATGGCGTTTTTGTGGCTAACTATCCGTTGTCGGAAGATGAGTTGGAGTCGGGCAAAATTCCGTCAGTACTCGAACCCTATAAGGACAAACTATATGGCCTAACGATTGAGGCAGCTCGCTTGCAGCAGATTCGCAAGGTGCGTCGTTCTACCGGCCGTTATTCGACCATTCAGCAGGTTAATTATGAAATTCGTGCGGCAGAGCAGTTGTTTAAACGCTTCGGCATTGATTTTCTCAATACCACTCATGCATCGATTGAGGAAATAGCCAGCAATATTCTTAACAGCACTGGGGTTGAGCGCCGTGTTAGCCCCTAAATTATTGCGCTAGGTTTGGTTAACCCTGTGTAGTGCTCGATTCGGGCATAACTTGCCGCCAGTAATCCGAGAGGCTTCAGCACATCGCTTGGGTTTTGTGCGTGCAGAGCGGCATTAGTTTCAAGCTGTTGCAGATACACTCGCAGAGTGGCGCCTGAAGTCCCTGTTCCTGAAAGTCTGTAGATAATTCCCGATTCATCATTGAACTGCAGTCGCACGCCCTGGTTCGTGGATACGCTGCTATCGATGGGGTCGG
>JABIQA010000008.1 GCA_018699155.1 Chromatiales bacterium
AAAATATTTCGGCAATTCGTCCTCAGTCCGCGCATAGCAGAGATTGCTGCAGCGCTTATGCGTGTCGAACGCGTCAGGCTGTACCATGATAATTCGCTGGCCAAGGAACCTGGATGTGGACGCACGCCCTGGCACTATGACGCAGAGCATTTCCCTATAGCAACCAATAATGTCTGCACAGCATGGATCCCGCTCCAGGCCATACCTCAAAATATGGGGCCACTCGCGTTTGCTGTCGGAATGGAAACCTACCGACTGGTTGAATCGGTAGAAAGCAGCAGGTTTGATATGAGTTATGACCGCACTGTCGGCAAGGTTTTTGCCGGGCACGGCGTGGAGGTCGATGACGGTCCGTTCGGGTTGGGTGAGATCAGCTTTCACCATTCCCGATCCTTTCACACGGCAGGTCCCAACAACATGACGGAGTCTCGTATGGTTCTGGCAACGACCTATTTCGAAGACGGTGCCTGTGTCGTTCCGGCTCCGACGATGATCTCAGGCGATTGGCGCAAGTTCATGCCCGATGTCGGTGCCGGCGAGCCCATACGCAGCCGCTACAATCCCGTCTGTTTTCCGCGTGAAGGCTGAAATACATCAGTGCTTGAGTTTATAAAGCACAACTTTCGTTGGATCGCCGGCGGTTTCATACTCACGTACTTTTCCAGCTTTGGACAAACGTATTTCATCTCTGCCTCTGTTTCGGAATGGCGGGCAATGTTTGGGCTGACGCATGGGGAATTCGGGCGACTTTATATGTTCGCTACGCTGGCAAGCGCGCTTTGTATTCCATTTTTTGGGCGCCTCATTGACGTTGTGCAGGCCCATCGCATGGTAGCTCTGGTGGTGCCCATTCTGGCCGGGGCGGCATTGCTTGCGGGCTATGCATCCTCCCTGCCCACTCTCATCCTTGCCATTTTTCTACTTCGGCTGTTCGGTCAGGGCATGATGACCAACATAGCATTGACCTCGACGGCGCGATGGTTTGTTACCCAACGAGGTCGGGCAGTATCGCTTGTTGTACTCGGTCACCAGGGAGGCGAGGCGACAATCCCACTGGCCTTTGCAGCGCTTTCGATAGCCTATGGATACAGTATCGGTTGGCTGGCGGCAGCCATAGCTTTAATTGTCATCGGCCTGCCATTCGCTTATTGGTGCTATCGCACCCCAAGAGCCCTTCCTCGCTCAGCTTCAGCTAGTCTCAGGGAGCAACTTGGGCTACCCGATACGCAGCCCTCAATGCAACCAGAGGTCTTGCCGAAAGTGCCCAGCTGGACGCGGGGGCAAGTTCTAAGAGACCCCATATTCTGGGTGCTCCTCGCAGGCGTGCTGGCGCCAGCGTTTATCGGCACCACAATCTTCTATCATCAGAATTATTTGACGGCATTGCACAGCTGGCCACCGCAGCTATTCGCTATGTCATTACTGGTAATGGCGCTGACCACAGTGTGTTGCGCTTTGATTACCGGTGCCGCGATCGATCGACTCAGTGCAACCTTTATTCTGCCCTACTTCCTGCTGCCGCTTGGGGGTGCCTGTTTCGTCTTAGCCTATAGCGGCCCCGAAATAACGCTGTTCATCCTGATGGTACTGCTCGGAATCAGTTACGGTATAGCATCCACACTTTTTGGGGCGCTCTGGCCAGAGATCTATGGGCTTGCGAATCTCGGAGCTGTGCGCTCGATCACCGTCTCGGCTGCGGTTCTGGCAACGGCAATAGGGCCCGGCGTAACCGGGACTTTGATCGATCTTGGCATGAGCCTGCCGGCGCAAATGATTTTTCTTGGCGTCTACTGTTTTTTGGCGGCCGGTGCTATGGCCATAGCATCAATATTTTTACAACGACGTTCCTAAGAAGCGGCGGCAAATACACAACCCTCACGCAGAGCACTTATCGCTTGTAACCATCATAATGTGATAACAAGAAGACTTTTCAATACGCCGATTAAGCAAAACCCATCTATAATTCATTGACTAAGAAGTCTTCCAAAGCAATAGCCTTATACGTAATCATTTAGCAAACATTGATTTTTTCAACTATACGATACTTAAAAATGAATAATCCGCCAAGCTTTCTAACTGTAGCCATCCAGGTTGCGAAAAACGCACTGTGGGCACCCATTGGCGTTTTCGCAATACATGAACTAGGAGCGCAATGGATCGATCATGAGCCCTATTTTGACCCGGTGATACATTTCGCCGGTGGCGCCGCCACGGCCTTCTTTTTCTTTCATTTGATTGCGGGCTGGCAGACTTACATCGGAACCGCCACAGTTACAAAGCCGTTGCTATTTGCGTTTGGGCTTACAGTTCTTGTAGGTACAGCCTGGGAGCTTATGGAGTATCTTATAGCCGTATACGAGAACAATACTTTGGCTTGGAGCTTGTTAAACACTCTCCGCGATTTGGCACTTGATTCAGCCGGCGCTGCAACGCTTCTTACTTGGCTGCAACGAAGGCACCTGCGCTGAGATCCACACTTGACTGGACATGATGCTGTGACAACCTCATGCAGACGGTTTCCCGACAGCCTATAACGTGTACAATAAAAGCCCACTCCAATCATCGAACAAGCGGAAGCGCGTTCCAGAAAGCATTTAAAGGATACAACGTATGATCTTGCTGACAGGTATTACTGGCAATAACGGCGGTGCAACCGCAAACGCTTTACTGGAAAAGGGCATTAAGTTCCGGGCATTAGTCCGAGACCTCGACAAAGCTTCCGATTGGGCCGATAAAGGCGTTGAGCTCGTGCAAGGCGACCTGAGTGACTCAGCCTCAATAACGGCTGCACTCGACGGCATTGATCGGGCCGTACTAATTCTGCCAAACGGCGAAGAACAGGAAAGCCTTGAGGCTTCATTTATCAGCACAGCCAAGGAAGCGGGGCTCCCCTGGATCATTAAGCTCTCTTCACCCGAAGCCGTTCGTGGCACCACCAGCCCGATACCGCTGGCACATATCGCTGGCGAAGATGCAATTATGGCTTCAGGCATGAATTGGACCTTTGTGCGCCCCAGCTTTTTTATGCAGAACTTCCGCAGCTCAATCGGTACTGCACGGTCTGGCGGAAAATTGTTAATGCCTATGGGTAACGGTGACGTAGTCGTCACTGACACTGCCGATGCGGGTGCTTTTATTGCCCACGTCCTTACCACGGAAGATTCCACACCCCACTACGGCCAGTACTATGACATCACCGGCCCTGATCCGGTTCTGACGTTTCAAGATATTGCCAATGTTATTGGTGAAGTGATTGATGCAAAAGTTGAATACGATGACTGCGATGCTGCCGCTTATCAGGAAGCCATCCGACCGTACCACAAGAATGAATGGCACTCGGATGCGGTGGCCTACTTGTTCGCCGAGATTGCCAACGGCAACACGCCAGGTCACAAAACTTCTACCTTTCAGGACATCATGGGTCGACCAGGCAAATCCTTGAAGGAATACTTATACGAAGTTTCTTAGTGCTTGCAAGCCTGAAACAATAAAGCTCAAGAGTAAAAAGGCCCGCACAAGCGGGCCTTTTTTCATGTTTTTGTAGCTAAAAAGCAGTACTTAGGCCAGCTCTAGAACACCCAAATAAACGCTGTCGGCGCCAAGCTCGAAAGACTTGGCCAGTTTCCCCGCTGAGCCACTAACTTCGAGTTCATACGCGCCGCTGCTTGGCTCCAACTTATCAATTTTGAACTCACCAAAGATATCGCTGGTCACACGCCCTACTTCACTGCCGTCCTTTTTAAGGACAACTTCGGCACCATCGATGCATTCATCAACACCATCGATAAGACCGACCACAGAACCGCCAACAAAGCATGTGGTAAAGAAATGCATGTTCTTGTAGTAAACACGTGGCTTCGTTCCTAACTCTGGCTGCAACACTTCAAGTCCTTCATCAGCTGCCATTTTCTGCATCTCGGAATCAGATACTTTTACTGAGCGAAAGACATCCGTTGGGCACTGCTGCTCCTCACGGGTTTCTTTCCAGCCGCTATCAAACAAATGCGCATCAAAAATCCAGGCTTGCGGCAGTTCCAGCTCTTCATTCCAGCTAATCGAACCATAGGGGCAGGATTCAA
>JABIQA010000124.1 GCA_018699155.1 Chromatiales bacterium
CAGTAAAACCTTTCATTGGCATAACAAGGCCTTCATCAACTTTCTTTTTCTCTGCCAACTCTTCTTTAGCTTCAGAACTGCCACCGCTGTTAGACTCTTCTAATAGCTGCTTTAGCGACGGTTTATTCGCTTCTTTTTGCAAATATGTATATTGAAAGAACGCAATAGATCCCGTTGCGAACATATTTAAAATTAATAATACTGTAACAAGTGGGCTTAACCCTTCAGAGCTAGATTTTTTCTTTGCTGGAGCAGCTTCTTCTTGTACTTCGCTATCTCTTCCCTTGGTAAGTTATGCAGCAGTCCGGAATCGAGCACAAAGTCGTATTGAGTATCTTCTGGCCAGTCGAAGGCATTCGCGCAGTGATAATCGACAGAGACGCCTTCCTGTTCTGCCATTTCTTTTGACATCACAACCGCTTTTTCCATGAAATCCAGACCGGTGACAGTCCACCCTAGCTTCGCCATGGCAACCGTATCAACGCCAGACCCACAACCTAAATCAATAGCTGTGCCAGGTTCAGATCGGGATTCATGAACTGAAGCAATAAATCGATTGGGTTTCTGGTGGTGCCAAGCGAGGGCTTCTTTGCCTTTGTCAGCCGCATAGAATTTTTCAAATTTGATTTTTTCTTGCTTTTCGGTTTTTTGGCCCATGGTTTAACTCCTAATTTTATTTAATATGCCGCGCTATTAGTTGTCGTAGTGCGAGTTAATCGCTCTTGCCCTCAGCGTCACTCAGTAATGTCTGTAAGGGCCTAGCGGCTGCTGAGATCGTCAGTATTGACTTTAAGGCTGCGTTACGGCTTTATTGGAGGCTACCGACCGATCGGTCGGTTTGCAACAGGGTGGGCAAGGCATTGCTGCATAGAGACCACGAGACGGATAGGCGGAAACCGAACGTGCTTAGTCGATCCAACATTACGCGCTCACTCATCGTTGATGCGGCTTGTGATGTGCTGGGTGAGTCAGGACACGGAGGATTGACTGCGGCCACTCTTGTCAAACAATCGGGCATAAGCAAAGGCGGTATCTATCATCATTTTGACCACATGGATGACATCGTCATTGCGGCTTATCAAAAAACTGCCCGTGAGGTTTTTACGGGGCTGGGAAGGCGTACGCCGAAAACTTTTGACGCTTATATGTTTGATGTAGAAAAACTCCTGTTCGAAGGTCTTTTTAAGAACCCGAAAACGATGCGAATTATGCACGAATTGCTTCCACGGGCTATGTACGATAACGCTTTTGGCGAGAAGCGTCAGGCAATTGCAGACATCGGCATTGAGCGTCAGGTCCAAATTTTATCGGAGACCCTTCACGGCACAACCACTGAAGCAGAGCTTAGAGTTACCCTCAAATCAGTTAGTGTTTTCTTGTCGGGGTTAGCCATTCACTTTCAGATGACGGGCAATCTGGGTGAGTGCAAAGAAATGTGGGCATCATTCAGGACGATGATGAGTGAGCAAGTCGATAAGTTGTGATTGCATATTCCCCCAACGCAACTGTTCCACTGGGGACGCATCCTTTTGAAAAAAGGTAATCAGGAGTACTGCGTTGTTAGCTTTAATAGCTGCAACAAGATAGCGGGGCTTCAGCCAGCAATAAGCTGAAACTGGCGAAGTACTCGTAGGACATGAGCTTATGGCGGCACAAGATCATCGCAAACTTTTAAAGATTCTACTGGCGTCAGGACAGGTCGTGGTAGGGCCCGGCGTTTACGATGGTGTTTCCGCCTGGCTTGCGCAAAAAGCCGGATTTGACGTGGCATTCCTGTCTGGTTCAGCTGTTGCGTTCTCTCAGCTGGCAAGCCCGGATATTGGTCTCGTCACCCTGACAGAGCTGGCCTCGACGCTTGCGCAAATTCGCGAGCGAGTTGAAATGTCGATTATCGCGGATGCTGACTCGGGTTTTGGCAACGCTTTGAATGTTCAACGTACCGTTCGAACGCTTGAGCTTGCGGGCGCATCGGGCATTCAAATTGAAGATCAGCTCAATACAAAAAAAATCAGTGATGTTCAAAACCGGCCACTTGTAGCCGCCAGTGAGATGGTGGGCAAAATAAAAGCGGCTCAGGATGCCAAGCGAAATGCCGATACGGTCGTTAGCGCGCGCACTGATGCTTTTTTCTCACTCGGGCTTCAGGAATCTTTGGACCGGGCAGAGTCCTACTTAGAAGCCGGCGCCGATATGCTCTTTGTTGAAGGGCTCAGGTCCAAAGAAGACCTGGAAGCGTTGAGCCTGAGATTTAAGGGGCGCATTCCGTTGCTTTACAACATGCTGGCCCAAGGGCCTTTGCCGTTGCTGGGGCCTGACGACTTAGCCAAAATGGGCATATCAATTATTCTCTACCCTGCAACAGTTATTGAGAGTGCCGCGAATGCATCGTTCAATGCACTCGTTGAGCTTAAGGCCACCGCTAATGGGGCTTCGCCGCCAGTACCGTTTAAGCATGTTTCTATGCCTGAACTTCTCGACGCTCCGGCGTACATAAGTGCTGGTGTCCGTTATGAGAGTAAAGAATAGAATAGCGCTCGGGTTACGCCTTCCAATGACCTGACCGCCAACGCCGCTTGGACGTGGCTTGCAGGAGCATCCTGCTGTTATCTGATCATTACCTAAATATTAAGTTTAAAAGTATAGTCGGGGCTCTTAGTGCAAATTGATCGCCAGCAGCTCTAGATGATCGGCAGCTGCCCAAAAATGGATGGATTTGCAATGGAGCTATGCATCGTTGCCCTATTTGCCCGAAGATAAAGCAATTACAAATCGAATGGACTATTAAGGACGGCTTTATGTGACCTCTCAAAACTCGCGTATTTATTCTGCATTTGTCGGTTATTCTATTTTAACTGCATAATATTGCCGCTGAGTTTCGTGAATTCACTGCCGAAAATATCTATGAACTTACGACGTTATTTAGGTTTGGGTGTCATTGCGATTGCAGTGGTTATTATTGGGCTCTGGAGTATTCAGTCTCCCGATTACACTGATGCAGCTATGGTCGAGGCCGATGCAGTAGATGATACGCATCCCCTTAAGGACAGCTCGGTTGGGGGCTCTTACAATAAAGATGGCGTAGCACCTTTTGGAATGGTGCAGCGTTTGCCCAAACAGCTTGACGGCGTCGCAGTTGTTGCTGTTGCTGCAGAGGCCCCTGGAGTTGAGGTTGTGATGGCGGACCAGAATGCACTTTTCGGCGTTCACTGCGTTGCGTGTCATGGGCGTGACGGGCTCGGTGTCGAGCCGCTGGGCGTGGGTCTGGTGGACTCATCGTTCGTACAGAGTAAATCGACTGCTGAGCTCGTAGAGATGTTGAAAGTCGGACGAATGCCAGACAGTGCTGACAGCGTCAAAGGTCGTGTTATGCCGGGTTTCGCCTGGATGGGTGACGATCAGCTTACCGAGTTAGCCGTGTTCCTGCAGGCGCAAAACCCTTAGGCCGCTTTCTGCTGAGCGCACGGGTTAAAAAGTCGCTGCACTGCCAGCGGCTTTTTTGTGCTCCATTAGTTTGAGTACCTGCCGCGCTTTGGTCGCCAGTAGCGCAAATGCTCAGAATTGGGGCTGTGTCGCATAGGATTGCGGTTCAAGGAGCCTCTGCCATGTCTGAAATGTCTGAATCGATCCAAATACCCGCTAAAACGACCGTCTGGCCTAAGCCCGCTGTAGCCTGGTGGGCCGTTGCCGTGCTGGTGATGGCTTTTATATTCTCGATTGCTGATCGCATCATTATTAGTTTACTAGTGGATCCGATTAAGACCGATCTTAAGCTCAGCGAAACGGACATGGGCTTGTTAATGGGGCTTTATTTTGCCCTGTTTTACGCGCTTATGGGTTTACCGATTGGGCGTCTTGTTGATAAATACTCGCGGCGAGCGATTGTAGGCTCAGGCATTTTTATCTGGAGCGTAATGACGGCGCTCTGCGGTTTGAGCAGCACTTTTCTGCAATTGTTTTTAGCGCGTGCCGGCGTTGGAGTCGGACAGGCTACTTTGTCACCATCGGCATATTCCATGATCGCCGATAGTTTTCCCAAGGAAAAGCTTGGACGTGCACTCGGTGTTTATCAGTCTGGTGCGTTTCTCGGAGTAGGCCTTGCTCTGATGTTCGGTGGTCTGGCGATTCGTTTTGCGGCGACCGCTGATGATGTGAGTTTGCCACTGTTGGGTTCGGTAGCACCGTGGCAATTGGCATTTATTGTAATTGGCTTGCCGGGCATTCTTGTTGCGGCGTTAATGTTCACGGTTAAAGAGCCGGCGCGTCAGGGCGTGAAGGCGGCAGCCACTGCTGAGATCAGTGTAGGCCAGGCTATTGGTTTTGGCGTTAAGCGCTGGCGTGTGTTCCTTGCGCATTTCACCGGATTTGCTTTGCTGGCTTTGCCGATGACAACACTGGCAACCTGGGTGCCCGCCTACTTCATGCGCGTTGTCGGTATGTCGCCACCTGAGACGGGCTTTAAGCTCGGAATCATTATTCTCATTTTTTCACCGATTGGCGTGATTGCCGGCGGCTGGCTGTCGGACACACTGCTAAAGCGCGGTGTTACTGATGCACCGTTGCGGGTTGCTGTTATGGCGGCTGTGTTCATGGTGCCTGTATCTGTCCTCGCCACCACTATTAAAGACCCCTTTTGGGTGCTTATGATTGCGTGTCCCTTTGCTTTTGGTGCCAGTATTACGATGGGACTCGCGGCAACGGCATTGCAGCTGGTTACACCCAACCGATTGCGCGGCCAGATTGCCGCGGTCTGGATGCTGTTTCTCAATATAATTACTGCGGGTTTAGGTCCGACAGCTGTTGGCATAGTGACCGGTATGGTGTTTAAAGACCCTATGGCGGTTGGTTTATCGGTGGCCACGGTCAATACTATTGCGGTAGTTTTAGGTGGCTTGATTCTGTTCACAAGCTGGAAACCCTACCGTGAAGCAGTGGCGCTAGAGAACGCGGCCTGAGCAGCTAGCTACGCACCACCAGCACGAACCCAGCTCAGCGAGACGCAGTCGAATCCAAACAGCGCTGCTGTTTAGGCCGGGGTTGATGTGCCGGGACTCGCCAGCCTTAACTAAGCC
>JABIQA010000013.1 GCA_018699155.1 Chromatiales bacterium
CTCTGTCTGATCGGGCAACTTTGGCCAACATGTCACCCGAGTTCGGCTCAACCTGCGGTATCTTCCCCATCGATGGGGAAACAATCCGCTTCTTGGAAATATCAGGCCGCGAAGAAGAAGAAGTTGCACTGATCGAAGCTTATGCAAAGGCTCAGGGCATGTGGCGCGAGGAAGGTGCTGAAGACCCGATCTTTACCGACGTGCTTGAACTTGAAATGAGCACGGTGGTGCCGTGCATCTCTGGTCCCAAACGCCCGCAGGATCGCATCGCACTTGCAGACGCCAAATCACAGTATTTGGCAGACCGTGATAGCAAAGCTGAAAAGTCCGCGTCAGTAACGGGTGACGATTGCACTTATGAGCTTGCGGATGGCGCAGTTACTATCGCCGCTATAACCAGTTGCACTAACACCTCAAACCCTTACGTCATGATTGCTGCAGGTCTTGTGGCACGTAAGGCTCGCGAAAAAGGCCTTACCGTTAAGCCATGGGTTAAAACCTCGCTGGCTCCGGGCTCACGTGTTGTCACTAACTACTTAAGCAAGCCCGGCCTTATCGAAGATCTAGCCGCTTTGAAATTTAATGTTGTGGGTTACGGTTGCACCACCTGTATCGGTAACTCAGGTCCGCTGCGCCCTGAAATTGAGACCGCTATTAAAGATAACGACCTGATAGCCACTGCAGTGCTTTCCGGTAACCGTAACTTTGAAGGCCGTATTCATCCGCTTGTAAAAATGAACTACCTGGCATCACCGCCGCTGGTTGTTGCTTATGCCATTGCCGGTTCAATGAACTTTGATATTGTGAATGATTCCTTAGGCGATGATCCCGATGGCAAGCCGGTTTATCTGAAAGATATCTGGCCTTCACAGAAAGAAGTGGCGGAAATGGTTAACGCCAATGTCGACCGCGAGATGTTTTTAAGCTCATACGCTGAAGTCTTTGCCGGCGACTCAAACTGGAACCAGATTGAATCGCCTACCGGTCAAATTTACTCGTGGGATGATGCGTCAACCTATGTAAAGAATCCGCCTTACTTCGACGGCATGACCATGGACCCTGAACCGAAAGGCGACATTAGCGGAGCGCGCGCTCTGGCGCTGTTGGGCGACTCTGTCACCACCGATCATATCTCGCCGGCGGGCAACATTGTTGCCGACAGCCCTGCCGGTAAGTACTTGCAAGAACAGGGCGTGAGACCCGGCGATTTCAACTCTTTTGGTTCGCGTCGCGGTAACCATGAAGTGATGATGCGCGGTACCTTCGCAAACATCCGTCTGCGTAACCTGCTGGCGCCGGGCACTGAAGGTGGCTGGACCACCATGCAGCCTTCCGGCGAACAGACGACAATCTATGATGCTGCCATGGCTTATAAATCCGCCGGGACTCCTCTGATTGTATTGGCAGGCAAAGAGTACGGCACAGGCTCATCACGTGACTGGGCGGCCAAAGGCACTTTGTTGCTGGGTGTTCAGGCGGCAATCGTTGAAACCTACGAACGCATTCACCGTTCAAATCTGGTGGGCATGGGCGTGTTGCCACTGCAGTTTAAAGATGGCGACAGTGCGGTTTCACTCGGGTTAACAGGCAAAGAAACCTTCGATATTGCAGGTCTCAGTGGTCAGCCCAAGGAAGTTACTGTTACCGCAACAGCTGAAGATGGCAGTAAGAAGCAATTCCAGGTTCGTGTGCGTATCGATACCCCTAAAGAATGGGATTACTACAACAACGGTGGCATTTTGCACTATGTGCTACGTCAGTTGGCCTCGGCTGCATCTGCCGTCGCGTAAACTCGACAACCAAATAAAAAGCCCCGGCCTCGCATCACGAGCCCGGGGCTTTTTTTTGCTGATAATTTTATGTCGAGTTCAGGTATTAACGAAACCAACCATGCAATGCTCTTAAAACGACCAAGAAACCTTGTATGGGGCACCGAGGAGCATCTCTTGGAGTCGCTTGATCTCTGACGGATTAGCCGCGCGGTACTTATCCGATTGAGCGCGTTCGGCGCCAATAACAGCATCAATATTGCCAGAGGTGAGACGCACGCCTGGCTCAGGAGACGGAATACCGAACACCTGACTCATCAAAATATTACCGGCATCATAATTATAATGTGCCGAGTCTTGGTACCATCGCATGACCGCGCTCTCCAATGGGTCCGGCACTGTCTCGGTAGTGATATCGTTGTAACCAGAGAAATCCCATAGCTGCACAGTATTGTTGTTGCCTACCCGCTTGTTAGTTGCTTCCACAATGCTGAGTAACTTGCGGCGCCACTCATCATACTGGTCGAGCATGCCCATTTCGCGCATTAATTCTAAGTGCGTGGCGTGCATGGGCGAAATAAAGGCATACACCTGAACATCGGCATCGGCGAGTGTGTTAATAGTGGCTGCAAAATCGGCGAGGTGTTGCTCACCTAAATTGAAGTCAGGGTATTGGCCACTGGCATAGCGTTTTAATACGAAATCAAATGCCGTACGGATGTCGGCTGAAGGCTGGGCTCCTGGTCGTGGCTTGTGTTCGCCGCGGTCCTTGCAGGTCACCGTATTACCATCGTGGTTCCATTTCCATGTGTACCAAGACTGCTTCAGGGTTTGCCACGAGACCAGGTATCGAACCCATGTTCCAAGAGAAATACTATCGGCAAACGGTGACTCATCAAAGTCTTCAAAGCCTTGGTCTTTGGCATTAAACGCCGTTAGATCTAAACCGATGACAGCTGTGTGCAATTGCTGATTGGCCAACGCATAGTCGGCGACTCTGCGCATTTCATACATAGTCGCCGCTTTAAGTGCTCCATTGTAGGCGTGCGCGCCTTCCAAGGCCGGCTGTTCAACTCGAATACCGGATTCGGCTCGTGATGTACCCAATATGAGCGTGTCATATTTGCATTGCCGTAGGTGCCGAGCTTTGCCGCTGCGGTCGTTATCCGGGGAAATCTTTGCCTGATTAAAGCCTTCTGTATCCACAATCAATAGGCGCCCGTATGGGTCGATCGTGGCGTTAACGGCCGCAACTAACCCACAGAGGCACAGTAATGCCACGATGTAGAAGACCCCATAGCGCCGCCAGACAGCAGCCGAATTGTGAGCATCAGAATTGATAGTAAATAAACTCGCTGGGTTGCCATAGCGACATCACGGTAATTGCCGTGAGTAATGCCAGAGCAATAGACGATCTTAACGAGGGGCTCCAACGCAACCAACGCGTCAGCGGAGTGCTTCTGTCCACTCGGTATTTGTCCGCGCTGTCCAGGTTGATGTAGTCACGCATAAACTGCTGAGTGTTTGGGGCATACCACGCGATACCCATAAGGACAGCAATAAGCACTGCAGCTTCGCGGTCTACCGCAGCGAGCAATGCGCCGGGGGATAAAGGCACACCACCGGACATACCCACCATGCCGAAAATGATATTCAATGCTGAATCAATCGATGATGCGCGGAAGAAGACCCACGCGAGAATGACCGCAAGAAAGGTCAGCAGGCGCGATCCGCCACGCGCCCATGCACCCTGTGAGATCTTATCGCCGCGCCAACTGCGCCACGCATGATTGACGCCAAGATAAACGCCATGCAGGCCGCCCCAGATGACGAAGTTCCAACCGGCGCCATGCCACAAGCCACCCAGCAACATCACGGTAATCATATTGACGTAACGGCGCGATGGA
Organism: Chromatiales bacterium; assembly: GCA_018699155.1. Lineage (GTDB taxonomy): Bacteria > Pseudomonadota > Gammaproteobacteria > Steroidobacterales > JABIQA01. The sequence continues at coordinate 3,677 of JABIQA010000013.1, forward strand.
CCCATGCGGTTGCCGCCCAGCGGGATATATAAGTAGTCACGCAAGAAACGCGATAATGTCATATGCCAACGTCGCCAGAAATCAATAATGCCCGTGGCTTTATAAGGTGAGTTGAAGTTAAGCGGCAGGCAGATACCGACCATCCTGCCAAGCCCAATAGCCATATCGGAGTAGCCAGAAAAGTCGAAATAGATCTGGAAGGTATAAGCGAGCACCCCAGTCCATGCGTCAACAAATTCAATGCTGGTGCCATCCGCACTGGCATTAAAAACGGCACTTGCATACGGGGCTATATTGTCGGCGAGAACAACTTTTTTAAACAGGCCGATCGCAAAAATCATGCCGCCAGTAATCAGGTTAGCCAATTGAAACCGGCCGATATTTTTATTTGCAAACTGCGGCATCATCTCGCTGTGATGAACAATCGGGCCGGCAATAAGTTGTGGAAAGAAGGTTACGAACAGTGCATAGCGCAACAGATCCACTTCCTGCGCTTTCTTTTGATGCACATCAACCAGGTACGCAATCTGCTGGAAGGTGAAAAATGAAATGGCAAGGGGCAATAGAATAGGTGCTAGCTTCCAGTCATCTCCGCTTAAAGCATTGAGGTTATCAACAAAGAAGTTTGCGTATTTGAAGTAGCCTAGGAGGCCAAGGTTAAAAACAATACCAACAACGAGCGCCGCCTTTCCTGTTGCCCCGCTCCGCTGCAACTTCTGGATGAGACAACCCAGAACATAGTTAACAGTCATCGAGCCCAGAATTAATGGCAGATAGATAGGTTTCCACCAGCCGTAGTAAAGCAGCGAAGCAATCACCAGGGTCGCAAGCGCGAGCTTAATTTTGCCAAAATGCCCCAGCAGGTAAAACACCAGCAGGGTTAGCGGCAAAAAAAGAAACAGGAATATTTCGGAGTTGAATAGCATAGGAAACTGAACGATAGCCGCAATGCGTTAGTGGGGCAATAGTGTGCGGCCTTTATAAAGCAAGGCTTGCGACGCAGTTCACGGGTTTAATAAATATCCGGTTGGATTAGCGAGGCCAGGCTGGCCCATTCTTCCAGAATGCATCAACCGATTTATCAATCTGCCGATAGTCAGGCACAAAACTGCCCACTAAGCTCCAATAACGATCGGAATGATTCATATGCCGTAAGTGGCACAGCTCATGCACGAGCACATAATGCGCCTGCGGCGGTTCAAGCAGTAATATTGCGGCATTTAAGCTAATAGTGCCCTGACTGGAGCAACTGCCCCAGCGGGTCTTTTGGTTGCGCACCTGCACACGTTTTGGGGCGAGCCCTGTGAGGTCAGCATTTTGGCGCAACATCGGCGGGAGGTATTGCTTCCCGATTTGGCGCAGCCATGTTTTGAGGGTGGGCCAACAATCGGTCGGGGTAATGTCGGGGGCAAAAATATCGAGCCGGTCGGCGCGCAGCTCAAACTTGCGTTTTTCACCCTGGTCGTAATGCACCTCAATGGTGCGGCCCAGAGCTTTAAGCTCGATGTGTTCTGGTAGCAATGGACCCTGTGCTTCTATCGATGCAAGCATTTTGGCGCGGGCTTTTTCGATCCAGTCTTTTTGTAAACTGACAAATTCGCTAATTACCCGAGCCGACACCCGCGGTGGTGCCACGATTTCAACGCCGCCATGTGGCAGCACATGAATAGTTAGGCGTTTTGCCCGTTTGTTATAGCGGACCTCCCAGCTCAGCGGATCAATGGCCGCGGCTTTGCTCCCCTCCTGGAATAACTGAAGTTGTGAATCGTTAGCCATACGGTGCATCTTATAACATGCGGGGCGCATCGAGGCAGCAGCGCTGATAGAATCTCCGCTGGCTTCCGCACACTAAAGACAAGCTATGCAGACATTAATCGACATTGGTGCCAACCTGACTCATGACAGCTTCGATCACGATCGTGATGCTGTGCTGGAGCGGGCTTTTAATGCCGGAGTAGCGCGAATGATAGTGACCGGTGCCGATCTTAATGGGAGCGCTCAGGCTCTGGCATTGGCTCAAGCGCACCCCCGTGTTCTCTTTGCCACCAGCGGGGTTCACCCGCACTATGCCAATGAGTACAGGGCAGAAACAGGGGTCGCGCTTGCCAAGCTCGCAGAGGCTGATGAGGTTGTGGCCATTGGTGAAATGGGGCTCGACTACTTCCGCAATTTATCGTCACATGTCGAACAGGAATACGCCTTCGACAGCCAGCTGCAGATTGCCGCAGAAACCGTCAAGCCGGTGTTTTTGCACCAACGTGATGCTCATCAAGAATTTGTTGCGATACTTAAAAACCACCTATCGAGCTTAAACGGTGGTGTTGCGCATTGCTTTACCGGCACTAAAGATCAGATGTACGCCTATCTGGATATGGGTTTTTACATAGGCATTACCGGGTGGATCTGCGATGAACGCCGCGGACGGGATTTACAGCAGGCTGTCGCGGGCTTACCGCTTGATAGGGTGCTGCTCGAAACCGATGCGCCCTATCTACTCCCTCGGGATCTTAGCAAGGCGCAAAAACAACAGATCGATGGACGGCGGTGTGAACCTGCATTGCTGCCGCATGTGCTTAAGGCGACAGCAGCTTACATGAATGTTGATATAGCTAGCCTAGCCGAACAGGCTACGGCCAATACAAAACGCCTGTTCCGTTTATAGCAATCAGCGATTTTTGCCGCGCAACGCGTTCGCAACTCCGGTGACCGTAGCGCCGGCGACAACCTTTTCCCAACTAGGGAGGCCGGCTTTGAGCAAGACTTCCGCCCGCTCTTTTGATGTTTCTTTGAGCATAGTTATCAGTGTGTCGAAGAAAATCACATGGCCTGGCTGGCCCTTGCTAAAGCGCGCGCTGTCAGTAAATGCGATGTGACCCTCAACCTTTATATCCGGTGCCAGAGACTTTATTGCAGCGACCCGGTCGAGTAAGCCGCGCTGTGGATTATCAAAAGTGTGGCGCCGGTTGTCATTGATAACAGTCCACTGATCCATCGTGTCACTGCCGAACACATTGCCTTCAACATCCTTAGTATCGATCACAACAATGCCGGAGGGAGAAAGCAACGCGTACTCGAAATGAATTTCGCCATCGTTGCCATCTGGCAATAGAAAGTCATGAAGTACATAGAGGCTGACGGCATGAATGCGGGCATCAATGCTGCGTGCTAATCTGCGCCGAACAATAAATACAACAAGAGCTGTAGGCACTAAAACGAGTACCGCCAGCATCGCGATCGATTGAGCGCTCAAACTTGTCATCATTGGCCTATATTAGAAAAGAGTGGCTATAGAAACTTTGCAACAGCTGCTGCTGTCGGTTTAACAGTATCGAATGCCGATGGCAATTTAAGAATTCGCGCGAGTTCTTTCGGCAGTTCGAGCGTATCGTGCACCAGCGGTTCAACGATGGCTTCAAATTTCGCCGCATGCGCTGTAGCGACTAGGACCCAATGCCCCACTCTATCTGCATCGTTAAGGTGATGCCGATAAGCGTAAAATGCGGTGGCTGTATGCGGGCACCAGGCAACGCCGGTGCGCTCATGCTCAATAACAATCTGTTCGCGAATTTGTGCATCGCTGACAGAATGCGTACTCAAGCGGCTGTTAAGACTGTCGGCCTCGCCCCACAACTTCCGCAAACGCTCCATGTTGCTTGGGTTACCAACGTCCATTGCTGAAGCCAGTGTTGCGATGCTGGCGCGGGGCTGCCATTCACCGCTGTTAAGAAAATCCGGGATGGTGCGATTGGCATTAGTCGCAAGCACTATTCTATCTATGGGAAAGCCCATCGACTTTGCCCAAACACAGGCAAACCCATTGCCTAGATTTCCGGTGGGAATCACATAACTGCTCTGCTCACCGGTCTTACGGAAATGCTGCAAACTTGATAACGCGTAGTAAACAGACTGCGGCAACAAGCGCCCGACGTTAATGCTGTTGGCAGAACACAGATTGTATTCTGCACTTAGCGCCCGATCGGCAAACAACTCTTTAACAATGCTCTGACAATCATCGAACTCTCCTTTCACCGACAGTGAGGTGACATTGTCGCCCCAGCAGGTTAATTGATGCTGCTGACGCGACGATACACGGCCATCCGGGAACAGCACCAATACCCGTACACCCGGCTTGCCATGGAATGCAGCCGCTACGGCACCACCGGTATCGCCCGAAGTGGCTACCAGAATGGTGAGAGGTGTATCCAGCTTTCGACTTGCGGCAATGCGAACCATGCAAGCGGCCAAAAAGCGTGCGCCAAAGTCTTTGAATGCAGCAGTGGGCCCATGAAACAGCTCGAGCACTGAAAGTGAACGTCCGCCCTCTTCCAATACCCGAGAAGGTGCTCCAAAACTAAACGCTTCTGTGCAGATTTCAGCGAGTTGATTTTCTAACGAAGAGCCTGCAAAAAAGGGCTGTAGCATTTTTGCAGCAAGTTCATCGATGGCATCGATGCCGTCAAAATCAGCCGGCGTAAATGTGGGCAGGTTCGCTGGTACGTAAAGCCCGCCATCCGGTGCGGTGCCACTCATGATGGCATCTTCAAGGCCGATTTCAGGGCCGTTTCGAGTGCTTAGATACTGCATTAGCCAGGCTCTCCTAAATAGCGGGAAAGGCGAAGCAGGTCCGCAAACACCCCTGCTGCAGTAACATCAGGTCCGGCTCCCGGACCCTGCACCACTAACGGGTTTTCGCTGTAACGACCACTGGCAAAACTGACGATGTTGTCGGTTAGGTTAATGTGGGCAAACGAATGCTCCTTAGGCAAGGAGCACAAGCGGACACTGGCAGTGCCGTTAGAATTGTCGAGCCGGCCGACGTAGCGAAGAACCTCACCGCGACTGCGGGCTTCGTTCAGGCGCTCGAGCATAGCGGCATCGTAAGCTGACAACGCAACCAGGAATTCTTCGGGCGTGCCGCTGCCAAGCTCGTCGGGCACCAGGCTTTCGATGTCAATGTCGGATAATTCAATACGCATGCCCAACTCACGCGCCAGAATACTCAGCTTTCGAGCAACGTCCATACCGGACAAATCATCCCGCGGGTCCGGCTCGGTATAACCGCTGTCCCGAGCCTGGCGAACAATTTCAGAAAACGCGACGGTGCCATCAAATACATTAAACAAATACGCCAGCGTGCCAGAGAAAATGCCTTCAATGGAGTGCACTTCATCGCCGGTTTCAATCAGGTCCTGCAAAGTTTGGATGATGGGCAGTGCGGCACCGCAAGCAGTTTCATAAAGAAAGTGCACCTGATTAGCTTTGCGCGCTGCAAGCATTGCGTCATAGGCAGCGAGTGGCCCGCTCTGAGCTTTCTTGTTCGGGGTAACGACATGAATGCCAGCATTAAACCAGTCAGTGTAACTGTCCGCTACGGCACCATCGGCAGTGCAATCGATCATTACGGCATGCGGCAAGTGATCGGGGTTGACGTGCGCAGAAAAACGCTCCCAATCGAGCTCTTCACCGTGTTGCTCGAGCTCAGCACGCCAATTTTGCAGGTCGACCCGACGCTCTGCCAAGTACATTTTTGATGAAGTCGCAATACCGCGGACGCGGAAATCCAAATTAAAGTTTTTGAGCAAATGCAAAGACTGCGCACCAATCTGATCGAGCAATGTGCCGCCAACATTGCCTGGGCCGATAAGCCCTACTGACAGCGTCTCAGCAGAAAGGTAAAAGCCGGCATGAGCTGCACGCAGTGCACGGGTCGCTTCACTCTGACTAATAACGGCTGAAATATTGCGCTCTGATGAGCCCTGCGC
>JABIQA010000007.1 GCA_018699155.1 Chromatiales bacterium
AAGATGACTTTCATAATTTTACGGCACTGAATATTCCCGAGAATCATCCGGCGCGTGCCATGCACGACACATTCTATTTTCCTGATGGCAAAGTTCTGCGCACTCACACTTCACCGGTGCAGATTCGCACCATGCTGGAGCAGGGCGCGCCTATTCGCATGATCGCTCCCGGTCGTGTGTACCGTTGCGATTCAGACATGACCCATACACCGATGTTTCATCAGGTCGAAGGTCTAGTTATCGATAAGGGCGTTAGCTTTGCGAACTTGAAGGCCGTTCTGAATCAGTTTGTTGAGGCGTTTTTTGAAGCGCCGACGCAGCTGCGTTTCCGCCCCAGCTACTTTCCATTCACTGAGCCTTCTGCGGAAGCAGACGTGTTGCTCGAAAATGGCAAGTGGCTGGAAATTCTCGGTTGCGGCATGGTGCATCCGAATGTATTGCGAAACGTTGGCATCGACCCTGATGTTTATCAGGGCTATGCATTTGGCATGGGTATCGAGCGCTTGGCGATGTTCCGCTATGGCGTGGATGATCTTCGTTTGTTCTTTGATAATGACCTGCAGTTTCTGCGTCAGTTTAAGTAGGGCCTGTATCAATGAAGATAAGTGAACAGTGGTTGCGTGAATGGGTAAATCCGGATCTAAGTTCGGAGGCTCTGGGTCATCAACTGACCATGGCCGGTTTGGAGGTCGATGCTATCGACGCGATTCCGCCTGCGCCCGAAAAGGTTGTTGTCGGTAAGGTTCTTGAGTTGAACCCGCATCCAAATGCCGACAAGCTGCGTATTTGTTCTGTCGACATCGGTTCGGATGAGCCCATTAGTATTGTGTGCGGTGCGAGCAATGTTGTTGTCGGGGGCTTGTATCCGGTGGCGACTATTGGTGCAGTTTTGCCGGGTAATTTTAAAATAAAACAAAGCAAGCTGCGCGGCGAGCCTTCATTCGGCATGTTGTGCTCCGCATCCGAACTGGGTCTTGAAACTCAGAGCGAGGGCTTGTATCCGCTTGATGATAATGCTCAGCCGGGAACACCCATTGCCGACATTATATGTTTTACGGATCACGTTATCGATGTGGACCTCACCCCCAACCGTGCAGATTGCTTCAGTATTCGTGGTGTGGCACGCGAGGTGGCTGCGGCTAACTCGTTGGAGTTCAATGCACCGGTGATTGCTGCCGTTGCAGCTGACAGTGATGCAGCCGTTAACATTTCATTGCAAGCCGGTGGCGCCGCGCCATTGTTTGCAGCGCGTGTTGTTAAGGGTATTAATTCGTTAGCCCGCACACCGGTTTGGCTGCGCGAGCGTTTACGCCGTGCGGGTATGCGCCCGGTTCATCCCGTTGTGGATGTTACCAACTACGTGATGTTGGAATTGGGCCAGCCGATGCACGGCTACGACCTTAATAAACTTCAGGGTGATCTGGCTGTTCGCTTTGCGACGGCCGGCGAGAAGTTGCAGGTTTTAGGCGGTGACGAACTCACCCTGACCGATACCGATTTGGTTATTTCTGATGCCGCAGGTGCAGTGGCTTTGGCCGGTGTTATTGGCGGTGAGCGGACTTCAGTGAATAGCAGCACAGTTGATGTGTTATTTGAAGCGGCATTTTTTGCGCCTGATGCGCTAGCCGGTAAGGCTCGTAGCTATGGTTTGCACACCGACTCGTCACTGCGCTTCGAGCGCGGTGTCGATTTCTCAAACACAGAAGCTGCACTTGAGCGGGCAACAGCGTTGCTGGTAGATATCGCCGGCGGCACGCCGGGGCCTGTTGTGCTCGAATGCCTTGAAGCTGAGCTGCCGAAACGGCCTGCCGTTTTATTACGCCGCGCCAAGCTTGATTCATTGCTGGGTATTAGCGTGCCAGATGCTGATGTGCTGCGGATGTTTGCCGCGCTTGGCATGCAGATTGAAGCGATAAACGATGGTTGGCAAATTACGCCACCGGGTGCCCGCTTTGATATAGGCATTGAAGAAGATCTCATCGAAGAAGTCGTGCGCCTGTATGGCTACGATCAGATCCCGGATATCGCTGGCAGTATGCCGCTGCAATTGGCAACCAGCACAGAGACGCGAGTGTCGGTAGATCGCTTGCGCGCAGGCTTGGTTGATCAGGGCTATCAGGAAGCCATAACCTACAGTTTTATTGATCCCGAAATGGATGCGCTGTTTGCGGGCGATGACAAGCATATTGAATTACAGAACCCCATTTCCTCGAATCAGTCAGTCATGCGCCGCAGTTTGTGGCCGGGATTGATTCAGGCCTTAAAGCTCAATTTAAATCGTCAGGAAAACCGAGTGCGTTTATTTGAGCACGGCGTGAAGTTCAGCGGGCAGGGCGACGCACTTCAGGAGCAGGATGTTTTTGCGGGTGTGGTCTCCGGAACCTACATGCAGGAGCACTGGGAGGGGAATTCTGCTGGCCTCGATATATTTGACATAAAGTCAGACGTCTACTCATTGATGATGCTTACCGGCAAGGGGCATGAGTTTCATTTTGTCGCCGCGCAGAGCCCTATTTTGCGGCCTGGTCGCAGTGGCCGCATTGAGCGTAATGGTGTGCCTATTGGCTGGATTGGTGAGTTGCATCCCCGAATGGTGGCAGAACTGGATCTTGACTCCGCACCGCTGTTGTTTGAATTTTTAGTAGAGCCTGCTATAGCTCGAGTTCCAGCGAGCTTTGAGCCTATTTCTAAGTTTCCACGGGTTCGCCGCGATATTGCAGTGCTGGTTGATAGGGAGCTCCCGGTCCAGGATATTCTGGCGGAGGTTGTCCAGGCTGCCGGAGCACTGCTTCGCGAAGTGGTTGTGTTCGATATCTACGTCGGTGAAAGTGTCGATTCCAGTCTAAAGAGTGTGGCGTTAGGCTTGATTTTACAGGATAAATCACGCACTCTTACCGACAATGAAGTGGAGGGTTCAGTGAGGGCTGTCACCACCGCACTCATCGGCAAATTCAATGCCAAAATCAGAGAATAAGATCGAGATATATTAATGGCACTTACTAAAGCAGACATGGCGGAATCACTTTTTAACGAACTCGGGCTGAACAAGCGCGAAGCACGTGAGTTGGTCGACATGTTTTTTGAAGATCTCCGCGGCGCATTAAGCAGCGGTGAGCAGGTAAAACTTTCCGGTTTCGGTAACTTTGATCTGCGCGATAAAAATCAGCGGCCTGGCCGCAACCCAAAAACAGGTGAAGAGATTCCGATTACGGCACGCCGTGTAGTCACTTTCCGTCCTGGTCAGAAACTAAAATCAAGAGTAGAAGCATATGCTGGAACCGGGGAATAACAGCCAACTTCCGCCCATTCCTGGGAAGCGGTATTTTACTATCGGTGAGGTCAGCGACCTTTGCGACGTTAAGCCTCATGTGCTGCGTTATTGGGAGCAGGAATTTCCTCAGTTAAAACCGGTAAAACGACGGGGCAACCGCCGTTACTACCAGCGTCAGGATGTGCTCATCATCCGGCAGATTCGCAGCTTGTTGTATCAGGATGGTTTTACTATTGGCGGCGCACGGCAGAAGCTCACGGGTGAAGAGTCGAAATCTGATGTAAGTCAGAGCCAGCAGATCATTAAACAGCTGCGCACAGAATTAGAAGAAGTCGCCAAAATTCTTCGTCGCTAGTCTTTAGCATAAGCATTACTGCGGTCGCCTGATGCATCATAGCGGCCGCTTTCAGTTCAGAACCGTGTCTTTGCAATCAAGCAGCCCGGTCATAAACAATTCGGGCATTGGCGCAGTCTGGTAGCGCACTACTCTGGGGGAGTAGGGGTCGTAGGTTCAAATCCTGCATGCCCGACCATCTATAGAAAGGGTTTCAGTCGGTTTATCAGATGCTGAGATTCTATTATTATCCCGAGCGAATCCTGAACAACCGATTCTTGAGTAAGCGATTGCTAGACTTTCTTAGAAATCTTACCCAAGCCAGGGTTGCCTGAGATCCACATAAAGCAGATTCGACTTACCGTTGCCCTATTGCGCTTCCAAAAGACAGGCTTTCACTGCAATATCTATTTCACAGCAAATGATTGGAGCACTACGTTGAATAAAATCATTCTCAAGACAATATCGACAGCGCTTTTTGTGATATTGACCTGCACGGCAGCCCTTGCCGACGGGTTTCCGGCAGATGGCAAGCCAACAGTTCTGATCACTGGCTCAAACGCCAGCCATGGTCTTGCGTTTACCGAGGAATACGCGAAGCTTGGCTGGAATGTTATCGCAACTTGCCGGACACCGGATGAGGCAGACAGGCTGAATGCGCTTGCGGCGGAAAACGACAATGTTGTTGTTGAGAAGCTTGATATTATGAGCGATGAGGACATCGCCGCTTTGGTGGCAAAGTATGAAGGTGTGCCTATTGATGTGTTACTCAACAATGCCGCGATCAACGGTTTCCGCCATGGCATTAGCACCTTTGGTAAAATCGACTACGATTGGTTTGAAACCCAGCTCATTGTAAATACGCTGGGGCAACTTAAGGTATCTGAAGCCTTTCAAGACAATGTAGCGATGAGTGATCAGAAAAAGATTATTTCGATGACCTCTACCGGCGCCTCGATTACCACCTTAGAAGTGCCCTTTAATATGGGCTACAGGGCCAGCAAAACCGCGCTGAACATGACCATGCATGGTTATTCCATCTACCTGAAGAAAAAGGGCGTCATTGTCGGCATCATCGGCCCGGGCACTGTCGATACCGCAGACTATATGAACGCGGCCGACCCCGACTCGGTGCCGCCCAACTACAAGATGATGATGAAAGCCGGTCGCCTCGTACCCCGCACGGCAATCAATGACATGATCGGCCTTATAGATGCAATGACTATTGAAGACTCTGGTGTTTTCTACCAGTGGGATGGGGAGGTTCTTCCCTGGTAAGAGTCGTTGCTGTGTATGCAGAGGATAGATATTTCTGAAGGTCTTTTATTCTCGCGCATCTGTTAAGTGACTCATCAGCAGGTTAATTTACAGCGATGGGAAGGGAATAAGTGGCTCTTGCCGACTAAGTTATCGTCAGGCTATACGAGTCGCTTCTGTACTTATTATGCGGTTCTGTGAACCTCGTTAGCTTGGCTTGCGGGGTTTTCTTTTGTCTGAAATAAAGCGCTGTGAATCTGCTGAATTAGTGGCCGGGTTCAGCTCATTGATTCTAGCCCTGGGGCGCCAATTCTATTGCGCACGCATGAAATACTTGAGTATAGTAGTAGACAGTGATTTTTTTGAGAGCGATACGATGGGCATAACTATGTATAGAGTCATTATTCAAATGTTGGTTGTTGTAACAGCAGTTGCTTTAAGCGCCTGCGGTGGCGGGTCTGATGCCCCTGTAGGAGAGGAACAGGCGGCTTCGATAAGCGATGTTCAAACGACAGAAGTTACTGATGAAAACTATGGGTTAGCTGAGTCAGAGATCATCTTTGCAGAATATGTGGACAAGATAGCAGCTGCTACTGGCACCAATGGTGTGGGGGAGTGGTTGCATGTCAGAGAAGGCGCTGATCCTAAGGATCGAACGATAATGCGTATCAACTTCGACACGCTTTATGATTTCATGATTCTTGATCTCACGGAGCCTGCGACTCTTACCCTTCCAGACGTCGACGGCCGCTATCAAAGCGCGTGGTTAATTACTGATGAGCATTACAACCCAGCGGCTTTCATAGAGCCTGGCACCTATACATTGACTGAGGAGAATATAGGTCGTCGTTACGTGATGGTTGCTATCCGCACGCAAGTTAATGTGATGGATCCAGATGATTTGGCTGTCGTGCATGCGATTCAGGATCAACTCAAAGTTGAACAAAAAGACAAGGGTTCATTTGTACCATCAAATAATTGGGACATGGAAGAAGTGCTTGCTATGCGAGGCATGTACCAGCAGATGGGTCAAGACGAGGGGATCTCATCTCAAGAATGGTTTGGCAAGAAGGGCGAAAAACCCTTAAAGAATCATAATGTTGGTACAGCAACAGGTTGGGGTGGGTTAGGTGCCGAACGTGCAGTATATCTAATGCTCTACCCGGACAGTATAGAGCCTCAGACATTGACCCTAGAAAACATTCCAGCCGGTTCATTTTGGTCAATCACAATTTATGACGCTGATGGTTTTCCGCAAGGCGACGCTTATAACCTTAATAGCGCGTTTGCTGCAACTGATGAAGACGGCGTATATACCGTTCATTTTGGTGGTGACAAGAATGCTGCTAACTACCTGGATATTTTTGAGGGTTGGGGTGCAGTGCTGAGGCTATACGAGCCAACTGAGACGTTCTTCAATGGCGATTGGGTAATACCGGATTTTGTGATCACGGACTAGTTTAAAAAGGTCTTGGGTAATTAATGAGCGTTCCATTTTTTATAAGCTCAGGCCTAATACCCATCAGAAGTTTTGTAAAATAATGAGCAGTAGAGACAGGTATGAGTGAATGAAAAATAACTGCAGTGCAGCATTTATTGCAATTACGATAACAGCAGTTTTGGTTCTGGCGTCTTGTGTGTCGCAGAAAGAATCACTGGATCCAGTCGCAGTTCAGCAGGAAATTGCAACTAACCTGGCGAATGAAGTGGATCTGGTTCGATCGACTGTGTCGGATGCCGGCCGGGCAGATAGGGTTGTTGGGTTATTGCGAGAGAGAGATCGTGTGATTTCCCGTCATGTAAAAGAACTGGTTGCGTATCGCCTTGAAATGGCAATATTAAACGATGATTATGACGCCAAACGTGAGAGCTTCGATCAGCTTTTGAGCGCATACAACACAGAGCGAGAAGCAGCGCAGAAAGAGCTTCTGGGTATTATTACGGCGATGAAGAAACAAACGACGGCAAAAGAGTGGCAGGTCATTTCAAAATACCAACTCAAGAGGCTCCATCCTCGGCAAAACGTCTACCCTGACGTGAAAGGGGGTGTTTGAGATGATTTGGGCGCTATTGGCAATATTTTTTCTCTCTGGCGGTGTCAGCGGTGTCAGCGGCAGTATGCTGACACCGGAATACGTTAATCAGGTCAGCAAGCGTGTCGATACCCTGATACCTGATGCAGCCCGGGCTTCTGTGGCACAGCAGACTCTCTCCGAATTAAACCAAGAAGCAGAAAAATTCCAAAAAATATTTTTGGATTCCGGTGAACAATTGGATAAGGCTTACAGCGATCATTCAGATGATGGCCGTCAGGCCGGGCGTATCCTCGATGAGCTGAATGCAGACTGGGCTGTTGAGCAGAAGGCTGCAATCGATTTGCGCTTTCAGCTTAGGGAGTCCGTGACAAAGCAAGAGTGGACCGAGTTGTTCGCTTTTTTGGAATAGCGCTTGGTCCTTCGTCTTTAGCCATATCTCCCGAAAGGCACACCATCAGCTTCCCAAGCTTATAGCGTTGCTATACCCTTGCGCGCGCCAAAAACTAGCTTTGCACCCAAGGTAACCCTGCCACCTTCCATCCGCTTACGCTATTTCGATGGTTGTGCTCATTCAGGTCACCCTCAAAGCCTTCGGCGATATTGTAGCTGGCTGTGTAGCCCAATTCCGCACACTGCTTGGCAGCGATCTTTGATCGACCGCCCGATTGGCACATAAAATAGATGGGCGAGTCATTACTGATGTTGCGTTCTTCGAGGTGCTGTTTAAGCTCCGCAACGAAGTTTGTATTGACGCCTTTCATGGTGACCCATTGGAGGTACAGCGGCTCTTTGTTAATGCTGCTGAGATCAGTCGTGCCTATGAGCTTCCATTCCACCTCGGTGCGCACATCAACAAGCAGTGAGCCAGGATTCGATTGCAGTATTTCCCATGCAGCTTGGGCTGTCACATCACCGGCATAATCGCCTTCGGGTGTTTTCCAGTTTCCGGATTGTTCTGCCATATTGATGGTTCTCCGCCGGTGAGAGTGCAGTGGTCTTACTTATCACAGCATACGGTGTTTGCAGGCATAAAAAAGCCCTGCTTTGCAGGGCTTTTTTATTATTTAGACAGAGCTTAGAAGTAAGCGCTTACGGTCAGCATGAGCCGTTTTGGGTTCTTGGTGTCTACATTAGTACTCACAGGGGTGCCGGGGGGAGGGGTAAAAACACCATCATCAGAGGTAAATAGGGGTTGTATATTCGAGGTTTTCATGTCCAATTTGGTAATGTCATATTGCAGGCGAATCGCGCCGCGACCAAAGTTGTAGCCGGCACCAGCACCCACTATTAGTCCTGTTTTTTGACTATTATCTGCGATTTTGTTGGCGTTACGAATGGCTGGTTGTATTGGGTCTGGAATTTCAACAATCATTTCGTAGCTGGTGTCGCCAAAGATCGCACCGCCACGTGCGAACAGCTCAAACTTACCAAGGGGCAGCGTGCCTTTGGCCACTAATTCGATCGAGCGAAAGTCGGTTTCGGTTTTTAGCGTACTAGTTCCTGAAGAGGTATTGTTTTTTGTGTTACCCGTGCTGGTCAGACCGCCTTCAAAGGATAAGTTTTTGTTCACTGTGTAACCCAATAAAACATGTACTGTGGATGCCTGACCTTTGGTGGCGAAGTCGAGATTCGCTGGAGCACCGAGGTCCAAGTTGGTTTTGAGGGTGGTTTTGCCAACGCCTAAGCCGATATAGACTTTACCGTAATCTTGGGCAGAAGCCTGCGTTGCAAATAGGCCGCTGCCGGCCAGAATAACGAATAAAATCTTTCTCATGATGCTCCCTCAAACCAAACCAATTGGGTCAAATATGCTTTTTAGCGGCATACCCTGCAACTAAAAAAACCTGTGTTGTCCGCAACCCGGTAAATGTAAGTCGAGTTGCTTGAGCTGAGTGCTAGCGAAGTGATGCTCTGAATGCATATCGGGCAACCTTAC
>JABIQA010000098.1 GCA_018699155.1 Chromatiales bacterium
CGGTCTTAGGGCTTGTTGATAGGAAAAATTAGCCGGTTCTTTCGATGAAATTCAGCCGGTGTTTTTGCCCTTTTTTCGCAGTGGGAAATGCTCTGCTTGTGAGTGATTTTATTTATCGGATAGATAGGTATAATGCCTCGCCTCAGGTGGTTGAAGGGTAGAATAAACACGGTTATTATTCTCTCCAACAGCCCGCGAAAACGTGCAATTAACCGCAGATTTTCTTTTTTTAAGTGTTTCTAGACTAACGGTTTCCTTAGCCCTACCAGTCGGTTGTCCTCATCTCATGCGTCCTACTGATACTTCAGATCCACAGTACTATCACAAAGTTGTCGATTGCCAGTGGGGTTGCCCTGCTCATACCGACGTCCCAGGCTATATTCGCTTGATCGCTCAGGGGAAGTTCACTGAGGCGTATATGCTTAATAGGCAGTCGAATGTGTTCCCGGGCATTCTCGGTCGCGTGTGTGATCGTCCTTGTGAGCCAGCGTGTCGCCGCGGCCGCCTTGAGGCTGATGGTGAGGAAGAGCCTGTAGCCATTTGTCGTCTGAAGCGCGTTGCTGCTGATAACCGTGACGAAGTCCGTCATTTACTTACGCAACCCGACAAGTCAGGTCCGGGTAAAGGCAAGAAAATTGCTTGTGTTGGCGCAGGTCCTGCCTCACTAACTGTTGCTAACGACCTGTTGCCACTAGGTTATGACATCACCATTTTTGAAGCATTGAACGTTGGCGGTGGTTTGATGCGTTCAAACATTCCTTCGTTCCGCTTGCCGGTTGACGTCATTAATGACGAAATTGGCATGATCGTTGAGCGCGGCGTAAACCTGAAGTGCAATCACCCCATCAACAGCATGAAGTCACTGCTCGAAGATGAAGGTTTCGATGCCGTTTTTGTAGGTACCGGCGCACCTAAGGGTAAAAACCTGAGTATTCCCGGCCGTGAAGAGGCTCGCGCGAATATCCACATTGGTATCGAGTGGCTCGAGTCAGTTGCCTTTGACCATATTGAAAAGATAGGTAAAAACGTTCTTATTATCGGTGTTGGTAACACCGCCATGGATTGCTGCCGAACATCGCTGCGTCTGGGTGCCGATAATGTAAAAGTTATGGCGCGTAAGCCGCGTGCGTTTTTTAAAGCTTCTGCTTGGGAGCTAGATGATGCCGAAGAAGAGAACGTCGAAATTATTATCAACCGTTCTCCGAAAGCCTTTGTCCTAGAAGACGGCAAGTTGGTTGGCATGACGTTTGAAGAGATGGAATACGACGTTGATGCCAAGGGTAATATTACTGACACGCGTGTTGTTGGTGATGTTACTTACCCTTGCGATGACGTCATTCTGGCTATTGGTCAGGACAATGCTTTCCCCTGGATTGAACGAGACCTTGGTATCGAGTTCGACAAGTGGGAAGTACCGGTTGTCGATAAGGTTTCTTATGAATCAACCCGCCCGGGCTTGTTCTTTGGTGGCGATGCCGCATTTGGTCCCTTGAATATTATCTGGGCCGTAGAACACGGTCATCAAGCCGGCATTTCGATTCACAAGTATTGCCAGGGCGAATCGGTTTCTGAGCGGATGCCCAAGGGAATGACTCTGGAAAGTGCCAAAATGGGCATTCATGAATGGAGTTACAGCAACGATTACGACGATGCTGATCGCTTGCTTGTGCCTCATGTGGGCCTCAAAGATCGGTTCAAAAAGTTGAATATTGAAGTTGAGCTTGGCTTTACTGCTGAGCAGGCTGCTGAAGAGGTTGAGCGCTGCCTCAACTGCGATATTCAGACGGTGTTTACCGAAAAGCTGTGCATTGAATGTGATGCCTGCATTGACGTATGTCCGGTCGATTGCCTCACTATTACTACCAATGGTGATGAGGCCGATCTGCGCGGCCGCTTAAGTGCGCCGGCCATTAATCCTGAGGAGGATTTATTGGTTTCCGATTCGCTGCCACAAACCGGTCGTGTGATGGTGAAGGATGAGGATCTTTGTGTTCATTGTGGCTTGTGCGCAGAGCGCTGTCCGACGGCTGCATGGGATATGCAGAAGTTCACCCTTGAGAAGCCACATGCGGTCAATGAAGCAGGTGCCCCATTTCAGAAGCAGGAAGTCGCTTGACGCGGTGAGCGCAACTAATACTTTGTAGCAAATAAAACTGTATGCCGGCCTTCCGATGAGGGCTGGATTCTATATTTTGACGACATAAGAGACTGCACTTTTAAGTGTTGCCTGAGTACGAAATGAGTACCAACAAACCTTCAAATAACAACTTTACGATCAAAATAGCTAACGTGAACGGCACCGGCTCAGCCAGTGCCAACGGGCTTCTTATGAAGTCATTGTTCCGTTTAGGCATACCCGTAGTAGGTAAGAACTACTTCCCGTCAAATATTCAGGGTTTGCCTACCTGGTATGAAATTCGCGCGAGTGAAAAGGGCTACCTGGCCCGCTCCGGTCGTGTCGATGTGATGATTGCGATGAATGCGGAAACTTATCAAAAGGATCTGCATAGCGTAACGCCCGGGGGCATTCTTATTTACGATTCGACTTGGCCCCGCAATAAGCAGTTGCAGCGCGATGATATTACGGTTATCGGCGTGCCGTTGTCGAAGATGTGTAACGAGAACTTCCCCAGCGCCCGTGCCCGTATTCTGATGAAGAACGTGGTCTATGTGGGTGTTGTAGCGGCGCTTCTGGATATCGATCTTGATGTGATTCGCAGTCTTCTTAACGAAACATTTGCGAAGAAGGTTAGCCTGCTGGATGGCAACCAGCTCGCTATCGACCTCGGTTATAACTACGCGAAAGAGCACTTCTCGTGCCCGTTACCCTATACCGCGAAGGTTATCGATCGTCCTGGTAAGGGCACTGACATTATGATTGACGGCAATACTGCTGCCGGCCTTGGTGCAGTGTATGCCGGTGCAACAGTATGTGCCTGGTATCCAATTACCCCGTCTACTTCATTGATCGAAGGCTATAAGAAGTATTGCGAAGTTACCCGTAAAGACCCGGATACGGGCAAGAACAACTACTGCATCGTGCAGGCCGAAGATGAATTAGCTGCGATGGGTATGGTTTTGGGCGCAGGCTGGAATGGCGCGCGAGCATTTACATCGACCAGTGGTCCCGGGGTTTCGCTGATGAGCGAGTTTTTGGGTTACGGTTATTTTGCCGAGATTCCTGCGGTTCTGTTTAATGTTCAGCGTTGCGGACCATCAACCGGTATGCCAACCCGCACCCAGCAGTCCGATATTCTGTCTTCAGCCTATGCCTCACATGGCGATACTCGCCACGTGTGTTTGTTTCCGGCTGATCCCGAAGAGTCTTTCTATATGTCAGCCAATGCTTTCGATCTGGCTGAACATTTACAGACACCGATTTTGGTATTAAGTGACCTGGATATAGGCATGAACGACTGGCTATCTCCAGAATTGACATGGGATGAGAACTATCAGCCTGACCGCGGCCAGGTTCTAACCAAAGAACAGCTGGAAGAGATGGCGGTTTTCCATCGCTATGTTGATAGGTCTGGTGATGGTATTGCACCACGTACATTGCCCGGGACGCACCCCCGCGGTGCTTACTTCACTCGTGGCTCCGGTCATAATATGTACGGTGCCTATACCGAAGATGCTAACGAGTATCAGGAAGTGGTTGATCGTCTGATGGTGAAGTGGAATACGGCGAAGGGTCTGGTGCCTCAGCCGATTACCATTGGCAGTGGCAATGCAATTGGCTTTATTTCAATAGGCAGTTGTGATCACGCTGTTCGTGAGGCGCGCGATGAGCTGGCCGAATCGGGAATCAGTGCTGATTATATGCGTGTTCGTGCGTTTCCATTTAGCCAGGACGTTCAGGATTTTCTTGATGCACATGAGAAAATTTACGTTGTGGAGCAGAACCGTGACTCCCAGTTGAAGAGCCTGATGCGTCTTGAGCTGAAACTCGATGACAGTAAGACCCAATCGATTTTGCATTACAACGGGTTACCTATGACTCCAGGCTTTGTTATTGATGCGGTCAATGCGGACCTTTCACGAGGTGAAGCAGCATGAGCTTTATGAAGAAGCCAAAGGTTCGTCATCCCGGTCTTCCGCGCAATGACCTTGGCCTCACTGTTCGCGATTATGAGGGCGGAATGTCTACTTTGTGCGCGGGTTGTGGCCACGATGCAATCACCGGTGCAATAGTGCAGGCTGCGCATGAGCTGAGTATTCCCCCGCATGGCTTTGCAAAGTTGAGTGGCATTGGCTGCTCGTCTAAAACCCCTGCGTATTTCTTAGGGGCGTCACATGGCTTTAATTCTTGCCATGGACGTATGCCCTCTGTAGCTACGGGTGCAAACGCGGCAAATCGCGATCTGCATTACATCGGTGTTTCCGGTGACGGAGACTCTCTGTCGATTGGCTTTGGGCAGTTTGCCCATGCCATGCGGCGTAATGTAAACATGTTGTATCTCGTCGAGAACAATGGTGTTTACGGTCTGACGAAGGGCCAGTTCTCTGCTTCTGCCGACATTGGTAGCACGGCGAAGAAAGGCGAAGAAAACTTACAGCCACCTATTGATCCATGTCAGGCAGCCCTCACTTTGGGCGCCAGCTTTGTTGCCCGAAGTTTTTCTGGTGACAAAGATCAGTTGGTGCCGTTGTTGAAAGCCGGCTTCCAACACAATGGTTTTGGCATGATCGATATTATTTCTCCATGTGTGACCTTTAACGATCATGAGGGTTCGACCAAGAGCTATTCATATTCACGTCAGCATTTCCATAAGGCGATTAGCGCTGACTTTGTGCCGCCTTCCGAAACTATTAAAGCTCAGTATTCCGAGGGTGAATCAATGCCAATTGAGCTGCATGATGGCAGCAAGATTGTTTTGCGTAAGGTTGATGGAGCTTATGACCCTACCGATAAGGCTGCTGCGGCAATTTACCTTCGTGAGCGCCAATCAGCGGGTGAGATCACCACTGGTTTGTTGTACATCAACGAAGCCCAGCCTGAAATGCATGATCTGGCAGGGTCTTCTGATATTCCTCTGAATCAGATTCCTTATGAGCGTTTGAATCCCGGTAGTGACATGCTGAAGAAGATTCAGTCGCGGATGCGTTAACTTCTTACTTCCGGTTCAGCTTCAGCTGCGTTATAAAGGTGACTTAGGTCGCCTTTTTTCGTTCTGGCGTGACGTCTTTCGTGGCTTCGGCCCTACAGGTTTAAATATGCGTATTAAAAGCTTGAAGTTGATTGCGTTGTCGGTGCTGCTGGTTTTTTTCAGCGCATGCACCGAGGCATCACAGCCTAGTGTGGCTGACCAGCTCGAGTTAGCGGCTACGGCTGAAACTCACGGAAACGATATTCCTATTGCAACCCCGATAGCCAATGCTGCTCCGGCAAATCAAGTCATTACTCGGCGAATTGCCTACGGTGAGATCAACGATCGAGACCTCCACGGTTATCTTTCTATCCCGGAAGGTGCCGCCGGATCGATGCCCGCGCTGATTGTTATTCACGAATGGTGGGGGTTGAATGAAAACATTATTGCTACCAGCGAGCGCTTGGCTGCAGAGGGCTACGTAACTCTAGCTGTTGACCTTTACGGCGATGAGGTTGCCGAAGCTCCGAAGGAAGCGATGAAGCTTATGCGGGGTGTGATGTCTGAGCCTGATCGCGCTGTTGATAATCTGAAACAGGCGTACGAATATCTTGTTACCACTGCAGCGGCATCCAAGGTTGGCGTGATTGGTTGGTGTTTCGGTGGACGTTGGTCGTTACAAACAGCGCTGGCTTTGCCTGATGATGTTGATGCAATGGTGATGTATTACGGTGCGGTAGAGCCTGATAAGGCCAGATTGGCAACATTAAATATGCCGATACTGGGCTTATTTGCTGGCGATGACCCTATTGTGCGGCCCAATACGGTGGAACTGTTCCGTAAGAATTTGGATGATCTGGGTAAGACTGCCAATGTTTACATCTATGAAGACAGTAAGCATGGTTTCGCCAATCCAAGCGGCCTGTCCTACGATGCTGGCGCTGCCCAAGATGCCTGGCAAAAGACTACGGCTTTTTTCTACGAGAACCTTGTTAGCGTTAAAGACTAACTTCCCGGAAGCTGCGATCAGCAGTATTTTTGCGTGGCGTATTCTGCAGTCTGCTAATAAAAAAGGCCGGTCCGCGATTGCGGACCGGCCTGCTGCGTTCTCGGGGGGACGAGACGCAAGGTGTGGCTCAGGGGCCACCTGTCTCGATCGCACCTTTTGTGGGGGATTAATTGATGCGGTGCGAGTGAGACTCGTCAAACGAATAAATTCTAATAACTTATTCGTGACGGGGTTGGTTCGAACTGAGCGATGAAAAGTTACTTATCGACTAAAGCAGCCCTTTTGACTTATATGATGATTCGTCAGCAGTTGCTGCAATTGTTTTTTGCATCGCCATTGTTCTGTCATTGCTATGAATGCGCATCGCCAAATCAAAGCTGACTTCGTTATGAGTCGCCAGCACCGCGGCATCAGCCTGCGCACGAAACGCTTGCGTCAGCTTTTGCGCTGTGTTGCTTTGTTCGGCTGCGGAGCCATCAACTGCAGGGGCCACAATGGTCGTATATTGAACCGGCCGGCTGTTTGACTCGCAGGCAGCGGCGGCCAGGCTCGCAAATACAATCATTGCGAAAGCTAGGGTATTGATGCCGAATCTGTTTGCCTGAGTGTTCATGTCTATTTCCTCTTTATATCTTTTTGTCGATGCAGCAGTGTTCTTCTGCTGCCTAAGCTATTGCAGGAAGCGTGCCAACTTTTCTATATCAATAAAAACAATAGCTTAGGCGGCCTCCCTGCCGACGGAAAACCGTGACTAGCGGTATTCCGTTAGCAGGAGACACGTAATTCCGTGTATAATGATGATATGAATACTGTCAAAACCGAAATTTCTTTGTTCCACTCCCTGCCGGTGGTTGCGGCCCTCTTGGATTCCGACGGGCATTTTCTTGATGTTAGTAACGAGTGGGTCAATCGTCTTGGCTACACCCGTGATGAAATGTTGGGCAAGTCGCCAGAAGACATCGCTACGCCGGAGAATGCAGAAACTATTCGCAAGGAGCACTTACCGGTTTTCCGTCGCACAGGTCAGTTGGATCTAGCGGTTGTGGAGTTTCAGCGCAAGGATGGCTCGCTTATTGAGTTGCTGGCCCGTGCTACCGCGCACTTTGACCATAACAATCGTTATACGTATTCGGTTTTTGTGTTTGTGGAAATGGCAAATCGCAGTCGTGCAGAACGCCGTTACCGGGACCTGTATCAATCGACACCCGCTATGCTGCATACGATTGATGCGGAAGGTTGCATTAAAAATGTCAGTGACTGGTGGCTCGAGAAGCTCGGTTATGAACGTGAGTTAGTTGTTGGTCGTTCGATTCTCGACTTTATGTCTCGCGCATCTCAGGAGACTGTGATCGGCGACGGTTTAACCAAGCTCATAAATGCCGGTGATACCAAGAATGTGCCGCGTCAAATGATGACGCATTCCGGCGACGTGCTTGATGTCCTGATGTCGGCGACGACAGAGCGTGATGTACAAGGCAATATTTTGAGTGTGCTCGTTGCGAGCAAAGACGTTACCCAACGTAATCGTCATGAGGCGAAACTGCGTGAGGCTTATGGTGAGATCGCCCGCTTGAAAGATGAACTTCAGAATGAGCGCGATTATCTGCGCGAAGAAGTGAAGGTGTCGATGAACCTTGGACGGATTATCGGCCAGAGTCCCGCCCTCGGGTCTATGCTGGCAGGTATTGAGGCCGTTGCGGGAACGCCTGCAAGTGCGTTGATTATTGGTGAGACCGGCAGCGGTAAAGAGCTTGTTGCACATGCCATCCACTCACGCAGCAGCCGTGCAGATGCCCCAATGGTAAAGGTTAACTGCGCATCGATTCCTGCTGAATTATTCGAGTCTGAGTTTTTTGGCCATATAAAGGGGGCCTTTACCGGAGCGTATCGCGATCGTGTAGGCAGATTTCAGCTGGCTGATGGAGGCACTCTGTTTCTCGATGAGGTGGGAGAAATCCCCTTGCCGCTACAAGGCAAGTTGTTAAGGGTGTTGCAGGAAAAGGAATTTGAGCGTGTGGGTGAGGCAGTGACTCGCCATGTCGATGTCCGAGTTGTCGCTGCAACGAACAAAGACCTGAGTAAAGAGGTGGAAGCCGGTCGTTTTCGGGAAGATCTATATTATCGATTGGGTGTATTTCCGATCAATGTTCCCCCATTACGCAAACGCGGCGATGATGTCATACAGCTTGCCGTGCACTTTCTTAAATCAACCTGTAGGGAGTTTGGTCGTGAAGTGCCACAACTTACGCAGGCGCAGGCTGATGCATTGCTTCATTACAGTTGGCCGGGGAATGTGCGTGAACTTAAGAACGTGATTGAGAGAGCGGTGATTCTGTCGCCGGATAAACATCTGCGCCTCGATTTAGCGTTTCAAGGCAATATCGAAGAGGTCGTTATCTCGCTCGACAGCTCGAGTGCTGATTTACAGCGTCAGTTTATTACTGATGCAGAGATGAAGTTGCAGCAGAAACATAACTTGCAGCGAGCACTAGAGTTCGCGGGTTGGAAAATAGCGGGGGCTGATGGTGCGGCAGCATTGCTCGGATTGCGCCCGAGCACGCTAACGGATCGCATGCGAGCTTTTGGCCTCAAAAAACCGGACTAAGCGGTAATTCTTAGCCCATGAAATCTGCTAGTGCAAGGCGGCGCGCCAGGGTAAGCGCTCTACAATTTCGGCCTCTGTTTTATTAAGTTCATGCAGTCGGCTATAGACGGTATCCTCGTCAACATACTCAAGTAGCATTTTGACAAACACATGTGCGTGCTTAAGCTCTGCTTTGTAGAGTCGATCATAAAAGCTGCGTATTTCCAGCTCAGGATGTGCAGCAGCAACCAGCCCGAAGCGCTCAGCACCGCGAGACTCTACGATAGATGAAATAAGCATCCGGTCAATGAATCGCTGACGAAGCCCAGTTCTTGCGTGTTTTAGCAGTGCGTTCACATAGGGGTCCTGCTCATCTTTGGCGAGCACCAAGCCGCGTGCCCGCATTAACTGATAGGTCTCAGCAAAGTGTTCGAGCTCCTCTTTTGCGAGATCGATAAGACCAGGGATAATTTTCATTTTGTCGGGATAGCGCACCACAAAACTCATGGCCAGTGCGCTCGCCTTGCGCTCACAGTTGGCATGGTCGATGAGAAAGTGATCAAAGTCGGCCAGCGCGGTTTCGGTCCATTCGCTGGGAGTGGAGTAGATGAGATCTATAGATTTTCTAGCCATAACAAACGCTTACTAAATTATTACCGCAGTAATTCTGCTGCGATG
Source organism: Chromatiales bacterium (assembly GCA_018699155.1). Taxonomy (GTDB): domain Bacteria; phylum Pseudomonadota; class Gammaproteobacteria; order Steroidobacterales; genus JABIQA01. Next base: position 9,359 of record JABIQA010000098.1, read on the forward strand.
GGAGTTTATTCAGGTTCGTGAGTTTACCTGTGGTCACTCCCATTTTCTTGTAAACCGCCTGTTGGTCGAACGCTTGCGCTAAAATGAGGTTCGAATTGTCACGGTATGGTGCGGTGACAAATGTATTTCGGATTTGAGGACCTTAGGCAGTCTCATTTACGATCCTGAGCCAATGAGGGGTATGTATGAAGCTCGTGACAGCAATAATTAAGCCATTCCGTTTGGATGACGTGCGGAATGCACTATCCGAGGTGGGTGTCAGCGGCATGACGGTTACCGAAGTGAAGGGTTTTGGCCGTCAGCGCGGTCATACCGAGTTATACAGGGGTGCAGAGTATGTGGTCGACTTCCTGCCCAAGTCGAAAATTGAAATAGCCGTGGCTGATGACATGGTCGAGCAGGCTATAGAGGCCATCACCAATGCCGCACGCACCGGCAAGGTTGGTGACGGTAAGATTTTTGTGACTGCAATTGAGCAGGCTCTTCGTATCCGCACTGGTGAGTTCGGTGACAATGCGCTTTAATCGGGCTGCGATGAACTGGGCCTTTTTACGACAAGTTTTTGTATGGTCTCTGCTGTGCCTTCCCGGAATTGCCGTTGCTGATGAGGTGGTCAGTGGCGATACAGCCTGGATGCTAACAGCCACAGCGTTGGTGTTATTCATGACCCTGCCCGGCCTCGCCTTGTTTTATGCAGGGCTGGTGCGCGCTAAAAACGTCTTGTCAGTGTTGATGCAGTGTTTCGCAATTGCAGCAGTGGTGTCGATTGTATGGGTCATTGCAGGTTATAGCCTTGCCTTTACCGAGGGCAGCGGACCATTTATCGGTGGGTTTTCGCGCATCATGCTGAGCGGCATGACCATAGACTCTGTTCGTGGGAGCATGCCTGAAAGCGTGTTTGTGATGTTTCAGATGACCTTCGCAATTATTACGCCGGCGTTGATCGTGGGTGGCTTCGCAGAACGTATGCGATTCTCCGCCATGCTGGTGTTTATCGTATTGTGGTTAATGTTGGTTTATGTGCCTGTAACCTATTGGGTTTGGGGCGGCGGTTGGTTAGCCCAAATGGGCTTTAGAGACTTTGCTGGTGGTGCGGTTGTCCACATCAATGCAGGTATCGGGGCATTGGTTGCGGCGATGGTATTGGGCAAGCGTCGCGGTTTTCCTACCACGCCGATGCCTCCGCATAACCTGCCGATGACAGTAACTGGTGCCGGTATGCTTTGGGTCGGGTGGTTCGGTTTCAATGCGGGCAGTGCGCTGGCTGCTGACGGCGCCGCAGGCATGGCGATGTTGGTCACTCACCTTGGTGCTGCCGCGGGTTGTATTGCCTGGATGAGTATGGAATGGCTGCGCTTCGGTAAGCCCAGCGTTCTGGGTATTGTGACCGGAATGGTTGCAGGTCTGGGCACCATCACGCCGGCTTCTGGCTATGTTGGTCCGGCGGGCGCAATAGTGATTGGCCTGAGCGCAGGCGTGGTTTGTTTCTGGGCAACTATGCTGGTTAAAAGAACCCTGAAGATTGATGATTCTCTCGATGTAATGCCGGTGCATGGCGTCGGCGGCATTCTCGGATTGATCATGATTGCGTTTTTATCGAGCACTTTGGGTGGTTTGGGTTTAGACGAAGGGGTGACTATGGGTCAGCAGTTTGTGATTCAAGCGATTGGTATCGTCGCGACCATAGTCTGGTGCGGAATCATGTCTTACCTACTGCTTAAATTGATCGACCTTGTGGTTGGCTTGCGGGTTGATGAAGATCAGGAGACCGAAGGTCTTGATATCGTATTGCATGAGGAGCGTGGTTATAATCTCTAAGCTTATTAATCGGGTATTAAAAAGGCACCGCTTTGCGGTGCCTTTTTAATTTACTCACGTCATCTACAAGCGCTTTCGTTTCCAGAGTCTCACCCCAAGCAATACGGCGAGCACAGCGCAATAAAGCAGTGCGTCGATTGTGTCGAGCTTTACCTGCCAGTAGTAGTGCCAGCAGATGAGTACTGCTGCGGGATAAACCAGTCGATGCAAATTTGTCCACCGGGCTCCCAAGCGTTTTTGCCAGCCCTTTGTGGACGTCACCGCGAGAGGTATGAGCAGCAGCAATGCCAGAGTGCCCAGGGTGATGAATGGTCGCTTAATAACGTCACTGATAATTGCGCTGATATCCAGGCTCTGATCAAGAACCAGCCAAGCCAAAAAATGCAGTGAACAATAAGTAAATGCAAAGAGTCCAAGCATACGCCGCAGACGTATGGGCCAAGGCTTTTTGATGAGCCAGGCAGCTGGCGTTATAGAGAGAGAGATCAGAATGAAACGCAGGCCCCAGATACCGAGATAGTCCTGCACGGTCTCGATGGGGTTTGGCCCTAGTGTCGCACCATAGATACCGAGAACTCTCAGGCACAGTAGTGTCAACGGCAGTATGGCAAGCACAAATACCATAGGCTTGATGATGAACCGGATTTGCTGTTTGCCGGGGGCTAATGTCATGAAGTTATTCTGGCAGAAGAGTGACGCAGGGTCTGCTAGAAATTTCGTTGCAGATCTAAACCGCTGTACAAGCTGGCAACCTCATCAGCGTAGCCATTGAACATGAGTGTGGGTTGTTTAGCATCAAATAGGCTGCCACCAATGCGCCGCTCACGGGCCTGGCTCCAGCGTGGGTGGTCAACTTCCGGATTAACATTGGCATAGAAGCCGTATTCGTTAGGCCCCGCATCGTTCCAGGTGGTTGCCGGCGGTGTTTCAGTAAAGCCAATTTTGTTGATCGATTTTATGCTTTTGAAGCCGTACTTCCATGGCACCACCAGTCGTAATGGCGCTCCATTCTGATTGGGCAAGCTCTTATCAAAAATACCAACAGCCAGAATCGTGAGCGGGTGCATGGCTTCTTCAATCGTCAGGCCTTCGCGATAGGGCCAGTCAAGTATTGGTCGCCGTTGGCCGGGCATTTCGGAGGGCCTGTAGACTGTTTCGAAACTCACATATTTTGCATTGGAGGTGGGCTTGAAGCGCTTCAGTATATCGCCCAGCGGGATGCCTACCCAAGGAATGACCATCGACCAGGCTTCAACGCAGCGCATTCTGTAAATGCGCTCTTCTAAAGCATGAGATTGAATGATGTCTTCATAGCTGAAATCGCCGGTAATGTCAGCGGCGCCTTCAATGCGAACGCTCCAAGGCATTGGTTGGAATTGGCCTGAGTTCTCATACGGGTCTTCTTTGCTGGTGCCGAACTCATAGAAATTATTGTACTGGGTGATGTCTGTGTAGCTGTTTTCAGTTTGGTTGGTGCTGTATTGGCTTTTCAAGAGTGGACCGAGTGAGCGGGTTTCAGGTGGATTCTCCTGAGCGCATGCAGTGCCGCCGAGCAGTGCCGAAGCACCAACAAACCCCATGCTGCGAATGAAGCTTCTGCGATTCTGATACTCAGTTTCTGACGCGATTTCGGATGGCGCAGGTGTGTTTTTTTGCGGAACTTTGATTAACACGGACAACTCCCTATATAGATTGGCGGACCAGCACTAACCTCGTATTCAGCTTACGGCATATATGACATATGGCATACCTTACGACCCGCAATTCAGCCTAAAAAGTTCCGTGCCGAGCCAATTCCACCTATAGTCGATGCTGTTGACTGGTTTTGAGGTTCCTATGCAGATGTTTTCGTCGGACCGGGCTTTCCGGATGTTTTTTTTCGCCATATTGCTCTCTGGTTGCGGTCAGAGTGGCCCTGCAGAGCAGTCGGATGCGGCTGGCTCTGTTGAGCTAACCGTTGGCGGGACTACTTTTCCTGAAACAGAGGGCGAGCGCCATTGGTTGCAGTTTGCCGAACAGTCTGAGTTGAAGACCGATGGTGCTATTGCACCAAAAATGCTGATTTATGGCCAACTTGGCTCTGAGGAACAGATTATTTCGGCTTTGCGTCGCGGCCGCATACAGTTTGCCAATGTGTCTGCAATGGCGATTTCAACACTGGTCCCAGAATCGGCATTATTGTACGCCCCCTTTTTGTTTGAAAGTGAGGCAGAGGCGGATTTCATTCTCGATGAGTATCTGACACCGGTATACCGAGAATTGCTAGCAGAGCAGGGGCTGCACCTTATCACCTGGTATGAGATTGGCTTTCTGCAGGTCTATGGAAAAGAGCCGTTGCTGGTTCCGGCAGATGCAAAAGGGCGTCGTTTTCGTGTTGGTGCAGGTTTGGCCGCGCGCATGTTTGCCGAGTCGCTTAATACCGATGTTATTCCATTGGGCTTTACTGATGTTGTCGCTGGTCTGCAAACCGGTTTGATTGAGGCTGGTGAGAATGCGGTGAGCCTGTATGCACGTTCTGGAATCGCTCCCGAAGCACCCCAGCTTATGCTCACTAATCATTCCTATGGCGTGTCGATGATTGTTGTGCAGAAGGAGTGGTGGGATAAACAAACGCCAGAAGTTCAGCAGGTTTTAAACACTTCGTTTCCGGGCATTCGTGAATCACGGCTTGATGTGCGTGCTGAATCTGTCCGTGATTTAGAAAACGCGAAGGAACTTGGAATTACGATTCATGTTTTAGATGACTCGCAGCGTGCTGCCTGGGTTTCAGCTGCAGGCGGTATCCGTGATGAATTAGCTGATGCTATCGGCGGGCGCTCGGCAGAGATTCTGGCAGTGATTTCTCGTGGGCGCCTTGCGTATCAGGAGCAAGAGCCGGTAGCTGGGCCTTAGTTTTCCATACGGCAGAACTGTAAGTCTCAGCATCTTTAACTCTACTGTATACGCTTAACCCAGTATGGTTGCGGCAGATGTTGACTGTATTGAAGCCCGGCTACCCCACTATGGCGCAGCCCTCTTTGCGTCAAACGCGGAACTGCCGCTTTGCTGTGCTGTCTGCCCATTAACGGGTATTGTTTGTTTTTTTTTGCGGCGGTTTTCCGCATTCGATTCAGGTGGGTGAGAAGATGGGGTTATTTGGTCGTAAGCCAGTAATGGTTGCTCCCGAGGAAGCGTTAGCGGGCCGCAGTGCTTCGATATTGGTGACGAACCGTCATCATGTAAACGGTAATGTCCTGAAAGCGCCGTTTCCGGATGGTCTGGCGACGGTGCAGTTCGGGCTGGGTTGTTTTTGGGGTGCCGAGCGCTGCTTCTGGCAGTTGCCAGGGGTTTATTCGACTGCCGTAGGCTACTCGGGTGGCTATACCGAGAACCCTGGCTACGAGGAGGTATGCTCCGGCCAAACCGGCCACACAGAAGCGGTATTGGTGGTTTATGACCCGAAGGTGATTAGTTTTGCGGCGCTGTTGCAGGTGTTTTGGCAGGCGCATGATCCGACGCAGGGTTTGCGTCAGGGCAACGACGTGGGTTCGCAATATAGGTCAGCTATCTACGTTGATGATACCGCCCGACTGGAACAGGCTCGCAAGTCATTGGCTGCTTATCAGCAGGCGCTGAGTGCCGCAGATTATCAGTCGATTACCACAGAAGTTGCCGCGGGCAAAAAATTCTACTACGCAGAGGACTATCATCAGCAATATCTGGCAAAGAACCCCGGCGGTTATTGCGGATTGGCTGGAACCGGAGTCAGCTGCCCTGATTAGCTATTAGTTGAGCACGCTATAGCCACGATTCGACAGGCAGCGTTTAACGATGTTTTCTTTATTGCGGGCTTCTTCGACGCCCGACCCTGCGCCGCCAAGAATGGCCCCCACTGCTGCGCCCACGCCAATGCTGCCGCTTTTACTGATCCCGCCGATTGCCCCGCCAACAGCAGCCCCACCGAGCGCGCTTTTTGCGACCCCTTCGGCTACCGGAACCTGCTCGGAGTAGGTTTTGCACTCCGCGAGATCCTGTTCATAAACCGTCATGTCGACACCCTTGGTGTCGATAATCGGATTAGGCTGTGCCGAGCACCCGGCGAGAAGTATTAACGAGCCGAATAAGCTGAATATTCTGAAGACCAGCGTTCTGTTGCACATCATGACGGTTGAATTCATCTTAAATCCCGGAGTATTGTGGGTGCTTAGGTTGTTTAAATACTAACGCTTTTGGTGTTGCTAGGCCAATAGAGGTGCCCCGTACGGCGATAATGATTTTATGAGATATGCTTTCATTGTTCTAATCGGTGCTCTTTGTGTGGTGAGTTGTGTGCGTATTTCACCACCATCGGCTGCGCCCGATGAGGTGGTCGAACCGGGTATGGTTTGGCTCGCTGCAGCCACCGCGTATGCGGTAAGAAATGGTGATGCGTTATTGGTTGTTAGGGCTTATCGTGCCGGTGCAATGGCTAGTCTGGGGCATAACCACGTTATTAGTTCCGACTTTGTTGCGGGAAATATCTATGTAGGCTCAGCCTATACTGATTCATGGTTTGACCTGAGATTACCGGTATCCAGTTTGGTTGTTGATGACGAGCGCATCCGTGCCCACTATGGCGATGAGTTTTCGGCGCCGGTACCGGAGGATGCGAAAGCCGGCACCAAGCTAAATATGCAGAGTGATAAGGTGCTCGATGCCACTCAATGGCCAGTGATTAGAATCCGCGGTTTCCTTGCGGATTGCATAGGGGCTGCATGCACCGCCCAGATAGCTATTGATCTTGGTGGGACCCTGTCACGACATACAATCCCATTGCGGCTAGAGCAGCATGATGACCGGTTGCTGGTGCGAGCGAGATTTAATATTCTGCAGTCTGAGCTCGGGCTCTCACCCTTTAGTGTGATGATGGGAGCATTGTCTGTAGCAGACGAACTCCGCTTCGACCTAGATTTGGTCGCTGTGGCGGTTACCCCCGATGAGTCAGCAGAGCAGTGATATATTTAATAGTCTTCATCAACAAATCAATTTTTACGTTTTAGTTTTTTATGAGGCCAAATCATGTCGGATAAAAGCATTTCTATAGATCGCCGCAACTTATTGGCAGGCATCGGCGCTGCGGGCGCGCTGGGCATGGCGCCAGCATTGCAGGCGCAAACTGGCTTAAAGGTCGTCGAGCGGACGCTGGACCTAGATGATCCCAAAGACAATCTTCGTGCCTTGCTGAAACTTCAGGCCGACCTTTCTGGCAAAGATGTCTTGTCGGGCTTTCCCGGCAAGGTATGGGGCTGGGTGCCGGGCAAGGGTAATACTTTGCTGTTTAACACCTATGGCATTGGCTGCAGCCATATTGAAGAAGTGGCAGAGGGTTACCGTTTTTATCATCGTGAATTGCTGTACTACACCGACCCGAAAACTAATGAGGTTCTCGATAGCTGGGAAAATCCATACACTGGCAAAACTGTCGAAGTTCGCCATATTATTAACGACCCAGTTAATCGCTTTTATCCGTTTGCCGGTGGTCGTTTTTCACCGCCGTACCCGTATGAAGTTTACGGTAACGATATAGTGTTTCAGATTAGTGTATTTCGTTTTGAAGAGTCGCCGATGAGCCGTGCTGATTACCCATTGCATTCTGCTGATGATAACTATCAGTCGGCGGAGTTATGGGGAATGATTGGACGCATGGAAGAGGTTATGGACCCCGCGGTTACCTCAGCCAGTTGTGTGACCTCGTGGTCACGTATTTCACAGTGGCTGCCCTTCATGGAAATGGGTGATGCGCCCGGTATTATGGCGTTCCATAGCCATGCGTATAAGTTGATGAACGGTGCCTCTGAGTTGCCACCGGAGATTCTTGCGTACACCCAGAAGAACTACCCAGAGTACCTTGAGTCTCCCAAAGAGTGGCTGGGCATGAAAGATAACAAGAGCCAGGTAACGGAAAGCAAGAAAGAGATTGATCGTCGTTGGACTCAGGAAGGTCCGGCCGGCTCGGTATTTATAGCCGACTAGGTTTTACGATAGCAAACCGTGTGAATAAAAAAGCCGACCTAGGGTCGGCTTTTTTATTGTTTTTTTTCGATAAAAGGCCCTAAAACTGGAAGTAAATAAACTGCTCTTTCACGCTGGGGTAAAGAATAACTATCAGCGCTAATGATAGCGCGCCACGTAAGCCTCTAAACCAATAGGTTTTAGTCCAGTTGTAGGGTTCATCTCTGTAGATGAGTTGGGCCACAATCGCGCCACCAATAAGTACGACATAGAACATTTGTTCGCCAATGCCGGCATAGGGAATAAACGTAAGTCCCTGGCTTATTGTCTCTTTGACAGGTGTGAGCAGCATAATATTCAATGCGGTTGTGATCTCATCAACATTTTCTGCGCGGAAGAACACCCAACTGATAGTGACCAGCTGGAAAGTTAGAAACCAACTCGCGATATTGAACAGTAAGTGGCCGGTTTTATTGAAGCCGCTAGTGAGCCTAGAAATTGTGGGCGCCGCAGTGTGGTAGACGACCAGCAGCGCGCCATGATAAAGGCCCCACAATACATAGTGCCAGGCCGCCCCATGCCAGAGTCCGCCGAGCCCCATCACAATAATCAGATTGCGCAATAGCTTAAACTTGGTGCCCCGATTGCCACCCAGTGAGATGTAGAGGTAATCGCGGAGCCAGGTTGAGAATGAAATATGCCAACGCTTCCAGTAGTCACTGATGTTGCGTGCGCTGAACGGAGCCCGGAAGTTTTCCATGAGCTCGAAGCCCAGCAGCTTTGAAGTGCCACGGGCAATGTCGGTGTAGCCTGAGAAGTCGCAGTACACCTGAACGCCAAAGGCGTAACAGGCAATCCACATACTGAGTGTGCTTGCGGAGTCGATATCGCCAAACACCAAGTTAACTAAGGGCGCGACGTTATCGGCCACTACAATCTTTTTAAAGAAGCCGCGGATAACCAGATCAAAACCATCCATCGTCTTCGCAGTGTTCATCTGCGGCGTATTGGCAAACTGCTTGAGCATGTTGCCAGCGCGTTCGATGGGACCGGCAACCAGCTGAGGAAAAAATGCGACATACAGAGCAAAGTCTAGGAGCGAATCAGAGGCCTTAATCTGTTTGCGATACACGTCGATCGAATAGCTCATCGATTGGAATGTGTAGAACGAAATGCCTACGGGCAGAAGCACTTCAAAGGTCGGAGCCATGAAGGAGCCTTCCGGCAGACCCATCAGCGCGGAGTCGATAAAGAAGTTAAAGTACTTAAAGAAGCCGAGAATGCTGAGGTTAGTTACAACCGATGCACCCACTAACTGCTTGCGAAATCGCTGGTTAGACGATTTCTCAATGGCTCTACCGATATAGAAATCCACCAGCGTGGAAATCAGAATCAGGATGACAAACGGAGGGCTCCAGAAGCCATAAAAGAAATAGCTTGCCAGTAGCATAAAGCTATTACGAATCCACCTCTTCTGTCCGCGAATAAACAGCCAGCTGCCAAAGATGACCGCAAAAAAAATCAGAAATTCTTTTGAGTCAAAAGTCATTTTTTTGCGCAGCCTTTCTCATTAAGCATGTTCACAATGCTTTCTCTGAGGGACGGGCTTCCGGGGCCGACAGCGCGACGATAGTCTTGAAGTATGGCGATATTCACCTGATCTGCCCGTTCCGGCGACGCTGCGCAATCCAACGTTTTTAGCATATCGATTGCAGCTTCTTGACGATCAAGCAGCATGTTTAATATGAAACTCAGGTAGCGGGCGGAATCGAGATCGGCCTTATCGATAGCGATGGCGAGGTTATTTAGTATGGGGTCAAGAAACACCTCAGGCCTTGGATCCCATTGCGCGCGCACCCGGTAATGGCCAAATGACAAATAGTTGTGGGCAGCTTTCAGATACGAGATGGTGCCAAGTGCCTCGTCATTGAAACCGGTGTAAGTATTGTAGCCATCAAAGTCAGGCATCTTCTCTAGGTCTGCGGAAAAGTCGGTCTCCGGAAGGAGACCGTTGTCGACAATCAGTTTGGCGACTTCTGTGCCAAGTAAAAACTGTGAAGGCCTATTGGGATGAACTTCATCATCGAGGAAGCTGTAGCCCACCAGTCCGGATTCACTGCGTTCTTCAAATAGGCCAGTCACATCGATAATCGGAAACCCATTTGCTGCGGCAAAGTCACGCGTTGCCTCATGGAATACTGATGGCGGACGTTTGAGAACCAGATCTCTATCGTTCGCTTTCCAAAAGTACTCGCGAGCCTTGTCGATATTGTTTTCTGCTAAATAGATTTTGCCCAGCTGGAAGTTTGCCTCTGCGATACCGTCATCAATGCTAAGAATTTCAAGGTAGCGATCTTTTGCGGTCGCATCAGTATCAGCAAGTGCCGCAATCAGCATGGCGTTGAGTTCTTCTATCTGCTCGGGCGATGTGCCTGCCTTCGCCATCGACCCATAGGGCAGAAAGTCAGCGATATTCTGTGGTGCCACCATAAAGATTGCCGGTATGTTTTTCTTTTTCAGAAATGCGCCCAGGCCTTCAAGGTTGTACAGATAGTTTTCCAGACGGCTGTCTAGTCCTGCTGCGCGTTCTGGAGGTTCGGGCAGAATAGGCTGTGGCTTGGAAGTGAAGAGCGCTAGCGGATTGAAGGCATTGCCGCTGGATGATAGCGTTGTCCAGTCGGACTGAATTCCGCTTTGAACTTCATACGCCGCTTCGGTATGAAAATAGGGGATGTCGTCATCAAGGTAGCTTGACCAGGTGCCTCGTTCTGCAGTCCACGTTTCGTTGCCGCCGATTTGAATCACCAGCAGGTCAGGCTCGAGTGTTAATGATTCCTTTAGCATGCGGATAACGTCAGTGACGTTATAGGCGGCGACACCCAGATTGATGACTTCAATATCTTTGGATTCGGGTGAGGCAATACTATTAATGCTGTATTCGAGAACCCGGGAATAAGAACTAATACTTTGCGGAGTCCATTGTTGCTGGTAGTTCTGAAATACAACTTTTGCGGTGAGCCAGCCTTCGGTAATGGAGTCGCCAAGCGTTACTATTCTTAAGGTGTTTTCAGGCTTTTCGACAGAAATAGGCGTGTTGAAGCCTTTAGAGCGTTCTGCAGGTTCAAAGGGGCCGAACGACCAGGTTACGGTGTTATTTGCCCGTTTAATCAGATAGCCCCGATAAACGTCGGGAGTGAATTGTGCCGCTAAAAACTCAATTAACAGACCCGTGCATATGACTGCGACGAGCAACGAGCACAGATAACCAACAATTCTCAAAATGAACTCCCGCGAGTAAGCGGCTAACTCTACTATTAGTTAAAGGCTAATTCTACCAACGGAGTCACGCCTTAGATGCTGCCTAACCCTAGTAACTGGCTGTTTTATTTATGGCTGGGACACATCGAACGAAAGCAGCTGAAGATTTGGTGCCAGTAATGACGTCACGAAAAAACTTGATTCGACCTGCATCTTGGCGGTGGCATACCGCCTTGCTCATGAAGCGAGACATGCTTATTTTGTGCGAGGGTCAATTTGCTTGAGTTCGTTGCTGTTTAGCACGGCCAGTTGGGCGCAGTGGCATATACCGGCAGTATTCAATTTACGTTCCAATCCCGACCCTGTGCCTTTTATCTTTTTCAGATCATCGCTTGCGAGCTGAAGGTCGCTGTGGGTTTCTTCCATTGGATTCGCGCAAGTGCATCTAAATATTATGATTTTTAAAATCTTATGGCGAAGATACCCAATCAATCATATGGCTGGCCCCAGTTTGGTAAGTGCGGTGAATCAGTTGCGTTGTGCGTCATTCCGATGTTGGGTTGCAATACATATTCTCATTGTTCAGGCGGCTAAAAATGGACAGCAAGGGGGGTTTCCAGTGAATCGGGGATTTTTTTGATTTATATCTAATTAGGTATAAATCACCGGACACCATGTATGAGCGGTAACCAGTCAGTGGGTATCAAATTTGGGCCGTGGTGGCTATCGCCCGGTATCCTGCGACGGCATGTTGTGGTGATGTTCATGGTGAACTGGATATCGATGATGCTGGTGCCGTTCATCAACTTTATCCAGCCGTTGGTGTTTCAGGGCATAGAAGTGCCTCCTGATCAGCAAGGGACATTAACCGCCAACCTCGGTCTGCTCAGCGATGTCATTGCGTTGGGTGTAATGGTTATTATCGGCGCGGTCAGTGATCGTACCGGCCGTCGCGTTATCGTAATGGTCGGGTTTTTCTTGCTGATTGTTGGTCTTGGCCTGTATCCGCGTGCTGAAGGCATTACCCAGCTTTATTTATTTCGCGGCATCGTTGGTCTGGGCATGGGGGTCATTTCTACCTCTATGCTGACCGTGATTCAGGATTACCCACAGGACCGTTCACGCGGAAAGTACACCGGCATGAACAGTGTGTTCAGCGGGCTTGGTGTGATGGTGATGGCCGTAGGCATTATGCGGTTGCCCGAAATGTTTGTTGAAGGTGGAGCCACACAGAACGCGGCTGTTATAAATACCTTCATGATCTGCGTGGGTATCGGCATTTTTGCAGCATTACTTGCACGCTTCGGCTTGTCAGGTGCTTTGCCTGACCCTGATCATCGTACTGAAAGTGTATTCGGTGGTGTAAGCGATGCTGTAGCTGAAGCTAGAAAAAACCCTCGCTTGTTGTTGTCTTTTATTGCAGCATTTGCGGCGCGCGGAGATCTTGCTGTTGCAGGAACCTATTTCGCACTTTGGTTTATGTATATAGGTACTGCTCAGGGTATCGATAGCATCGAAGTAGCGAAAATCAGCGGCCAGTATTTTGGCCTGCTTAATCTGTCCATCATGGTGTGGGCACCGATCTATGGGATCATTATTGATAGGGTCAATCGCGTTACTGCCGTTACGCTAGGGCTCGCAACAGCATCTGCCGGCTACTTCCTTATGGGCAGTATCGATAACCCGTTTAATCCCGCTATCATTATTCCCGCCTGTATTCTTCTGGGCATGGGTGAAACCAGCGCTGTGGTGAGTTGTGGCTCGTTGGTGGGTCAGGAAGCGCCACCCCGTATCCGAGGCTCTGTCATAGGGTTTTATGCCCTCTGCGGCAGCTTCGGCATATTGTCGCTTAGCTTTATTTCTGGTCTCATATTCGATGCGTTTTCGCCCAATGCGCCGTTTATTTTTATGGGTGCCGTTAATCTGGTTATCGTTGTTATTGCACTGTATGTTCGTGTGCGCTACGGAAACCCCACAAACCCCTCAGCCACCTCGTAATCTTTTTCAGGAGTTAGCTATGTCAGCAGAAACCGGTGAACTATTTGCCCGTAAGGATACGATGTTTGAAACGGACGAAAAGAAAAATGCATTCATGAATGCATGGCTGGCGTACAAGGAGCTTACTGATGCGCAGGACAAAGAGTTCGCTGCCAAGGAAGCCGAAATTGGCTACGCTGTGGCGAAACTGGTAGCTGAAATGCTGGGCAAAGATACGCCGATGATCGAAGGGCGTGAGGCCGAGTTTGGCCGGGTTTTAGGCAATAGCTTTCGTACCTTTCAAACGCTCGTGCCGTATCATCACCAGGGCAATGATGGGCTTATAAAAGAGCAGCTCAAATGGTATGAATTTGCCATGCGGGAAGGCCTGGTTGAGAAAATTATTGAGCACGATGTTGAATCGATGCGGAATATTCTGGGCGAGCGTGGTGGCTGGGCCGCCAGTACCGGTCGTCTGGAGCTTGCTCTTGATGCGCTTACCACACCGACCTGTTTCCGTGATCTTGTTCTGGGTGAAGGCTTTAAGCTCACCCCCACCCGACTGGAATACAAATCTCCCTATGGGCGCGTGATTGCCAAGGGGCATCAGCGTGGTATCTGGACAAATCTCACCGAAGAGCGCATTCACAATATTTGGACAATTCCTCGGTACAAAGGCTACGCCGAAATTATGGGTGTGCATTTTGAGGTGTCACCATGGGATGAAGAAACCCGAATGATTTCGGTAGATGTTTCTGCTTTGAGTTAGACAAAACTATTTAGGAGATCACTTATGGATGCTGCACAAGAGATGAAAGGCGAGCTTAAGGCTCGAATGAAGGACACAATGACGGAGGCGCAGATCGCCCGTGCCGACGCCATTATGAAGGGTTGGTTTGCATTCAATGATTATGCGCTGTTGATTGAACATCAATGTACCGAACATGCGGAAGCGATCGGCCGTAAGGCGGCAGATATGATTGCTGCTGAAATTGGTCAGTCACGAGATCTTATCGATGGCAGAGATGCGGAGTTCGGGCGCATATTGGGCAACACGATTAGGACCTTTCAGATGACTTTGCCGTATCAGCATCAGGGCAACGATGCGCTCATGAAAGAGCAGCTTAAGTGGATGGATTATGCGCAGCAGTTAGGTCGTACTGCCGAGATGGTGCAGTTTGATGTTAACTCGATGAAAGAGATTTTCGAAGAGCGTCGCTACTGGATTGAGGAGACCGGTGATGTCAGCCTGGCTCTTGATGCCGTTACAACGCCGACCTGTTTCCGTGACCTTACTGTAGCTGATGGCATAGAGTTCAATGCTGACCGCACCGAGATCTCATATCTTTCACCCTATAAGCGGATTCTTGAGAAAGGCTGGTTGCGAAATATTTGGACGGGTTTGACTGAGCAGCATATTCATGAACAGTGGACACTTCCGCGTTTCGCCGGCTATCAGGAACACTTTCAGGTGCGCTTCGAAGTTGACCCGTGGGATGAGACAACTCGCTTGGTGCGGATTCGGGTGATGCCTGCAGTCGAGTAATCAGTTCGCTCAAAATCGTTCTGGCACTGTGCTGCAATACATAGGATAGTAGCGTATTCGTTGAGAGCAGCTTAAGGAGTTTCCGAGTATGAGGATGAGTGAATTGGCAGTAATGGTCCAGGCCTTGAAGGATGAGGTTGAATCACAGGTGGTATTTGATCAGGCCGCCGCTGATTCTGTTCGCGCTCGTGTGCGGGAGCTGGCCGAGCGGGTTGAGAAAATGAGCGGTGCGCACGATGAGCCCATGACTGATCAGCTCACCCGTATTGCCGCAGAGTTTGAAGCTGAGCACCCAAAGACCGCGCGCTTATTGGAGCGTATGGCCGATACTTTATCGAAACTGGGCGTTTAGTCTGCGCCGGCAAACGTTAGCAAGTGTCCGCAAAGCGTCAATGATTGATCTTCAACGATGTAGAAACTGGCCTTATCGATGAGTGCATGGGCTTGGCCCTTGCAGCCGGGTATATGCTTGATCAGTTCCCTGGGCCCCATTGCCGACCCCTCGAACTGCTTGCTGAACAGCGTTAATACCGGTTTATTCCAGTCCGACAGCGCATCCCATGCCGCCAGATTTGCAGGCCGTGCCGGACTGTCAGGTGATATTGGCAAGATCATCGGAAAGCGCCTTGGCCCCGTGCGATAGCTTTGGTCGGGGTAGGGTGCATCGTAGGCCGCAACAATTTCAGCCGGTAAGGTTTTGACAGTGCCTTCCTGCACCATCTCCCCCTGCGGAAAAACGGGCAGCGATAATTGCACCTCACGCCATTTTATAAACCAAGCATGTCCGGCTGAAGGCTCGCCTGTGGGCAGTTGTGTGTTTAGCAATACCAGCTTGGTGAATATTTCCGGGTTTTCTGCCGCGATCCGCAGTCCGAAGAAACCGCCCCAGTCGAACATAAAACCAATGGCATTGGTGATGCTGAGCTGCTGAAGAAACGACGTGTTCCATTCGATGTGACGATTGAATTCGTAGTCTTCCTCTCGCAGCAGTTTATCCGAGCGACCAAAGCCGATGTAGTCGGGTGCAATGACCCGGTAGCCTGCCGCCACCAGAACCATAATCATATGCCGGTACATGTAGACCCATGCCCCTTGTGATGGATACAGCACAATGACTTGTGCATCCCGCGGCCCTTCGTCGATGTAATGCATACGCAACTCACCGTAGCGCTCATCAGCTACGTGCAGGTAATGCGCGGAAAAGGGGTAGTCGAGCAAGTTGCTGAAGCGTTCATCGGGCGTGCGTAGGGCTTGCATCGGTATTGCTCCAGCTGCGGTGCCAGTGTGTGAGTTAGTATTGCTTGGGGAGCGGCTTAAGTTGTCGCAAGTACTCTGTAATTGCAGCCCGGTCTTCATCTGTCAGTAGCGCAGTATTTTCATCAACCACTGCACTCATTTCGCCGCCCGCGAAATCGCCATTGGGTAGCATGCCGATTTCAAAAAATAATTCCAGATCAGCGCGACGCCAATCTTTAAGGCCGTCTTCGTGCGGCGTAAGATTAGGTGCGGCCTTCGCATCACCAAAGCCTGGGGCGCCAGCCAGTTCTAAGTCTGACTCTGTTCCGCCTAGCCAACTGCGTGGAGTATGGCATTCACCACAGTGACCCAGGTGCCGGACCAGGTAAGCACCACGGTTCCACTGATCGGTTTGACTGCTGTCTATGGCAAAGCGGGAATCATCAAAATACAGCCACTTCCAGAAGACCAGTGGCATGCGCCATGAGGCATACCATACTAAGTCATGTTCGCGGTTGGTGGCATTCACCGGGTTTAGTGAGTTGAGGTGAGCCTTAATATCAAGCAGATCGCTCCGACTCATCCCTGTGTATGAAGGGTAGGGAAATGCGGGGTAGTAGTGTTCCCCTTCCGGGCTCAAGCCATCCTGAAATGCGGACACAAATTCGTCGTCCGTCCACCCACCGATGCCGGTTTCATTATCCGGCGTAATGTTGGGGGTATAAAAAGTGCCGAAGGGGGATTCAAGCGGACGCCCACCAGCCATTGGCTGGCCCTCTTCGGCTGTGTGGCATGCGACGCAGCCGCTGGCATTGGTCAGATATTCACCGTGACCGGCATCAGCCGCGTTAACCGATGTGCCAAATACGAAAGCGCTCAGATAAAGCAGCAGGTAGTTATGCCAATTAGTACTGAGCGCTATTCGCATGATCAGCTTTCGTGTTCTTCGCGAAACTTATCATGGCAGGTTTTGCATGAGGTACCGACCGCCTTAAAGGCTTTTCCCATAGCTGCGCGATCGCCTGATTCGGCAGCTCTGGCAAGCTCTGCGGTGGAATCAGCGGCATCTTGTGCGTATTTTTGATAAGTATCCATTTCAGTCCAGATCAGCGGTAAGGCATCGCCACCTTCCGAGCCGTTAGGCACCAGGTCCCCTATCAATGTGCTTGAAATGGCTAGAGCACGTGTATTGGCAATTAAATGTTTTTCCTTGGCGTTGGGTTCAACTTTGCCCAGATAGACAGCAATAAAACCGCCAAAACTGCTGGCCACGGCTTCCATAACAGTTTCGCGGTATTTCGCTGCGTCACTGAGTTCAGCATCATCAGCCATAACACTGTGTGCTGGCATGAGTAAAACTGCAGCCGCTATTGCGGCAAAAAAAATACGGTTCATAGATCGTGCTCCTATTGCATATTCATTGCTTTGAATTTAGTTAATTGAGTCTTTCATTTTCACTGATGACTTCAAAGTTTTCGTAGCGCTCATCAGGTAGGTTAAGCGTACCATCAAGAAATGCTCGCACATCAGCTCCGGTAACCTCGCCGGCTTCCTGCACGGCCATGTGTCCTACATCAGGATAGGTTTTTAGTTGCACGGATTCAGCGCCACTCAGCAGTTCGATGAACTCGGGCGCCTGCTCAACTTTTGCTTGGGGGTTTGCTTCGCCCCAAAGAATCAGTACCTGGGCGCGGACTGCAGCAATCACCTCTTCCAGGCCCTCGGATTTATATTGGCGCAGACGATCGAGCTCGGCCTCGCGCTGACCCTCGCGCATCCACATGTCATGCCAGCGGTCGACCAGCTCTTCTGGTAATTCGCTGGTTTCTCCCCAGGCAGATGACAGCATATATTTTGGAATGGCGCGTGGCAGAATATAGGCGAGGACTTGGGCAGAGTCGCCCGGCTTGCCGCGCTCCTTCATTTGCTCTTTGCCTGCCAGTGAGCCCGGACTGAGCAGAATGAGCTTGTCGACACGCTCGGGATGCCGGCTTGCATAGTAAAGCGCAACAGTGCCACCGAGTGACGTTCCAGCAATAGAAAGTGTCTCCAGACCCAGCGCATCAATAAAACGATCGGCGAGATCTACGGTGCGCTCTACGCTGTAGTCGCCGCTGGGGTCCGTTCCGGTAAGGCCATGGCTGGTCATGTCGAAACGAATGACACGATAGTCGTCTTTGAGTGCTTCGACCCAGGGCTCCCAGCCAAGCAGACTGGCGAAATGGGCGTGGACGAGCACAATCGCCGGGCCTTCGCCTTCATCTCGGTAATGAATCCGCACCCCGTCAATATTCATGAAGCGTGATGCGTTGTTTGCGTATTTGGCTTCCAGCTCCGCGGCGGGTATGTCGCGGTAGGCCCACAAAGCCACCAGCAGGGCCACTAGTGATAGTGCGATTAGCGTACCCAGTGTGTAAGCGATGTAGCGTAATACTTTCATGCGATGGCCTCTTAAGTTTAGCGTCATCATACGCGAGTCGCTGGCGTTACAGTATGGTGAGTACAAGCCGGGCGAGCTTATTGTGCAGTTGATGAACAGCCGGTATTTTTGTTGACAGACTGTCGATAAGTTGCGTATACCTGTATTTCACTAATCTTCGGCGGAGTCGATATGTTTCTGGCCTTGCGTGACCTGGCCTTTGCTAAAGGCCGCTTTTTGCTAATGAGCATGATCATTGCGCTCGTCGCATTTCTCATGACCCTGCTAAGCGGTTTGGCATCAGGCCTCATTAAAAATAATATTTCCGGTTTGATGGCGCTGGACGTGACTCATCTCGCATTTGAGTACAACGACCGGCCCAATTATCGCAATAGCATGGTTGAACGTGAAATGTGGGAGGGCTGGCGCGACGCTGAAGGCGTATTGGCAGTCGAACCTCTTGGCCATACTCTTTTTACTGCGCGCACTCCCGAAGGTCTGCCGCTGGATGATGTTGTGTTATGGGGTGTCGAGCCAGGCAGTTTTCTTGAGCCCGAAGTGACCTTTGGCGAATCGCTTAAGGGCCCCGATGATGGCGTTATTATTTCCGCGCTGCTGGCGAATAAGCATGACGTGAAACTTGGCGATATGATTGTGCTCGACCGGGTGCTCACTAAGCTTACTGTTATAGGGATCACCGATGAGCAAAATATAGGTCATGTGCCGGTGATCTATACCCCGATGCGCAAATGGCAGGAAGCCACCTATGGCCCGCCCGGTGGCCCTGCGCCTGGTGAGAGCCTTCCGGATATTCTATTTGACTACGCCAGCGTGATTGCGCTAAAGCTTACTCCGGATGCCGATATCGAAAGTGTCGATATTGAGTGGGGTACCGTCACGATGGATAAGCAGTTGGCTTATGAGGCGTCCTTGGGCTACAAAGAAGAGGTGCAAACCGTGCAGATGATTCAGGGCTTTATGGTGGTGATATCAGCATTGGTTATAGGAGCATTTTTCACCATCTGGACTATCCAACGCACTCAGGAAATCGGTCTGGTTAAAGCACTGGGTGGTTCTAGTGCTTATTTATTACGCGACACTATGGCGCAGGCCCTCATCCTTATGCTATTGGCGGTTGGTATAGGTACATTCTTCGCCGTTTGGCTCGGGCTCTCGTTGGAGGAGTCGGGCAAACCATTTATGTTGGTCAGAGACAATATTGCCGGGTCTTCAGGGCTGCTGATTGTGGCCGGTTTAATTGGCAGTATGGTGTCGGTGCGGCTGATTGCGCGTATCGATCCAATTATCGCGCTCGGTCGCACTCGCTAGGAGAGCATCATGGGCTTACAGGTTAAAGATGTGGTGTTGGAGCTCGGTGACGGCGATCAGAAAATTACAGCGCTCGATCATGTGAGTTTCGGCATTGCCGCGGGAGAATTACTTGCGGTATTAGGCCCCTCCGGCGCAGGTAAATCGAGTTTGCTTGCGGTTTGCGGTGGCTTGAGACACCCGACTTCCGGAACGGTGGTGATCGGAGACAAGGAGTTGACGGCGATGCACGATAGTCAGCTAACCCGCTTGCGACTGAAGTCGATTGGCTTTGTGTTTCAGCAATCGAACCTTATTTCTTCGCTGACCTCACTCGACCAGCTGATGCTAATGGTTCATCTGGGCGGCCACAGGCCCACCAAGGCGGATCGTGATCATGCGATGTCGCTCCTGCGATCAGTTGATATGGCGCATCGCGCAAATCGCTTGCCGGATCAGTTGTCAGGTGGCGAGCGTCAGCGCATAGGTATTGCCCGGGCATTAATGACCAAGCCTTCGCTGCTGCTTGTGGATGAGCCCACATCAATGCTGGATAGGGTTCGCGGTCGTCAGATTGTGGAGCTGCTGAGCGAGCAATGTCATCAGCACCAGGTAGCGGCAGTTATGGTTACGCATGACAGATCGATGCTTGATGCTGCAGATCGCAGCCTGCACATTGTTGATGGTCGCATACAGGAAGCAGCAGTAAGTGCCACGAATTGAAGCTGATAGCGTTGCCGAACATGTAAGACAGCAGACTGAACGGCTGTTGGATATGTCCAGCCTGCTTTTTAAAACAAAGGGTTATCACGCAACCGATATGGGGGTGATTGCAGCCAAGATGGGTTTGGCACGCAGTTCCCTGTATCGCTATTACCCGAATAAAGATCATATTTTATTAGCCTGTATATCCCGTGATATGGCTCCTCTTCTTGATGCTTTTGCAGCCCTGACCGAAAACTACACCGACCCTAACGAGAGGGTGGTTGCCTGGCTGAACCTGCAGATTGATTCGGCCAGAAGTCCAGATTGCGCAAGCATGGCGTTGATGAGTGAGTCGCGTTATGCAGGCAGTGAGTTCCAAACCGAAATCATGGCTCTGCATCAACAGCCGGGCCATGTGCTTGAGCAAGCGCTGGGCGAGCTTGATCATCTAACTGCCAGTGAGGCTCAGTTATTGGCCAAAATGATTGCTGGAATGAGCCATGCGGCAATGATGCACTTGATGGATCAGGCCTCTTCTGGTCTGCAGAGTAGCAATCAGGTGCGAGACCTTTTGCGCAAAGCTGTAGAGCGGATTATTGGTGCGAGAGAATAAAGAGGTAGGCTTTAATTTTTTAGTGGCATCGCCCAATAGGCGGAGCGAGGAGTGGCTATGAAACTATTTTTCCACTGTTGCCAGTCAACAATGATTGGTATCTTAGTTTGTGGTGCCCCGGTTGTTGTAAGCCAGGCGCAAGATGCGCATCAGCATATGCATAGCGATGTTCCGGCCATGGACGCCACTGGCAAACGGAGTGCTCCAAAAATGGACCATTCTCTGACGCCCGAGCAGTTGGCGGACTTGCGCGAAAAGATATCTTTGTATCGTGCGATGACTGACCGCGAAGCCGAATTAAATATGGCAATGATGCGTCCGAACTATGAGTGGTATGTCAGCGACCCAGGTGTAAGCGGTGACTTTGGTGTGCTGGTGTTAGCTCACGGGGTTGGCGAAAACAGTGACCGTATATTTCATGACACTCTGAGGCCGATGTCAGCGGAGCAACCTACCGCCATTTCCTTCGGTATGGCAATGATGATGTCTTCACATATTCAATCCGGGGTCGATGATCTAACTAATGCCGGTGCGGAGACCATCGTTCTGGTGCCGACGGCAATGACTCAATATAACTCCCTAACCCGGCAGTGGGAGTATGTGTTTGGTATGCGCGAAGAATCCTCTTACCTCGATGTTCCACGGGTCAGCACCAACGCGAATGTGTTGATGACCGCACATTTTGATGCGCATCCGCTAATTACCGAAATTCTGGTTGATTACACCAATGAGCAGAGCAGCGATCCGGCCAAAGAAACAATCATTCTAGTGGGGCATGGCCCTGAAGAGATTGAAGATAACGTGCTTGACCTTGATTTGTTGCAGCCGCACGTTGACCGGATAAAAGCACAGGGCGGTTTCGCTGATGTGAAGATTATAAACCTGCAGGATGATGCTTACCCGCCAATCCGTGCAGGCAACGTGAAGAAACTTCGCCGTTGGGTAAGCGGTGCGCAGCGTCAGGGAAACAATGTAATTATTGTGGTTGTTACTTCAGCGAGTTTCGGTGTGCAGCAAAAAATCATAGAAGACCTGCGTGGTTTGGATTATCGTTTTGCCGACAAAGGTTTAGCTGAACATCCGAACTACCAGAAATGGATTGTCGCCGTGGTGAACGAGCGTCTGGCAGCAGAAGTCGAAGCTGAGCAGGCAAGGTCAGCGCGCTAGTTTGCGCTTAATAGTCATTATCGCACCTGTAATAATAATTACACCGGTGGTTCCCTGCGCTACTGTGGTGGCCGCGAGTTTTGCCTGTTTCATGATTACTGCCGCATCCGCGACACCGCCCAACTCAACTGGGAATGCCGCTATCGTCATAAGTAATGTGATGTTTTCTAGCCAATCGAACAGAGCAGGAATCAGTAACACTACAAACAGATGTCGCTGCAGTGCATATTCATACCAGCGGGGCAGGTTGTGGCGTAGAACATAGGCCCAGATTGCCGCCAGAAACAGTCCCGCAAACAATGGGAAGAAGTAATCGATACTGGTAAATATGTAATACAGGCTGAACGCCTGATCACTGTAGTCTGCGAGCTGCGCGAAGATCTTGTCGCTGTTTAGCGAATTCTGCAGGTCGAATGGCTTAGCGCCATTGGCATAGGGTTTAAATTTTTCTCCAAGAAAGAGCAATACCTGAAGACTGCCAAAGAAACCGGCAAACAACAGTGCAAACTTCCACGCAGAACATGAGCAGCGGATAATGAATTGGTTAATGGGTTTTAACATGCCATATTGCTCCCAAAGTCAGTAGCGCCAATCACGCCGCAGGGGGGAGAAGTGTCGCCGTATCCTGCCGTATATCTCAAATCAGAGCAAGGTTGATACGGTTCGATTCTGCATTGCCAGACCAGCGCAAGCTGCTATGCTTAGTGTCAGGTTAAACAAGGGTGTTGATGATGGGGATTTTAAAAATGATGCGCTGCCAGTTGGTTTTTGTTTCGATCGTGTTAGCGAGTGGCTTTGCGGTTGCTGAAGAGGCGCCCAACCCTCATGCCGGACATGCAATGGGTGGTGCTGAGATGGATGAGCAGGGCCGGCGTCTTTATGGTCAAGGTCATCAGGTTACCGATGCGGCTGCCGATGAGCTGCGGGGCCGGATCGACCAGTTTGCCGGTGCCGATACCGCCATGATCCAGCAGGTGATGGATCGTATGGGTTCCAATTATGAGTGGTATATCAGCGATCTGCAGTTGCGTGGAGATACCGGTGTACTCATTCTTGCGCACGGGTTTCGTGCCGCCGGCGACGATATTTTCCGCCAACGTCTCGCGCCTTTGGCGGACCAGGATCCGACCGCGCTTGCTATGGGTATGAGCATGATGATGTCCGAGCACATCCAGTTGGCAATTAATGACCTCGAAGCAGCCGGCGCTAAACGGATTGTGGTGGTCCCCGTGGTTAGCAACCGTTACAACAGCCTGATGCGCCAGTGGGAATATATTTTCGGTTTGAATGACGAACCCGCGTATATGGCTGTGCCCCGTGTGGAGAGTAAGGTTGAGCTTTTCATGACCAGCCCTCCCGCAGATGCTCCGCTAATAGCGGCAACGCTGGCCGACTATGCGCGTGAAATTAGTACGACACCTGATAATGAGTTTTTACTGTTGGTGGCGCATGGTCCTGAAGCTGCGGCCGACAACGAAATTGTGCTGGATATGCTGAGTAATCTTGTTGGGCAAGTGCAAGAATCGGTTGGTTTTGCAGCGGTAGGGGTCGTCTCACTTCAGGACGATTCGCCGAAAGAAGTTCGTGCAGCGAATGTTGCGGCAATGCGCCAGTTGATTGAGCAGGCAGAGGCGGATGGCTATAAGGTTTTGGTTATTACCAACCTGCTGAGTGCACGCGCTGTGCAGGCGGAGTTAAGGCGTGACTTGCGCGGCCTTAATTACACATTTAACGCGAAAGGCATTGTTCAGCACGATAACTTTATTCGCTGGATTGAAGCATCGGTTGCCGACACGCTTGAGCTAAATCCCCAGTCGTAGCTCTAGTCTTCCTGTTGCAGGCTGGCTGCGGCTTTGGCATCAACTTCCTGTTGAGTAAGAATATCGCCAGCTATTTCTTTGGCTAACTCGGAAATAAGGTCGCTAAGCGCCGCCACTTGTGAAGAATAGCTGCTTGACGATACCTGTTGGGTAAGCACCGTGCGCTTTGCCAGCAAGGTCACCCTAGGCCGAGGAGTAACAAGGTTCCACTGTGCCTTGAGTGTGGCAGTGTTGTTGGCATCTACGTCGAAGCGCGTGATTGTGATGAGAACCTGATAATCAAACAGCTCAATAGCATCATTGCCGACCCCGAATTCATGCACCCAATTGCTACTAAGGGCGTCACTCAGGTTTGTGGTGAGGATCCGACTAATACTTTGTTCTAGTGGCTCGACCCAGCGATCGAATTCAGCAACCTCTACCTGATAATCATCTTGCCGGGTGACTATGTTGGGCTGTTGGAGGTAGCGCGCAATATACAGCGGACCTAGTCGCACACTTAGCATGCTGGATGGCGAGCTATCAGTTTGGCTAATGCGTTCTTCCAATTGATAGTAGCGAGTAGGCGGAGATGAGCCGCAGGCTGCAAGGAGTGCGAGCCCGATGATGAGTGCAAGTAATTTTCCGCAGGTCTGAAATATTTTTCCAGTCATTGACGTCTACCTATTTTTTTTTGCCGAAAAGCAGGGATTCGGGATGCTGTTCAAGATAATCAGCCAAGACTCTGATTGATCGTGCAGCGCCCGAGACTTCGGTGAGCGCTTCAGATAGCTGCACAGACAATACCGACTGACCATCCACCTGACTTTTAGCCGCAGCCAGAAACTGCTCTGCCTGATCGAGCGTATCGGCTAGGCCCTTGGCAGCGGGGACTAAGCTATCGTCCAGATTCTGAATTAATGTTTGGGCACTATTAATAGCCGCGTTTAGGTCTCTGGTTGTTTCGTTCAGATCCTGAGGCAATGCCTGCATGCCCTCGCTATTCACTATAGTGTTAATGCCTGAAATCGCACTCCGCAGCTCCTGCGAGTTGGCGAGTTGATCGACGCCGCTAAGAATGCTTGTTAACTTCTGACTTAGAGCTTTAATGTCGATATCGCGCTTGAGTTCAGACAAGAACATTTCTGCATCTTCGATGGCTTGGGTTATGCCCGAGGTTACGCTAGGAATTTCCGGATACGGGATGGTCTCATTGTAAAATACAGCTTCGGTATTGGGTTTGAACTCCAGTTCGACACTGAGCTGTCCGGTGACAAAACTCTCGGAGTCTAGTTGCGCGCGCAGACCGTTTCGAATCCAATTATCTATTGCAATACCGCCATCTTCTTTGGTGTACATACCAACCACCCCCGAGCCTTTTTTGAAGCGAAACTTTTTGGGGTCGATTTGGTATGTGACCGATATGAGTGTTTGCTGATTGTTAGCTGATGCGAATAGGCTGATATCGGTTACATAGCCTATGCTTACACCGCGAAACATGACATTAGAGCCGACTCGCAGACCCTTGGCCGAGTTATCAAAGTAGCTAACGAAGGTTGATTTGCTCTTAAACAGCTGACCGCCACCAAATAACATGACTGAAACAGCCAGCAGAATAATGGCGCCAAGGACAAAGCCGCCAATTAATGCGGGTTTCGCTTTCTTGCTCATGTGGATTCGTTTCCTCTGAGTCTGTGATGTTGCAACGCTATTGTCATTTGGACTTACCCTTATCGGGCAGTTCGTTCGGCTCGCCCCGTAGCAGGAAGTTTCTCACATCCTGTATCGGTGAGGTATCCCGCAGTTCTAATGGGTTGCCAGTGGTAAGTTGAGTATGGGTTGCTGCGTCCAGGAAGACCGAGTTATCGCCGATACTGAACATGCTGGCCAATTCATGGGTGACTATAACAATAGTGGTTTTCAAGCTGTCGCGGAGCTCCAGAATCAAGTCATCCAGTAGCTTTGCGCTGATCGGGTCGAGGCCCGCCGACGGCTCATCGAAAAATAGTATTTCCGGGTCCAGAGCCATTGCGCGAGCCAGGCCAGCTCGCTTGTTCATGCCGCCGGAGATTTCGCTCGGATAATAGTCATCAAAGCCCGCCAGGCCAACCAGCGATAATTTGTATGAGCAGAGTTCCGCAATGTCTTTTTCGCCGAGTTTTGTGTATAGGCTCAGTGGCAGGGCTATATTCTCTGCAAGAGTCATCGAACTCCACAGGGCACCACTTTGAAACAGAGTGCCAAACTTTCGCTTCATGGCCAGTCGATCATCGTCATCAGAGCTCCAGAAGTCTTCGCCGTCAAAGCTCACGGCCCCTGCACTTGGTTCTTTTAAACCAATAAGGCATTTAAGCAGCGTGCTTTTGCCGCACCCGCTGCCACCCATAATGATAAAAATATCGCCATGGTTAACGGTGAAGTTAAGATTCTGCTGGATGATAAAGTCGCCATAGGCCATCGTCATGTCGCTAACGGTTATATGTGGTTTGGCTGTGTGCTGTTCGTTCATCATATTCCGATATTGATGTAGATGACTGTGAGCACTGCTGCACTGACTACAATCATCACGATACCCATGACCACCGCATTGGTTGTAGCCTGCCCGACAGCCATGGCGTTGTTGCCGCAATTCAGACCTTGGAGACAGCCGGCAATGCCAATTAGGCTGCCGTAAACAATGGCTTTGAAGAGACCACCGAACAGCGTGCTTAGGGAGAGAGCCGACTGGGTTTCCACCAGGTATTGCATGGCGCTGACATCGAGCATGCTCATGCCAACGGCAAGTCCGCCAAGAATGCCGATCAGGCTGCTGTACATGGTGAGTAGGGGCATCATGATGATTAATGCAATGACCCGGGGCAATGCGAGAAAGTCGATGGGGTTAATGCCCAGCGTCGTCAATGCATCGATTTCTTCATTGACCTTCATCGTGCCAATTTGTGCCGCATAGGCTGCGCCGGTGCGGCCGGCCATTATGATGGCAGTCATAATCGGCGCCATCTCACGAACCATTGCTACTGCGACCAGATCGGCCGTGTAGATGCCAGCCCCGAACGCTTTCAGCTGAAAGATACCCACAAAGGCAAAGATCATGCCGATAAGAAAGCTGATGAGTCCGACAATGGGGAGAGCCTCGGCGCCGGCCTCTTGTATAACGAGTGCCAAATCTGATTTCCGGTAGTTTGCCTTGCCTCTAATAAGGCGTCCGAAAGATAAAACCAATTCGCCGATGAACGCGGTGATTTCAACACAGCTACCCCATATATCGAGGGTGGCATTACCGAGTCTGGTTACCAGGGAGTCGTGTCGAGCAGATTTTCGTGCTCCCTCGCGCTCTTCAACTGTCAGTGCCAAATGCAGCAGACCGCGGGCCCCATCTGGAAGTCCGTCGAGATTTACCGACAGCTGATATTGTTTAGCGTACTGATGGATCGTGCAGAGCGAGATAAGCAGAGCGCTGTCCCAGTCATTCAGATTATCTGAGTTAAAGCTGATTGCGGCACCTTCGGTGTCGAACTCTCCGAGCAGTTCTTCAATCGCGGGGCGTTTAGCGTTAATCACCCAGTCGCCGGAAAAAACCAGCATTGCCTGGCCGGCAGTTGACCTGTCAATAGTGAGAGTCGCGTTTGCTGTCATAATGCCAAGTATATCGATGTCATCTTGAAACCCATAATTTGGGAACTATTCAGAAATCAAAGTATCACACTGAGGGCTCAAATCTGTGCAGATTTTTGAAATCGGACCCCGTCCAATTAATTGATGATTGCAAGACGAAATGGCTTTATTAGCTACTAAGACCATGCCAAAATCCGCACCTTGTACAACTGAATTAATGATGATGGGAGGAAAAAGTGGGAAGCTATATATCCAAGATATTCGGTGCCTCGCCTGTAGCGCCGATTCAGGAACATATGGAGATCTGCTATAAGGCCGCCAAGGAGTTGGTGGCATTCTTCGAGTATGTTAACGGTGACGACTGGGAGAAGGTGCTTGAGTCCCGGGAGAAAATCGTTAGGTTGGAGAATGAGGCTGACGATGCGAAGAAACAGATTCGCATGCAGCTTTCTCAGGCGCTATTTATGCCCGTAGCCCGCGCTGATCTGCTCGATCTAGTATTGGTTCAGGATAAAATACCGAACCTTGCGCGTGATGTCTCAGGTTTGGTGGTTGGTCGAAAGCTGGCTATTCCGGACGTGCTTCAAGAGTCGTTCCTCGAGTTCGTCTCGCGCAACGTTGATGCCGCTAAGGGCGCACGAAAAACAATCTGGGAGCTTGATGAGTTATATGAAACCGGGTTTCGCGGTACTGAGGTCGACTTGGTTAGGGGGCTCATTAGTGAGCTTGATCAAATCGAAAATGAAACTGATGCCCTTCAGGCGAAGTTACGCCGAATTCTTTTCGGTATAGAGAAAGACCTATCCCCGATTGATGTGATGTTTCTTTATAAGGTTATCGAATCGATTGGCGACATTGGTGATATGGCAGAGCGTATCGGCCGACGCCTAGAACTTTTGATGAATCACTGAGTAATCTTCATGGAACATGCAACAATTTATTTAATATTGGCGGGTGTCTTCGGGCTCTTTATGGCTTGGGGTATTGGTGCTAATGACGTAGCCAATGCGATGGCTACGTCGATTGGTGCGAAAGCGCTTACTATTAAACAGGCAATCATTATCGCCGCAATTTTCGAATTTGCGGGTGCCGTTCTAGCAGGTGGCGAGGTGACCTCGACTATCCGCAAAGGCATGGTTGACCCAAACGCTTTTATTGGCGAGCCCGAGCTTTTAGTTTACGGCATGTTGGCGGCATTGCTTGCTGCAGGTACCTGGCTGTTTATTGCATCCCGCAAGGGGTGGCCGGTATCGACAACGCATTCTATTGTTGGCGCCATAGTTGGCTTCGCTGCCGTAGGGCTGGGTGTTGATGCCGTGAAGTGGGATAAGGTGGGAGCGATTGTTGCTAGCTGGATAATCTCTCCGCTCACCGCAGGTATCTTTGCATTTCTTATTTTTACTTCGATTCAGAAGCTTATTCTGGAGCAGAAAGACCCGTTTGCGCGCGCTCAGAAGTACGCGCCGATCTATATATTCTTTACGGTCTTCCTAATCTGTCTGGTGACCTTGTTTAAGGGATTGAAGCATGTGGGGTTCGAGCTCACCACGTTTCAGGCTTACTTGGGTTCTGCGGCTTTAGGCGTCATTATTGCCGGTATTGGCCGGTTCTTTGTTCAGCGTATTACCATTGATAAAAAAGCCGAGAAGAAGTTCCACTATGCGACTGTGGAAAAGGTTTTTGCGGTATTGATGGTGATTACGGCAAGTGCAATGGCATTTGCCCATGGCTCTAATGATGTTGCCAATGCCATTGGCCCCGTCGCTGCTATTGTTAGCGTGGCTCAGAGTGGGCAGGTATTGCAGAGTGCACCGCTGCCGATCTGGATTCTGATGTTGGGCGGTATTGGCATTGTGATCGGCCTTGCAACCTATGGTCGAAGGGTTATTGCGACTGTTGGCAGTCACATTACAGCACTCACGCCGAGTCGTGGTTTTTCTGCTGAGCTGGCCGCAGCATTTACCATTGTGGTTGCTTCAGGTACCGGTATGCCGGTATCGACCACTCATGTTTTGGTTGGTGCTGTTCTGGGCGTGGGTATGGCGCGCGGTATCAGCGCGATTAACTTAGGGGTGGTTGGTCGGATTTTCCTTTCTTGGGTTATTACCGTTCCAGCGGGCGCGTGTTTATCGATTATATTCTTCTTCATCCTTAAGGCTGTTTTGTCTTAAAGGTTGCCGCCTAAGCAGGTAGGCAGAGCAGACAAAAAAAGGGGTGAGCATTTCTGCTCACCCCTTTTTTATTACTTCTGGTTACTGCTTAGCTAGCAGGAATCCAGTCGCCGCCCTGGAAGCCACAACCAATTTCCAGACCGTCAGCATCGCCACTTAAGTAGTGAACTTTGCTGGCGCCTACGTCACATGTTCCAACCAGTTTGTCAGTAGCGCATGCGCCATCGCTGTGTACCGCATTAGCATTGTCGTCGGCGTTGCCCAAACCGGTACAAGATTCAGCGCCTACAGGTTCCTGACAAACATCGAAAGGACCGGCAAACATGTTTTCTTGTATAAATGTACATGCGCCTTCGCCAGTAATTTCTGGGCCACCGGTATGCGCACCGGCCATTGCTACGTTGATACTGGCAATTGCCAGAAGTGCTGCACCAAGAATTCGAATAGATTTCATATTTAAGTCTCACTCGCTTATGTTGTTGTTAATTTACAAACGGATAATAACAAAGTCAGTTGACCCCGTAAGTGTCCTGATTTAACCACATCTGGCGTTGGGCGCAAGGTGGACAGCGATAAACAGTTTTGAATTGGCCAGACGGCACTGGCAATGATGTATCGGCTTGTTAGTCGGGTATCCACCCTCCGGGTGTTTACCGCACTGTGGCAGTCATTGGTGGCATGGCGAATATGGCGCGCAATAGCGTCTAAACTAATGTGGTTGCGATTGATAAGCGGAGCATTTATGAATTTTAGAGCGTGTCTAATTCGAGCTTTGGCCCTATGCTGCGTCGTATTTCTGGCCGCGTGCCAGCATGCCGTAACCCGTCCGGAGCCGGCAACTGCGGGATTTGTGGCGGAGCGACCAACGGTGCTAATTACGGGTTCCAACCGCGGTATCGGTCTGGCATTTGCGCAATATTACGCCGGCGCGGGCTGGAATGTGATCGCCACCGCACGCGATCCTGTCGGCGCAACAGAGCTGCAAACGCTTGCATCCACTAATTCGCAGGTGGTGATTGAGGCTCTGGATCTTATCGATCTGGAGCGGATTGAGACATTGGGGGCAGAGTATGCAGATGTGCCAATTGATGTATTGATCAACAATGCCGCAATGCTAGGAAATTTGGAGAAGCAGAGCTTTGGTTTCTACGATAAAACGCTTTTCGATGAGGTAATGGCAGTCAATGTTTTTGGTCCGATGATGATGATAGAAGCATTTTTGCCCAGCTTGCTGGAAGGCGAGCAAAAGAAGGTTGTGACAATGTCCAGCGGCCTCGGCTCGCTTACGCTGGTCGGTGGCATGAAGGCGATGGCCTATTACCGTATCAGCAAGGCCGGCATGAATATGTCGATGCGGGGCATTCGCGCTGAGTTGCGTTCGCAGGGGATCACTGTAGCGTTACTTGCACCCGGGAGGGTTGGCACACAGCTGCTTGCGGACTCCGGTTATGATGGACCATCGTTGACTCCCGCAGAGAGCGCCGCAGCTGTCGCAAAAAATATTGAGGCGCTTACCTTGAAAGACCGGGGTAAGCCCATCAACTTTAACGGCAAGATACTGCCCTGGTAGTAACGCGTAACCGACGTCGGGTTAAGTTCACTCAGCCTTCGAGTGATCGATAGTTTCTGCGTTCAAAACGAGGGGTGCAGATACAGTGAAATATAAGGTCTACGCTGCCAGGATTGTGTATCCGTTGTTTTTTGCCCGCAGGAATTAGCAGGTGATCGCCGGCAATTAAACTGAGCGCTGGCGCATCGCCGACTTCAGCAATGCCGGCACCGCTGATAATAATGTAGCGCTCGATTGTTGCTTCTACTGTATGCCACGCCGTTGTGACTCCGGGTTCGACTCTTGCGCGTGCCAGCGAGACTCCCGGGTCTGCAGCAGTGTTATGCAGTTCTAAAATATGGCAGCGCTCGTCGGTGAAATATTCCCGCGGGTCCGTGCTGTTGTTTTGGGGTTTAGTCATGGCAGGTTGCTTCGAGTCAGTTGCCGGAGATAGCCATAGCGAGCTCTTGCAGTGAGTTTACCGGTTCGCTGCATTGAGATCCGCGGCAAATGTAAGCCACGGTTTGCTCATGAGCAGGTTTCGCAGACAATGATTCTGGCAGTGATGCGGTGCTAGGAATCGCAAAGCAGAGCCTGCCCGGGCTGTACACCTGCTGAATGGAGTGGCACCAGTCTTCTGCTTCATCACCTCGAATAACAATGACCTCAGAAGGATTAAGGTGTTCGTCTAATGCGGTAATCAACGTCGCGTGGCCATGCGGGAACTCCTGCATGGATGCCCAGCCGGCCAGCAGTATTCTTTCTGCGGCGTGCAGATACTGTGGCTCTGCTAACAGGTGACCGAGCCGGTTTAACGCGAGTGCTGCAACACCATTGCCCGATGGCATTGAGTCATCACTGAACGATTTGGGTCGGTATAGCAGTTTTTCATGATCGTTCGCAGTATAGAAAAGCCCACCATTTTTAGTATCTTCAAATCGTTCGAGCAATTCATTGGCGAGCCAGATGGCGAGTTTTAAATGCTCGTCATCCCAGCGGCGCTGCAAGAGTTCGAGCACTGCATACAGCAGAAATGCGTAGTCATCCAGATAAGCATTAAAGCTGACCTTCCCATTGATGTGGCAGGCATGCAATTGGTTATTCACAATCAGTTGCTGGCGAATGAAGTCGACTGTGTTGGCGGCAGCCGCGGCAAGTTCGGGTCGATCTAAGGCGCCACTGGCAATTGCCAGCCCTCGTATCATCAGAGCGTTCCACGAAGTGAGGATTTTTTTGTCGCACCCCGGGAGCACGCGCTGATTGCGGGTCTGGAGCATTTTTTGTTGAGCACTATCGAGCAGGTTTTGTAATTTCGATTTTGTGAAGCCCGCATGCTCCATAAGTTCATCGAGTGATAAACGGTTGGTCAGATGCCAGCGACCCTCAAAATTTGCCGGTTTGCGTAATCCATACAGATGCTCAACAGCGGTGTACTCATGAGAGTCGAGTAGAGCGGCAAGTTCATCCGGAGTCCACAAATAGAAATGCCCTTCGCCACCATCGGAATCGGCATCGAGGCTCGCATAGAAGCCGCCTTCGGGTGCTCTCATTTCTCTTAACGCCCAATCAGCAGTTGCTCCGGCAACACGACGGAAGGCATCATCACCACTGGCTTGCCAAAGCTGAGCTGTAAGCGCCAACATCGGGCCGTTGTCATAGAGCATTTTTTCAAAGTGAGGAATTTGCCATTGTTGATCGACGCTGTAGCGATAGAAGCCGCCGCCCGCCTGATCGAACACCCCGCCATTTTGCATGCGGCTGAGCGTCAATGCCGTCATAAAGAGTGCATCGACGTCGGGTTCGCTGCTATGCGCGCTCGCACGCCAGTGTCTGAGTAGGCGCTCCAGATTTGTCGGGTGCGGAAACTTAGGCGCGTTGCCGAAACCGCCCCAATCTTTGTCGAAGTTGGCTGCCAGTTGCTCACGAATGCCATTTATTGGTGCGTCGCTCAACCCTGTGCCGGTCTCCGGGGCCTGCGGCTGAATGCTCTTCAGCGCATTAACCAGCGCACCGCCTTGTTGCTTAAGTTCGTCCTGATGCGTTTCGTAGTGCTGCGCTAATTTCATGAGCAGGTCGGTGAATGCCGGCATCCCATGTTGAGCCTCTTTGGGAAAGTAGGTGCCGGCAAAGAAGGGCAGATGCTCACCCGGAGTCATAATCATTGTCAGAGGCCAGCCGCCACCACGCTGGGTGAGCAGTTGATGCGCAGTTTGATAGATTTTGTCGAGGTCCGGGCGTTCTTCACGATCAAGCTTAATATTAATAAACAGGCGATTCATTACTTCCGCGGTAGCCGGGTCTTCAAATGACTCGTGAGCCATTACATGACACCAGTGACAGGCTGAGTAACCGATAGACAGGAGTATTGGTTTGTTTTCCTTAGTAGCCAGTTCCAGTGCTGCTTGGCCCCATGGGTGCCAATCTACCGGATTGTCTTTATGTTGCAGCAGATAGGGGCTGGCTTCTTTGGCGAGGTGATTCATGATGGCAGTTCGTGCGTTATGGCTTGATCCGGGTATTCATACCGGTTTTGGAAGTTGCAACTATAACCCGTAAGATAATTAGACGGGCAGCAATCACCACCGTGGTTGTTGTAGAATCCGACGGTGATTATCTACACTGACATCGACCCTATTGCCCTACAAATAGGACCGCTGGCTATTCGCTGGTACGGCCTAATGTATCTCACCGGGTTTCTCGGGGGCTGGGCATTGGCCCGCAAACGTGCCCGCGAGTGGGGGCAGCCGTTTACCGTTATACAGATTGATGACCTGCTGTTCTATGTGGCGATGGGCGTCATTCTTGGTGGTCGCATCGGCTATATGTTTTTCTATGGCTGGGCAAATGTTGTTAGCGACCCGCTGAGCATGTTGCGTATTTGGGAGGGCGGCATGTCTTTCCATGGCGGGCTTATTGGCGTGATTGTGGCCATGTGGCTAATCTCCCGTAAGGTGGGTGCTTCGCTATTCCGGGTGGCTGATTTTGTGGCGCCGTTTGTCACCATTGGCCTTGGCGCCGGTCGCATCGGCAACTTTATTAATGGCGAACTGTGGGGCCAACCCACCGATTTTGCATTGGCCGTAATCGTTAATGGCGTCCCTGTGCATGCATCCAATCTTTACGAGGCCTGCTTAGAAGGCCCAGTGCTGTTTGCTATTTTGTGGTTCTATTCGGCCACTCGGCCTCCCGTTATGGCTGTTTCGGGTATGTTCCTATTATGCTATGGCATTTTCCGTTTTGCGGTAGAGCTTGTTCGTGTCCCCGATGCACATCTTGGTTATCTCGCTTTTGACTGGGTAACTATGGGTCAGGTGCTTAGTGCTCCGATGATTATTTTTGGTGCGCTGTTTATTATGCTGGCGTATCAACGCAATGAACCATCCGCTATCGCGCAGGCTTCAGGCAAATTAGCAGGCAAGAAAAACCAAGTTAAGACAAAACAAGGGAAGAGGTAGAACGTGCAGCAATATCTGGATTTAATGCGACACGTGTTGGATAACGGCACCCGGAAAGAGGACCGAACCGGTACCGGCACATTGAGTGTGTTTGGCCATCAGCTGCGCTTCAATTTGCAGCAGGGTTTTCCAATGGTAACCACCAAAAAGCTGCACACCCGCTCGATCATTCATGAGTTGTTGTGGTTTCTGAACGGTGACACCAATATTGGCTATCTTAAAGAAAACGGCGTTCGTATCTGGGATGAATGGGCAGACGCTAGCGGGGATCTTGGGCCGGTTTACGGTAAACAGTGGCGCTCTTGGCCAACTCCTGATGGCGGCAGTATTGATCAGTTAGGGCAAAGCCTGGAGTTGCTGCGTAACACTCCCGACTCCCGCCGCATTATTGTGAGTGCATGGAACGTTGCTGAGTTGGATCAGATGGCATTGATGCCATGTCACGCCTTCTTTCAGTTTTATGTTGCTGACGGAAAGTTATCCTGCCAGTTGTATCAGCGTAGCGCGGATATTTTTCTCGGTGTGCCGTTCAATATCGCATCGTATGCGCTATTAACCCATATGGTCGCTCAGCAGGTTGGGTTAGAAGTGGGTGATTTTATCTGGACGGGTGGCGACTGCCATTTGTATCTGAATCATCTGGAGCAAACTGAGCTGCAGCTGTCTCGTGATCCTTTGCCTTTGCCAAAGCTTAAAATTTTGCGTAAGCCCGGCTCTATTTCAGACTATGATTTTGATGATTTTGAGATTGAAGGCTATGAGTGTCATCCGCACATTAAGGCGCCAGTTGCTATCTAGCTAAGAGCAGCATTTCATTGCTTCATGGTTTAAAGCTTCTTGGGCTGCAGGCTGCGGAGACTGACCGCTTGAGCATCTGGAATATCGATACGCAGTGCTGTTAGAGAGCCTCCCCAAACGCAGCCTGTGTCCAGGCCCAGCAGTAATTCCCGTTGTAATAGGCCCAGTGCAGACCAGTGCCCGAAAACAATCCGGGGAATGTCAGCATCTCGCTGCGGATGCTCAAACCAGGGCATGAGCTCTGTCGGCGCATCGCTTGGCTGACCTTTGTAGGCTAAGTCCATTGCCCCCGTTCTTGCCACTAGGCGCAAGCGGGTCAGATGATTTGTGATGCAGCGGATGCGATCTGCTCCCGTCAGTGAATCCGACCACAGTGCCGGTTCCCCCCCATACATTAATTGCAGGAATTCGCCGGGGGTATCACCACGAAGTTGTGTTTCAACTTCAGCAGACAGTTGCAAGGTTTTTAAACCATCCCATGCAGGCGCAACGCCAGCATGCACCAATAAGGTATTAAGTGCCGCATCGAAGTGCGCAAGTGGCTGGCGACGCAGCCAGTCGAGCAGCTCCTCCGCATCGGGTGCTTGCAGCACTGGGTCGAGGTTGTGCTTTATATCGGGCGTTTTATCAGCGAATCGCAAGGCCAGCAGGTGCAGGTCATGGTTACCGAGGACTGTGATACAGGCCGAGCCCAGCGAGCGCACGAAGCGGAGCGTTGCCAAAGATTCGGGGCCCCGGTTTACTAGGTCGCCGGTTAGCCAGAGTTGATCTTTACCTGGCGTAAACCGGATTGTATCCAGAAGTTTGCGCAGCTCGCTATAACAACCCTGAATGTCGCCTATGGCGTAGATTGCCATGGTCAGGAGAGCCTTAGCAACGACTTAGTTGAGCACTTGCGGTACTGCCAGACGAAATACCGGAATTGTTGCATCGAAAGCATCTTTGTCGTTGCTCAGCATGCCGTAAGTGCCCTGCATGGTGCCCACCGGTGTCTTTATTACGGTGCCGCTGGAGTAGGTATGTACCGCGCCGGGAGCAATGTAAGGCTGTTCACCGATAACGCCATCACCATGGACTTCATGAACGCCACCATCTGAATCGGTAATTAACCAATGTCGAGTGAGTATGCGAGTGGTTTTCCGGCCAAGGTTCTCGATAGAGATAGTGTAGACGAAGACATAGCGTTCTTCCCCGGGGCTGGATTGATGTTCTAGATACTGGGCTCTGGCGGAAACACGGATGCTGTCAGTTAGGGTGTTATTCATGAATTCTATTCTAGCTTATGCCGCGGAGTTGGGCGTAGATCTTTTTTGTGCAGGCCTTGCAGGTACGCTTACAATTGCTCGGCAAGCAGTAAGAACTCGCTAGGCGACAATACTTCGGCGCGGAGTCCGGGGTCGATGCCGGCATCTTCAATTTGCTCAGTGTCGAGTAACCCCTTCAGTGCGTTGTTCAGGGTTTTACGGCGCATGCCGAAAGCAGCGGTGACGACTTGTTTATAAATTGGGTAAATTTCAGCAGTGACCAGTGGAATTGCCGAAGGAATGAGTCTGGCAAAACTAGAGTCAACCTTGGGTGCCGGGGTAAAGCTATTGGGTTTGATGTTGAACAGATGCTCTACTTCGCAGCGCGCAGCGAGCATTACGGTTAGCCTGCCGTATTGCTTGCTGCCCGGTTCAGCAGCCATACGCTCGATGACTTCCTTTTGCAGCATTACATGCATGTCAGCAAACAGTTCCGCTGAATCCAGAAAATGGAACAGCAGCGGGGTGGAGATGTTGTAGGGCAGGTTGCCGACCAGTCGCAGTTTTTCACCGGTCTTAGCCAGGGTGGAAAAATCAAACTTCAGTGCATCGCCGCGATGTACCTCGACAGTTGAGGGCCATTCGAGAGCTTCGAGGGCGTCGGCCAAATCACGGTCAATTTCAACGACATCAACATGCTCAACCTGATAGCTAAGGGCGCGGGTAATCGCCCCCCGACCTGGCCCGATTTCAACGATATGATCATCAGCAGCCGGCCGGATAGAATCAATGATTTTGCCGATAATGTTGGCATCATGCAGAAAATTTTGGCCAAAGCGTTTTTTTGGAGCGCTAAAGTTCATGCGGACTGTCGAAACTTCGAGCTCATGGCTATGGCTATGGCTGTGGATACAGCCGCCTGCAGGCTTTCGGCACTGGCCTTGCCAGATCCGGCCAGATCAAGTGCGGTGCCATGGTCTACAGATGTGCGGATAATGGGCAAGCCAAGTGTGATGTTGACCACATTGCCGAAGCCCGCATGTTTAATTACCGGTAAGCCCTGATCATGGTACATGGCAATAACTGCATCGAAGTTGCGCAGTTGCGTTTGAGTGAAAGCGGTATCAGCGGGCAGTGGTCCTGTTAGTGCAAGACCCTCCTCGATTAACTGATTAATAACAGGTTGTATGAATTGCTGCTCCTCATCCCCCAGATGCCCGTTTTCGCCAGCGTGCGGGTTTAATCCCAGCACCGCAATGCGCGGCTGGTCTAAACCGAAATAACGTTGCATATCTGCAGCGACAATACGGCAGACGCTGCTGAGATTGTCTTTGTTGATGGCATCCGGGACTGCGCGCAGTGGCAGATGTGTGGTAACCAGGGCCACCCTTAGTCCGCTGCTCTCATTGGCAAGCATCATTACCGGAAGCTGGCCGCCGCAACGTTTTGCCAGATATTCCGTGTGACCCAAAAACTTAATGCCCGAATCATTGATGACGCTTTTTTGTACAGGGGCAGTGACCATGGCAGAGAACTCACCGCTCATGCAGCCATCACAGGCGAGATCCAATGTTCGTAATACCGATGGGGCATTGGCTGGGTTTAGTTGTCCGGGTTCGGCGGGCACTGCCAGTGGCAGGCCGAGCACACAGAGCTCGTTCTTTGCTGAGGGGCGTGCCGGTTTACTGCTGTCATAGCTGCTTAGCTTTATCGACGTATTAAGTCGTCGGGCGCGTTGCTCCAGCAGTTCGGGGTCACCGATAATAACCAGCTGAGCTGTATGCTTCTGCTCGGCCAGACTTAAAATAATGTCGGGCCCGATGCCGCCAGGTTCGCCCACCGTAACGGCAATGCGCTGAACACCTGAGTTGCTTCTGGCCACCGGAGTCACGTATGTTTCGATCGGCTGTTATAGCCGATATTCGACGAAGGCTTCATCGCGAATGCGCCTAACCCACAGTTCGGTTTCTTCTTCGAATTTGGCATTACGTATCGCCATGACAGCCTGGCGATTTTGTATTTCCGCGGTGGTGTCATATATTCTGCGCCCCGTTACTTCGAGGATGTGCCAGCCAAAAGGAGATGCGAAGGGTTCGCTTAGTTCGCCAATGGGTAATGAATCCGCCATGGCCTGAAACTCGGGAACGAAAACTCCTGCGCCGGTCCAGCCCAGATCCCCACCTTTTGCAGCAGAGCCTGGATCTTCGGAAACGGCGGTAGCAACGGTGATGAAACTTTCACCGCCAACGATCTGCTCACGAATTTCCAGCAGCTGTTGCTTGGCAGTGTCGCTGTCTTTGATCTCAGATGTTTTTATCAGTATGTGTCGAATTTGCGACTGATCTTGAAATGTCTGACTAACGCCGCGCAATTCGTCCAGTTTGATTA
Source organism: Chromatiales bacterium (assembly GCA_018699155.1). Lineage (GTDB taxonomy): Bacteria > Pseudomonadota > Gammaproteobacteria > Steroidobacterales > JABIQA01. The sequence continues at coordinate 48,395 of JABIQA010000098.1, forward strand.
AGTGGAAACCGCTACCGCCGCGAATGGGCTGAGAGATATCGCCTGCTTGCATAGCCGGAACCACATCGGCGAACAGTGTGGGCAGTTCGCTGCCTTTGCGCCAGCCGATGCTGCCGCCCTCAAGGGCCTGCTGTCCGTTCGAATAGGTGATCGCCAGTTCAGCAAAGTCAGCACCATCCAGCAGTTGCTCGTATATATCGATAATGCTGTCTTCTGATGCGCTAACCTCTATAGAGGTGGCTCCTGCAGGCATCGAAATGAGAATGTGTGACAGCTTGTAATCTGTACTGTTTTCTCGGCTCTCGCGCTCGAGATAGTTAGCGATCTCTCTGTCACTAACAGCAATTCTGGACAGTACGTCACGTTGTCGAAGGCGATCAATGGTCATTTGTTTGCGAATATCTTTGCGGAACATCGCGTAGTTGATGCCCTCCCCGGCAAGCATCTGTGGGAGTTGAATGAGGCTGACTCCATTGCGCTGCGCAATTGTGCCCAGCGCATCGTTAAGTGCTTCATCAGAGATTTGAATGCCGGTGCTCGCTGCCCGTTGTAACTGGATTTGCTGGACAACAAGACGTTCAAGAATCTGCTGATTCAGGATGTCCAATGGTGGCATTGGTGTACTGCTATTGGCCAGTCGCTCCGTGATACTTTTTATTTCTTGACCCAGTTCGCTTTGCAAGACCACGCCGTCATTCACTACTGCAACAATGCTATCAAGCTGCTTCTCTTCACCAGATACTTGGGGAGATTTTGTTGCAATGTCTGTATCCTGTGCGGTGGCATACTGAGCTAGAAGCAGAAGCAGAAGCAGAAGCAGGAAGGTAACCAGACTGTTGAAAAATGGCGAAGAATTGGATGATTGATTTAATAGCATGATGAAGTAAACAGTAGTTGTAGTTAGTGCCGGAAGGTTGTCTGCGGCGGGTCGGCGTGCGACAACCGGTCGCAGCGTTATAAATCAGAGTACCCTAGAATACCACCTTCCAGCTGGCTTCTGACTGAATTGCCTATCTCGGCGAAACCCTTCAGTACAAATTGGATGCCAATTGAAGTGTCATCTTCCTCGATATCGCGGCTGACCCGCTCGCGATAGATTAGGCGTATGCCCCAGCAGCAGCCTCCATACTCGATAGCAGCGAACTGATCGACAAACCGTTCTTCTTCGAATGAGTAGACGGCACGACCCAGCAGGTTCCAGCGCTCATTAACTGCCCAGCCGAAGGACAGCCCCCCTTGATCCAGCGTCGATTCCCGCTGGTATCGATAGTCGGCATTAATTACCGTGTTGTTGGCTGGTTTTAGCTGAAATCGAATATTACCCTGATCGGTTTGTTGGGTGGCAGCGTTCCATTGGTAGCCCGCTTCCAGGTTCCAGCTATCGTAAAGATCGACCCGAGCCTGCAGCAGGTAATCGCCCGACTTGCTAGTGCGGGGTGTTTCGCCCGGAAGCGTTACCCGTTGGTCTGAAAAGTACCTCGAGGTGCCGATAGTTGCGGTGAGTATTTCACGACCGCTGGAAGAGCCGAACACACGACTGGTGAAGCCCACGTTAAGTTGATTGGTGTCACCTATCCGGTCGTATTGCAGATAACGATTGGGCCGGAATAATTGCACCAAATTCATGTCGGGCAGAATAGTGTCAAAGACTGGCAGCTCAGATTGGTCTTTGTAGGGCACATAAACATATTGCGCACGTGGTTCCAATGTGACGGTGAGTCCGTCAGAGAAGCCTCGTTCAAAGGTAGCGCCACTGTCAATGCTATAAACCCCCGCGGTTACGGATGGGGTGTCGCTCTGATTTGCCGGCTCATTTTCGAGGTTATAGCTGGTGTGGAAGATACTGACCTTTGGCGTTAAGTAGATGCCTTTGTAGTCGAACTCATAGCTGATCTCGGGCTCCAGATGGACGCGCAATCCTTCGACGCTTTCGATACTCCTTTTGAAGTAAGTTGCTTCTGTTTCAAGGCGGTAGTTCGCACCAAGAAAGCTATTCTGCCAGTCGCCGATGACGGCAAGTTGTGGCAGCCTCCTGTAGGGCTCATCTTCATCGGGCAGCAGTTCATCAATCGTTTGGTAGTTCTGGAAACGCATCATCACCGACCAGACAGCGCCATAGTGTTCGAGAACAGCACTTTGATTTAGTGCTGTTTGGCTTGACGTTGACCAGCGATTGGAGAAGTCATTGAGATAGCGATCATCGGACACACCGGTGGCATTAACGGCAACACGCCAATCTCTGGCTATGGCTGTTTTGGATTCGATATTCCATTCGTAACGATCGGTTCCGGTAATTTCATCGTTGCTGAGATAATTGCCGGACACCTCTCCCGCTGTGCTTTTTGTTAGCGCACGGACTTCTGCCCCCATCATTAACCCGCGTTTGGACATATAGTTTGGTGTTAACGTGGCGTCGTAGTTGGGGGCAATGTTCCAGTACCACGGCGTTGATATTTCTAGACCACGCTGGTTGCTGGTGCTCAGCGTGGGAAGCAATAATCCGGACTTGCGCTTGTCGGATATAGGGTAGGTGGCGTATGGCAAGTATAACACCGGCACACCTCTCAAACGAAGCGCAGCGCTCCGGGCACTGGCCATTCCCTTGTTAGTGTCGAGCGTGATCTCTTTGGCAGTGAGCGACCACACCTCGCGGTCTTCCGGGCAGGTGGTGTATTTCACACCTTTAAGGATTGCGATGCCGGCTTGTGAGACAAAGGTCTTATCGGCATTGCCCCGTGCATTAATGCTACTAAAAGCGTAGGCCGAGTTATTAACAGTGAACTCGCCGAGACTGGCGTTATAGCTTGCCGACTTACCGGTTATCCATACATCCTGGCTGATCAATTCAACATTGCCTTCCACAATGATGTTTTCGCTATCGGTTTCGATGCTGGCAAGGTCTGCGCTCAAGCTGAAGTTGTTGCTAAGCTGATCAGCAACACCCTTGCTAACAAAGCCTGTTAGCTTGCTGGAGCTCTCGGCGCTGATTGGTGCGATAAACCCGCACATGCCCTGAGCGTTAAGAATGACTGGCATCAGGGTTAGCGATAGGCTGAATATGAGGCGAGTGAGGCGCACGAGCAGTATTCGTCATCCGGTGTACGGAGAGCACATCTCCATAAACCCTGTATTTGAGTGGTTGATCCGGACTCAGTCCGGCTTCATTGGATTATAGCCACATGAGCGCGAAGCGTCTGTGTTTGTTGTGCGTTGACGTGGCCTTGGACATACTGTGGTCATCGCATCAGCAGATGCTCAAGGTCCTATTGAATATGAAAGCGATGATTCTGGCTGCCGGTCGTGGTGAGCGGATGCGCCCTTTGACCGATCAGCTCCCCAAGCCATTGCTGAAGATTGATGGTAAGTCATTGATTAATAGAAATATTGAGTCATTATTGGCCGCAGGAGTGCGTGACTTTGTGGTGAACACCGCTTGGCTCGCAGAGACACTGCATTCTGCTCTGGGAGACGGGTCTGCGCTGGGCGTGCGGATTGTTTATAGCGATGAAGGTGCGAGCGCGCTGGAGACCGGCGGCGGGATCAAAAAAGCGTTGCCGCTTTTGGGAGCTAAACCATTCTGGTTGGTAAATGCCGATGTACTCTCTGACTACAGTTACCCATTACAGCAATTGTCCCCCGGTGATCTCGCACATTTGGTGTTGGTGGAGAACCCCCGACATAACCCCCACGGTGATTTTGCTCTGCGCGATGGTCGAATGTTTGAACCAGTTGGTGCAGAAGATTCGCGCTATACCTTTGCCGGTATTTCACTGCTCAGTCCGGAGTTGTTTCGTTTAGCACCTGCCGGGGATACCTTTCCATTGGCGCCATTGCTTCGCAAGGCTGCGACCGAGGGCAGTGTTGCTGCGGAGTTATATCAGGGCTTATGGATGGACATTGGCACGGCAGATCGATTGCGCTTGGCGGACGATGCGCTCAGCGGGCGTTAGTCGGGGCTGCGCGTCGTTGGCTGTTAGTCAGCTTAAGAGCAAGCTGCAAATGCGGCAATAGCCTATTACTCACCTCTGCCAGGTTTTTTGCAGTGCTGCCGGTTGCCAGCAAATCATTGATACGCACGGTGTCCAGTCCCGAGTAGCCGCAAGGATTAATACCTGCAAAAGCATCCGGTGAATTGCTGATATTAATTGCCATGCCATGATAGGTGTAGCCGCGTTTTACCCGAATACCGAGACTCGCGATTTTTTTTCCACTTACATAAACCCCTGGTGCTCCGGCTTCACAGTTGGCACTAATACCATAGTCGGCGAGCATTTGGATAACTGCCAGTTCCATGCCTTGCACCAGACTTTTGACGGGCAGTTTCAGGCGTTTCAGGTCGAGCAACAGGTAAACCATGAGCTGCCCAGGGCCATGCCAAGTGACCTGGCCACCCCGGTCAGTCTGCACGACCGGCGTGTCGCCGGCACTAATGATGTGCTCATGCTTGGCGTTAGTGCCGAGAGTGATTACCGGCGGGTGTTCAGTAAACCAAATCTCATCCGCAGTTTCTGCAGTGCGTGCCGCGGTAAAATCTTGCATGCGACGATAGGCATCGGCGTATTCAGTAAGCCCGTTATGTCTGATGATGATCTTTGGCGGTTTCCCCGCAGCAGAGGTGCTCACTATAACGTCCGGGTTAAAGGCTCATCAGAACGTGTTCGTGATCAGTCATGGCCTGATAGATCGTGTCGAGCTGTGCTTTGCTGGTGGCAGTAATAGTTATGGTGACGGCGATATAGTTGCCATTCTTACTGGGGCGCATACTGACATCGTCTGCAGAAAATGCGTCGGCGTAAGGAGCAACGAGTTCGTCGATTAATGCCTGTAGATCTACTTCCGCCCGCACCATCATTTTGATCGGGAAGCGACAAGGAAATACGAGTAATGTTTCTTCGGTCATGAGCTGCTCGGAGTTACGGGACTTGTGCTGTTCAGTCAGGTGTTGCTGATAGTTCGAGGTTACCGCTTTTTGGCATCTTCATAAAGCGCATACAGCTTTGCCCAAACCGGGCCGGGAGTGCCTCCGCCGACGGCTTTGCCATCAATTTGTATAACTGGAACGATGCCCTTGGTTGCGCTAAGCAAGCAGATCTCATCGGCCGCTAGAAGCCTTTCTTCCGAAATTATTTCGTCCTGACATTTAATTCCGGCCTTTGCAGCCAGTTCGAGCACCATCGCCCGTGTTGTCCCGGGCAACAATTGGTTGCTATTGGGGCGGGTAATAACTGTGTCCGACTCCACCGTTAATACCGATGCTGAGCCAGCCTCGGTGAGAACCCCGTCTTTGATTAGAATGGCATCATCGGCACCGGCATCACGAGCTTGTTGCCGCACCATGATGTTGGCAAGCAGCGACGTTGACTTAATATCGCAGCGCAGCCATCGGTTGTCTTCAAGCGTAATGACGCTAATTCCGCTAGTGTCTTTGGGGCTCGCAACAATCGGTGTCGCCATTGCAAATACTGTGGGCGTAATGTTTGGCGGATAGAAATGATCTCTGCCTTCTTCTGCGCCTCTGCTCACCTGCAAATAGATGCCAATATCGCCACCGCCGTTTTTCAGGATTAGCGTGTCGATAATGCTAATCCACTCGGCCTTGCTGTGAGGGTTCCGGATCCGCAGTTCCTGCAAGCTGTTATCCAGACGAATCAAATGATTGTCGAGCAATACGGCCTTGCTGCGGAAGACTGGAATAACTTCATACACCGCATCTGCAAACAGAAACCCGCGATCGAAAGGTGATATGCGTGCCTCCGCTTTCGGCTGATAGATTCCGTTTACATAGACAATAGGTAATGCATCAGCCATTTAGCGGGTCCTGAGTTTGGGTAGCGGGATGGTGTACTTAATTCAACAACAACATGAACCAGTCAGTCAGCCGTCCGAATATGCCAGCCTCTTTGACACTGGCTGTGGGGTAGAGTCCTACAGTAGCGATCTGTTGACCGTCGAGCGTGATACTGAGATTGCCGACCATTACATCGCGGTCGAGTGGCGCCTCCAGAGATGCTGGCACTGAGCTGGTGGCATTCAGGCGCTCAAAGCTGCCGCGTGGAATAGCGATAAACAAATCATCGCGGATGACCAGCGGTACGATTTCCGGGTCGCCATACCAAACGCGCTCTTCAGCAACGGGTTCGCCGGCCGAGTAAAGTAGACGGCTTTCGAAAAAACGGAACCCGTAGTTCAGCAGAGCCTGCGAATCATTGGCTCTGGCTGAAGAGCTGCTGGCGCCAAGCACAACTGAAATCAGACGCATGTTTTCGCGTTTTGCAGACGAAACTAGGCAGTACCCTGCTGCCTCGGTATAGCCGGTTTTGAGGCCATCGGCGCTGGCATCACGCCACAGCAGCGCATTACGATTGTCCTGCGTAATACCGTTGTAGGTAAACTCCTTTTGTGAGTACCAGGCGTAGTACTCAGGGAAGTCGCGAATGATAGCGTTGGCCAGCTTGGCGATGTCTGCTGCGGTGGTGTAGTGATCCGGGTCGGGCAGGCCAGTGCTGTTTCTGTATTGTGTATCGAGCATACCGAGCTGCAGAGCGGCCTGGTTCATGAGTTCGGCAAAGGTCGCTTCTGTGCCTGCCACATGTTCCGCAATGGCCACGCTGGCATCGTTGCCAGATTGGATAATCATGCCCTGCAGCAGCAGTTCCACCGGAACCCATTTCCCCACTTCAATGAACATTCGTGAGCCTTGAGTACGCCATGCTTTCTCGCTCACCAGTACCTCATCAGTCAAGTTTATTTGCCCTGATTTTATGGCATTGAATGCGACATACGCGGTCATCAGCTTGGTGATACTGGCCGGTTCCATGCGCTCAGTAGAGGCTTTTTCTGCCAGTATTTCGCCGCTGTTATAGTCAATCAGCAGGTAACCCTTCGCCGTTAACACAGGGGCTGAGGGTACCTGTGCCGTGCTAAGCAGCGGGCTGAGAAGCAGAAACAGGGCGAGGTAGATTGTTGAAGGCTTAAATTTCATAAGACTATAGGGCCGCGAAGACAGAGGAATGGTTATTCTATCGACTCTTGCCGGCTTTCTCGACCTTAAAGTCTTGCCCGGTTGAACCCTGTTAACGCGGTTCTACGACAAGGTGCGGCTGGGGGATTTCAAGTGCGCTCATTTTCTGAGCGATGGCATCGTATTCTTTGACGTCTTTTATAGGTCCGATACGGACCTTAGAGAAACCGTTTTCGTCGTATATAGAGATGTCTCTGATTCCGCCGTCACTGATGCGATCGGCCAGACGCTGAGCATTGGCGCGTTCGCCGAAGGCTCCCACCTGCATGTAGATTGCGCCGAAGTCGCTGGCCGAAGTTTCATAGCTGACAGGTTCGTTGCGACTGGAGTTGCCGATACTTTCAACGCGCACCATCGTGGTGCCATTTTGAACCATGTCGAGCTTCTTTGCTGCAGCATAGGACATGTCGATAATACGATTATCAATGAACGGACCTCGGTCGTTAACACGGACCACAACACTGCGTCCGTTGCGAAGGTTGGTAACGCGCACAGTAGATGGCAACGGTAAGGTTTTGTGTGCTGCTGTCATGGCATGCATATCGTAATCTTCGCCATTTGACGTCAGTTTCCCATGAAACTTTTTGCCGTACCACGATGCAACACCTTCCTGTTTGTACCCTTTGTTGCTCGAGAGAACATAGTAGCGTTCGCCATACACTTCATAGAATGGAATGTTGCCTTTAAGGCTTTTCGCATTGTCATTGCCACCGGATACCCTTTTATTGGTTGGTGTACAGCCGAATACGAATGCAGCGCTGAACAGAGCAATAAGAACAAATCGTCCGGCATCGTGCGCGGCAAAGTTTCTGAGCGCGGTGATGCATTTGGCAGTTGTGATGTGACGTTCCATGTTTATTAGGCGCTCGGTTATTGCGTGTAATTGTTGTGTATGGTTTTAGTTGGGTTGCGCAGCCGCTATTTCTGCGGTGCGCTCTGCCAATGCCTCACCCAGTTGGTAGGCAGCTAGACCGTACATGACGCTGTGATTGTAGCGCGTAATGACATAGAAGTTATGCAGGCCGATCCAGTATTCAGGCCCGTCTCTGCCTTCCAGAACAATCAAGTTGGCCGGGGTGCTATCCGGCAGATCTGATTCAAACAGCAGACCCATGCCGCGAAGTTCGCCAAGTGTTTTATTGGCCTTCCGCTCATTTTTTGATTTCAGCGGCGGGTGACCAGCTGGCAAGGTGGCCTGCATAGCGACCTCCTCACCGTTGTGCCAGCGATGGGCTTTGAAATAGTTGCCCACGCTGTTCAAAATATCATCCCAGTTAGTCAGTAGGTCGCGACGTCCGTCACCGTCACCATCAACCGCGTAGGCGCGGTAGCTGCTTGGGATAAACTGCGGCGGCCCCATGGCGCCCGCATAGGAGCCTTCGATCTCTTCAATGGGCAGCTGTTCTTCGCGAGTGAGCAGAAAGTATTCTTTCAGCTCATTACGGAAGAACTTGGCTCTTGGTGGGTAATCGAACGCGAGTGTCGATAGCGCATCGACAACACGGTAGTTGCCGGTGATCCGCCCATAATAGGTTTCGACCCCGATAATGCCGGCAATCATCCGCATGGGCACTCCAGTTCTTTCAGAAGCCTGTTGGAGGGTCTCTTCACGCAGGCTCCAGAAATCGACGCCTTCATTGATTCGTTGGTCAGTAATAAAAATATCGCGATATTCATACCAAGGCTTTACTTTCTCTGCGGGCCGGCTCATAGCATCAATGATGCTTTGTTTTGTTTCTGCGTTACCGATAACTTCTGAGACAAAGTCTGTATCGAATCCGTATTGCGTGGTCATTTCATCGATGAATATTATGCGGTCGTCAGCACTCGCGGCTGTTGTAAGTAAAGCCATGAGAGTAGATGCGAGCAGGGCGCGAACTGGAAGCGAGGTTATCATCTGGGGAGAAGTCTCCGGTGGGTGTGAATGGACATCAGAATACCGAATCCAGCCATGAGCGTCACTAGAGAAGTGCCGCCGGCACTAATAAGTGGCAGTGGTACGCCGACGACCGGAATAAGGCCTGTGACCATGGCTGAGTTTACGAACACATAAAAAAAGAATGTAAAGCTGATACTGCCCGCCAGCAAGCGGGAAAATGTGTCTTGTGCAGAAGCCGCAATATAAAAGCCACGGCCAACTATCGCGAGATACAGCAGCAATATGCTGATGGCACCGAATAAACCAAACTCTTCGCCAATTACCGCAAATATAAAGTCGGTTGACCGCTCCGGGAGAAACTCCAGTTGCCCCTGACTGCCGCTTAGCCAGCCTTTGCCAAATACGCCACCCGAACCGATAGCTATTTTTGACTGAATGATGTGATAGCCGGCACCCAGCGGGTCCTTTTCCGGGTCAAACAGCGTAAGCACACGCCGCTTTTGATAGTCATGCATAACAAAGAACCAAAGTGCCGGTAGTGCAGCACCGGCAATCGCGACGGCAGAAAAAATGTACACAAGCCCAAGGCCGGCAAGGAAGACTATGGTTGCTCCGGTCAGCCCTATCAGGATTGCAGTGCCTAGGTCGGGTTGCAGCAGAACCAGCATCATCGGCATTGCGATGAGTATTAATGTTGCAACAATAAGCAGGGGTGAAGGGGGCAACGAGCGCGAGTGCAATAGCCAGGCAAGCATAGCCGGCAATGCCAGCTTCATAATCTCGGATGGTTGAAAGCGAAAGCCGATATCTATCCAGCGTTGCGCACCACCACCGACGACACCGCCTACAAGGACAAAGACCAGCATCGCGAGGCCCGCTGCGTAAAGCCATGGAGAGCCGCGCCGCATCCATGCAGGATTGATTTGTGCAACCAGCAGCATAATGCTAAGTGCCAGCAGTATTTTTAGCGACTGCCCATACATGAAGCCGCTGCTCGCGCCGGATGCGCTATAGAGAATAACTCCGCCCACCAGTAACGTCGCAAACACCAATGCCAGCAATACGGGGTCGATATGCAGGCGTCGCAAAACGTAATCCAGATTACTTTGACCGCCTGCATTGTGCTTGTCATCGACAAAAATCACTGCGCGTTTGCTTCCATGCCTGTCGACTCTCGTGGTGTTAGATATGCATCCATTACCGCTCGTGCAATCGGGGCTGCGACGCCGCTGCCGCTACTGCCATTCTCTACTATGACTGCAATGGCAATCTGGGGTTCCTCAATTGGCGCAAAGGCGATGAATAGAGCATGGTCGCGCATACGCTCAGTCACTTCTTCGGCATCGTATTCTTTGTCTTGGGCCACAGTGAACACCTGTGCAGTTCCGCTCTTACCGGCGAGCGTGTACGGAGCTTGGTAACCGATAGCTCTTGCGGTGCCCTTGGGGTCTTGTATAACGCCGCGCATGGCCTCGATAATTTCGTTCCAATCGCCCTGAGATATGCCGCTGATAGCTGCTTTTTCAATATGCGGCTGCACACTGATTTCACCGCTCAATGAATCTTGTATGGCCTTAACCAGGATGGGCTGAAAACGTTTTCCACGGGTTGCCAGAGCAGCAGTAGCCTCGGCAAGTTGCAACGGTGTGGTCAGTAAATAGCCCTGACCGATACCGGTAATAACGGTTTCCCCTGGAAACCAGACTTGGTCCTGTTGGTCTCTAAAGTTAGCGCGTTTCCAATCGCGTGATGGAACAAGACCCGCGGCTTCGCCGCCTATATCAATACCCGTGGGTTCGCCTAGACCGAACTGTTTTAGCATTGACGCAATATTATCGATATCAAGTTCAACGGCTAATTCGTAGAAGTAGGTATCGCAGGACTGGGCAATGGCATCATGCATGTCTACTATGCCATGTCCCTCTGGCTTCCAGTCGCGATAACGATGAGTTTTGCCCGGTAGTGAGTAGTAACCGCGACAAAATATTTTATGTCCGGCAGTCGAGGCTTTCTGGTCAAGTCCGGCAAGCCCGATAATGGGCTTAATGGTAGAGCCGGGAGGATAACGCCCACGCAGGGCTCGATTAAACAGTGGTTGGTCGGGGTCTTCCCGCAAGGCCTTGTAGTTTTTCGTGCTGATGCCACCGGTAAATTGGTTGGGGTTAAACGCAGGTGCGCTGGCAAAGACCAGCACTTCGCCAGTGTTCGGATCTATTGCTACCACGGAGCCACGTTTTCCATTTAATGCTTGTTCGGCGGCAAGTTGGCTGGGCAGGTCGAGTGTGAGGATAAGGTCCTTGCCGGGCAATGAAAGTTCGCTACTCAATGGACGAATAATGCGTCCATGTACGTTGACCAGTTCTTCGCTGCGCCCTGGGGTGCCGTGTAGGTCGCCTTCATAAGAACGTTCGACCGCTGTTTTTCCGATATAACTTGTACCCGCATAGGTCGCAGCATCAAGACGATCTTTATCATCGATACTGATGGCGCCCATGTAACCCAGAGCATGAGATGCGGTGCTGCCATTGGGGTAATTTCGTGCCAGACCTGCCCGCACTTCAACGCCGGGAAAATAGGGACGCAGGACAGCGAAACGGGCAACATCTTCGTTGCTGAGGCGTTGTCGTATTGCAATTGTTTCGAAGCGACGGCGGCTTTTAATCAGCTCGCGGATCGCATCGAGTTTTTCGGCGCTAATGAGTTTTTCCTGCACCAGGCGATTCAGCGTGTCATCGATATCCGGAACCTGTTCCGGGGTTAAGTCGATATGCCAAGCGGGGAGGTTTTCAGCCAGAACTTCACCACTTCTGTCATAGATAAGTCCGCGAGTAGGTGGCAGTGCTTTTACACGAATCCGGTTGCCTTGCGATTGTGCCGAGTAGTATTCGTAGCGCACCAGCTGCAGGTTCACCAATTGTGCAATCACAATGACCGTCAGGATAATGGCAATGGCCACACAGATGGCAATGCGAGATCCGGTCAGTTGCTGTTCCTGCCAGTGATTTTTAAGTTGCGACAAAGGTCTCATTATTTAGAACAAACTCGACTTGCGATTTTCAGCCACGTAGCGCAGCCGATCCATCAGCCCCATGATGAAAGGCCAAAGCAGCGTTCCGGAAATAACCGGGAACGCTCGGCTGTATCCTGTCGAAGGAAGCCCAGCGATGCCGTCAATCCAAAACCTAATGAAACTGCTGACGGCTAATAGAGCAAATACGCTGGCGGTAAGTTGCAGCAGAGGGAATATTCTGATTTGCAGATAAAAGCGCGATGTCAGAAATGCGACCAAGCTTAGTGCCAGTGCATTTTCTCCCAACAGTGAGCCGCAGAGCACATCCAGCGCGAGGCCGCTGAAAAATGCCGTAATGATGCCTATTTTGTTAGGCCACATCATGCACCAGTAGATTAATACCAAGGTCAGAAAAGGCGGTCGCCAGCTGTTGAGCATTTCCGGCAGCGGCAACACTTCAAGCATTAGTGCTACCAATAGCGAGGCAATGGCAGGCCAGAGCTTTACATTTCTTGCCATCTATTCGTCTGCCTCGATTGCTGTCGTCGGCGGCTCGGAAGAAGTGGTCTCCGTGGCCAGCCCGGCGAGTGGTTTTTGTGTTTTTACCACCAAAACTTCGCGGATACGATTTAGCAATGCAATGGGTTTGGCATTAATCTCGAGAAAGGCTTGGCCTGGGTTGCTGCGCACGCTACTGACAATGGCCACCGGGTAGCCCGCGGGAAATGTGCCGCCAAGCCCTGAGCTAATGAGTACGTCACCTTCGATAATGTCGGCGTTTCGTGGCAGAAAAGGCAATGTCAGGCTATCGATTTCACCCGTACCTACTGCAATCGAACGCAAACGATTGCGCAGCAATTCAATTGGAATCGCGTGATCGGCATCGGTGATGAGCAGGGCTTCAGCTGACACCTGTCGGTCACGGGTAACCTGACCAACTACGCCTTCGGCATCGATAAGTGCTTCACCAACCTGAACGCCATCGAAACTGCCCTTGTTAATCAGTACGGATTGCCGGAAGGGGGTCATATCAATTGCCACAATTTCGGCAATCAATACTTTGTCACTGATTTTCTCAGTGCTGTCGAGCAGGCCTCTGAGCCTGTCGTTCTCTGTCTTGAGTGCTGAGTAGGTTTGCAATAAGCCACTCATAATGAGCTGCTGCTCTTGCAGTCGGGCGTTTTCTTCCTGCAATTCCTCGCGGCTAGCCAGAGTGTCGAAGAGCCAATCGCCGATTGATGATGGAGCGCTAACCAGGTAGACAACCGGCTGGACGATGAAAGACAGCCCTTTGCGGATCTCCACCAGATGCTTGTTTTCTTGGTCGAGAACCATGAGCATTACGCAAAGTACAGCGATCAGCGCAAAGCGTAAGCCTGCGCTGCTGCCTCGGAACAACCCGGGGTCATGTTCCGCGGTAGACAGTGCCATGCCAATAAACACCTTTGCAAAAACAAGTTTTCATGATGATTGACGCGGGCTGCAGTATCAACATTTAACGGGAGTTATTTGCCGTGATTCACGGCGAAGAAAACCTTTGTGGCCTGTGATGAGACCGATGACCGAAGCTGTGGGGCTCAATCGAGGGCAAAAGCACCTGGGCCGTGCTCGTCGATAAGTTCGAGAACACGACCACCACCACGAGCGACACAGGTGAGAGGATCGTCTGCCAAAACAACTGGCAGGCCGGTTTCTTCCATCAGTAGCTTGTCGAGGTCACGCAACAACGCGCCACCACCCGTCAGTACAATGCCACGATCGGCGACATCAGAGCCAAGTTCAGGTGGGGTTTGTTCCAGTGCGCTCTTTACCGCGCCAACGATGCCCTGCAGCGGTTCTTGCAATGCTTCAAGGATTTCGTTGCTGTTGAGGCTAAAAGCCCGCGGTACACCTTCGGACAGGTTGCGACCACGAACTGACATTTCAAGAACCTCATCCCCCGGATACGCGGAACCGATTTCATGTTTAATGCGTTCTGCCGTGGCCTCTCCAATGAGGATGCCGTAGTTGCGGCGCACATAGTTCAGAATGGCATCATCGAAACGATCGCCGCCGATGCGCACAGATGCTGCATAAACGATGCCGTTCAAAGAGATAACAGCTACTTCAGATGTGCCGCCACCAATATCCAGCACCATGGAACCGCGTGCTTCATGCACCGGCATGCCCGCACCAATAGCCGCAGCCATTGGTTCATCAATAAGAAATACTTTGCGTGCGCCGGCGCCTTCGGCAGATTCTTTAATAGCGCGACGTTCCACCTGTGTTGAGCCGTAAGGTACGCAAACCAGCACGCGTGGGCTGGCTCGGAAAAAGCGATTGCCGTGCGCTTTGGCAATAAAATGCTGCAGCATTTTTTCGGTGATTGTGAAATCAGCGATAACGCCATCTTTTAGGGGTCGGATTGCGGTGATGTTGCCCGGCGTGCGACCCAGCATGTTCTTGGCCTCGGCACCTACTGCAACAATACTCTTGCCTTTGCCAGGTTCATCACGGATGGCGACAACAGAGGGCTCATCGAGCACAATCCCCTGACCACGGACGTATATAAGTGTATTTGCCGTTCCAAGATCTATGGAAAGGTCGTTAGAGAAGTATCCGAGAAGACTTTTGAACATTTCGAGGCAGCTTATGACCAATAGGTGAATTGGTCGCTACTCTAGCAACGAGGGGGAAATCGGGCAAGAGCAGGTGTATCATTGCGCTCCTTTCAATCCGTATGCAGGTGTTTTCATGTCCTTGTCAAAGCAGGATATAGACCATATAGCCCGGTTGGCGCGCCTTGAGGTGGCGCCACAGGAGAAGGGTGATTACGTAGAGAAACTGTCGCAGATCATAGAGTTGGTCGAACAGTTGGGTGCGGTAGACACCACTGGCGTGGTGCCGATGGCGCATCCGCTCGATATGGTTCAGCGTCTGAGACCGGATTCGGTCACCGAGGCGGATCAGCGTGATTACCTGCAGCAGAATGCGCGTGACACTGAAAATGGCTTGTATACAGTTCCCAAAGTTATTGAGTAACGTATTGCCGCGCCCTATACGTTGGTGCTGAGCGATGCAAACATAGAGATCTATTGACACGATGAGTACTCTGCTTCCCGATTTCGCTGAAATGGCCCGGGCGTTGCGCGCCGGAAAAGTCAGCAGCCGTGAATTAACCGGCGATTGTCTTGCACGTATTAAGCGTCACGACAGCTCACTTAATTCATTTATATCTGTTTATCCTGAGCAGGCTCTGGCTGCCGCGGATGCCGCCGATAAGGCTATCGCCGCTGGCAGTGCCGGGCCGCTAACCGGCATTCCGATGGCGCATAAAGATATTTTTTGCGCCGAAGGCACCCGCACGACTGTGGGTTCGAAGATGCTCGATAACTTTGTTGCGCCTTACGACTCAAGGGTTGTGAGTGGTTTGGCAGCGGCGGGCATGGTTTCGGTGGGCAAAACCAACATGGACGAGTTTGCGATGGGCTCTTCCAATGAGACCAGTTATTTTGGTCCTGTGAAAAACCCATGGGATCTGCAGCGCTCGCCGGGAGGTTCATCCGGTGGTTCAGCTGCCGCAGTTGCTGCAGGTCTGGTGCCCGCAGCAACCGGTACCGATACGGGCGGTTCAATTCGTCAGCCGGCAGCACTCACCGGCCTTACCGGCCTCAAACCCACCTATGGGAGGGTTTCCCGCTATGGCATGGTGGCATTTGCTTCGAGCCTGGATCAGGCTGGCACCCTAACCCGCAGTGCGTCCGACGCCGCGCTAATGTTGGGTGCAATGGCTGGTTTCGATGATCGTGATTCCACCTGTGCGAATGTTCCGGTACCGGATTACTCAGCCACGCTGAATGACTCCTTGCAGGGTAAAACCATCGGTGTGCCGAAAGAGTTTTTTGATGATGGGCTCGAAGCGGGCTGCGCTCAGGCAGTGCAGGATTCAATTAAGGAGTACCAAAAATTAGGCGCGGTAATTAAAGAAGTGTCGCTGCCCAATCTCGCGATGTCGGTGCCGGTGTATTACATCGTGGCGCCTGCAGAATGCTCATCGAATCTATCGCGGTTTGACGGCGTGCGTTTTGGTTATCGTACCGAGTCGACTGGTGATTTGGCCGATATGTATACGCGCACTCGCAGCGAAGCTTTCGGTGTTGAAGTAAAACGGCGCATCATGACTGGTGCTTATGTGCTCTCTGCCGGTTATTACGATGCCTACTATTTGCAGGCGCAAAAAGTACGGCAGCTGATCAGCGATGATTTGAGTCGCTGCTTTGCCGAAGTGGATGTCATCATGGGGCCAACCACACCCACGCCGGCATTTAAGCTGGGCGAGAAGATGAATGATCCTGTGCAGATGTACCTGAACGATATTTACACCATAGCCGCGAATCTGGCAGGCCTGCCGGCCATATCAATTCCCTGTGGGTTCTCGCAGAATCTACCTGTTGGTTTGCAGTTAATAGGTACGCAGTTTGCGGAAGGATTGTTGCTCAACTGCGCGCATCAGTATCAACAGGCAACTGACTGGCATCTGCGCACACCCTCAATATCCGGAGGTGTGGCATGAGCTGGGAAGTTGTCATCGGGCTTGAGGTTCATGCGCAGCTCGCCACCAAGTCAAAGATCTTCTCTGGTGCTTCGACAGCTTTTGGTGCGCAGCCCAACACCCAGGCCTGTTTAGTGGATCTCGGCTATCCGGGCGTTTTGCCGGTGCTGAATGAGCAGGCTGTAGCGATGGCTGTGAAATTCGGTTTAGCTGTTGGTGCTGAAATTACCAGGCGCTCAGTATTTGCGCGCAAAAACTATTTTTATCCTGATCTTCCTAAGGGTTATCAGATTTCGCAGTTTGAGCTGCCGATTGTTGGTAAAGGTCAGCTTACAATTAAGTTGGAAGACGATACCGAGAAAGTGGTGGGCATTACCCGAGCACACCTCGAAGAGGATGCAGGCAAGTCGTTGCATGAAAACTTTAGTGATCGCACGGGTATTGATTTGAACCGGGCCGGCACGCCGTTGCTTGAGATTGTTTCCGAGCCGGATATGCGCAGTGCTACAGAAGCTGTGGCTTACATGCGTAAGATTCACCAGATTGTGCGCTACCTTGGCGTTTGTGATGGGAACATGCAGGAAGGCTCGTTTCGTTGTGATGCGAACGTGTCAGTTCGCCCTATGGGTCAGGAAGAGTTAGGCACCCGCACGGAATTGAAAAACATCAACTCGTTCAGATTTGTCGAGCGCGCTATTAATTTTGAAATTCAGCGGCAGATTGATCTGATTGAAGACGGCGGCACTGTGACGCAGGAAACCCGACTTTATGATCCGGATAAAGACGAAACCCGTTCGATGCGCAGCAAAGAGGAAGCCAACGATTACCGTTACTTTCCTGACCCTGATTTGTTACCTGTGGTTATTGATGATGATTTCATCGCCGCCATTAAAGCTGAGCTGCCTGAACTGCCCGAGGCCAGGGCCACCCGATTTGCCGAGAGTTTTGGCTTGAAGTCGGCGCAGATTGAGACGCTGGTCGGAGATGTCGATACGGCTGCGTACTTTGAGCAGGTGGTAGGCGAGGGCGCGGATCCGCGCCTAGCCGCTAACTACGTGCTTGGTGATCTAACCGGTGCGTTGAATAAAGACTCGCTCGAGATCGCTGTGAGTAAAGTCTCTGCTGTCGATATGGCGGGATTGATTAAGCGGGTTATGGATAACACGATCTCCGGAAAAATCGCGAAAGAAGTGTTCGAAGCAATGTGGAATGGCGAAGGCGGTGCCGATGCGGTTATCGAGAGCAAGGGCTTGAAGCAGATTACCGATATTGGCGCTATCGAAGTCGCTGTTGATCAGGTGATTGCAGATAATCCACAGCAGGTTGCCGAGTTCAAGGGCGGCAAAGAAAAGGTTCTGGGCTTCTTTGTGGGCAAGGTTATGCAGCTCACGCAGGGTAAAGCTAACCCCGGTCAGGTTAATAAGTTACTCCGCGACAAGTTGAGCTCCTGAGCATGGCGGTTGGAAAAGACACGCTGCGGCGTTTTATTTTCGAAGGTGAGGATATTCTTGGGAGCATCGTTCGTCTGGACGATGTCTGGGATGCTTTACGCACAGCTGATAACTATCCATCGCAGATAGAACCATTGGTGGGCGAAGCTGCGGCTGCTGCTGCATTGCTCGGTCGGAGCCTTAAGTTCGATGGTCGGCTTACTTTTCAGGTTCAGGGTTCAGAGCATTTGCGGTTGCTGGTTATGCAGACCGATAACAAGCTAAATCTGCGTGGCATTGCCCGTTATGGCGACAAGCTGCCGGAGTATTTTACTGAGCTGGTGGAAGGCGGGCTGTTGACCATCACGATAGAGTCGGATGGTCTGGGTGGTAAAGCCGAGCGCTATCAAAGCGTGGTGCCGCTCTCTGAAAAAACGCTGGGTGACTGCCTTGGGGTTTACTACCGCCAGTCGGTGCAGTTGCCCACAGTCTTGTTGCTGGATGCCAGCAATCAACGTGCTGCCGGATTAATGCTGCAGGCAATGCCCGAGCGGAAGCCAGGTAGTGGACGCTGGAAGCAGTTGGTTGAAGAGCTTAAAGGCATGGATGTGCTGCGTATGTCCGGGTTGGATGACAATGCGCTTTTGTCGGCGCTGTTTCCCGAAGATGATATTCGTCTGTTTACGCCAGAGCCGGTTGCGTTCCGCTGCGATTGTTCCGATCAGCGAATCGAGAATATGCTGCGGATGTTTGGCGTGGATGAGTTGTCGTCACTGGCATCTGATCCGGGTCCTGTTGAGATTCGCTGCGAGTTCTGCAACAAGGGGTACGAAGTCTCCGGCGAGCGTATGGGCAAGCTGATTGCCGAAATCTCCCCAAGTGCCAGCGGCCCGCTGCACTAAGCATTCCATTCTACTTAAGTGCTGCACGCGGCCCGAGCGGGTCTGCACCATCGTGCCGACAATATCTTGATTGCGCCGGCCAGCCATGCGCCAGTGCTGCTGGCGACTGGCAAGTTTGTAGCGATCATGCAGCGAAAAAGCGATAAATAGCAGCTAAAACACACGATGTATAAAAAAGTACCGCTAATACTGAGGTTTTTTTACAGCGGCGACCCAGTTTGTGCGAACGTGCAGCATCGATGTTTTAGTCCCTCAGCAATGGCCGGGCTTGTATAAGTATAACGAAATCCTTATATTTGCCATCCAGATGGCGATGAAAACCACATTGAAGACCTTGCGCGCGATTGCTGAGAGCAGTCGCTTGCGCTTGCTTGCGCTCATTGAAACCGGAGAGGTCTCGGTGGGTGAGTTGGTCATTGCGCTTGAACTGAGCCAGCCGCGGGTATCCCGGCATTTAAAGCTGCTGGTCGATGCCGGATTAGTGGAAAACTTCCGCGATAGTCATCATGTGTACTACCGGCTAAGTCGCGATACCGGTGTTCAGGGGTTGCTCAAGGACGTGCTGAGCGGCCTTATTGGTGATGCGGAAATCGCCGCCGACCTCGAACGCCTGGGCAAGGTCAGGCAGGCGCGTGAGAAAGATGCCTACAGCCGCATTGATACTAAGCAAGCCTGGGCGCAGGCATTTCGCCAGAGTGCTCATGCAGGCTCTGTAGAAGAGGCGTTGGACGATGCGCTTTGTAATATTGAGTTAGGCGAACTCTTAAGCGTGCGCACCGACAGTGGCCGACTACTGCAACATCTTGCACCGAAGGCTCGTTCGGCTGCCGGAGTCGAACATTCGCAGGCGATGCGTTTACTGGCACGTTCCAGGCTGCAACAGGCCGGACTCGCCGAATGCACTGTGCGCAAGATTGACGGCAGCGAACTGCCATTTGCCCCGCGCAGTTTTGACACGGTGTTGTTGAACGAAGCATTGAGCCGCGCGACCGATAAACGACAGGTCTTATCCGAGGCTGTGCGTGTGCTTCGCTCCAGTGGTCGCTTGCTGGTTCTCGATTGGGTGCAGCAGGTCGCATTGCAGAACAAAGATCTACCAAGCAAAAGTGAACAGGGCACAGCAATGATGGCTGACAATCATCTACGGACATTGTTAGCAGAGCAGGGCTTGACCGTGGTTCGCCGTAGCTGGCTTCCTGGGAAGTCCCCGAATTACGCTTTGTTTATGGCGGTCCCCGTCAGCGCGTTAAAAACTGGTGCAGCCTGAGCGGCTGCGGGGTAGATACTATGAGCAGTGATATCAAAGTCTCTTTTGAGTTTTTTCCTCCTAAAGATGAGGCGACGGAAGAGAAGTTGTGGCAAACCGTTAAGCGGTTAGAGCCATTACAGCCGCGTTTTGTTTCCGTCACCTATGGTGCCGATGGTTCAACCCGCGATCGCACTCATCGCATTGTTAAGCGTATTAAGGATGAAACCAGTTTGGTTGGTGCTCCGCATCTGACATGCGTCGGTGCAACCAAAGAAGAAGTGTTGGAGATTGCGCAGGGCTACTGGAATGAAGGCATTACCAATATCGTCGCATTGCGCGGTGACCCACCTGTTGGGCAGGCGACTTATGTACCTCATCCTGGTGGGTTTGCCTATGCCAATGATCTTGTTGAAGGCTTAATGGGTATTGCTGATTTTGATCTGTCGGTGGCTGCGTATCCGGAAGTGCACCCGGAAGCTCCGGGCGGTGATTTCGACCTTGATGTGCTGAAGAAAAAAATTGATGCCGGCGCGCACCGCGCAATCACGCAGTTCTTCTTTGATACCGATCACTACCTGCGTTTTCGTGATGCTGCGGTGGCTAACGGAATTGTTGCGCCCATTGTTCCGGGTATTTTACCGATCACGAACTTTAAGAGCCTTTCCGGCTTCGCCGCCCGTTGCGGCGCAGCCGTCCCAAATTGGTTGGGTGAGCGCTTTGCCGGTTTGGATGACGACCCGGAAACCCGGCAAATGATCGCTGCCAATGTCGCTATAGAGCAGGCGCAGCTATTGCAGCGTGAAGGCGTTAACGAATTTCATTTTTACACACTGAATCGGGCTGAGCTGAGTTATGCCATCTGTTACGCACTGGGTGTGCGGCCTATGAGTGGAAGCGATAATGGTGCAGTTGCCGATGAGTAAGTTAACTGCCAACAGTCAGTCATTGCAGCTGGGCTCTCTCTTTAAAGAACGCATCGTTATTCTCGATGGCGCAATGGGCACTATGATCCAGCGCCATAAGCTTAACGAAGAGGATTACCGCGGCCAGCGGTTTTCCGAATGGGGTCAGGACCTGAAGGGCAATAACGATCTGCTCACGCTGACGCAGCCCGGCATTATTAGCAGTATTCATCGCCAGTTTCTTGAGGCGGGTGCCGACATCATTGAAAGCAATACCTTTAACTCCAATACACCCTCAATGGCCGACTATGGCATGGAACATTTATGTATCGAGCTTAATGAGACAGGTGCGGCTCTGGCGCGTAGCGTTGCCGACGAGGTCGCCGCCGAAACCGGTCAACCACGTTATGTGGCTGGTGTTATTGGCCCGACAAATCGCACTTGCTCTTTATCGCCGGATGTCAATGACCCTGGCTTTCGCAATATAAGTTTTGATGCTTTGCGCGATACCTACGGCGCAGCGGCACGTGCGCTATTAAAGGGCGGCGCTGATTTCATTATGGTTGAGACCGTATTCGATACATTGAATGCGAAGGCGGCGCTGTACGCCATTATGGAATTACAGGATGAGCTTGGTGAGCATATCCCTGTAATGATATCGGGGACCATTACGGATGCCTCAGGCCGCACACTATCGGGGCAGACTGCTGAAGCGTTCTGGAATTCGCTGCGTCATATCCGACCTTTTGCTATAGGCCTTAATTGTGCACTGGGCGCGGAAGATCTGCGGCCTTATGTGGCTGCGTTGAGTAAGAACGCAGACACCTGCGTTAGTGTTCATCCGAATGCCGGCCTGCCGAATGAATTTGGTGAGTATGACGATACGCCGGAGGAAATGGCCGCAGTGCTTAAGAGTTTTGCCCAAGAAGGCATGCTAAATATTGTCGGTGGCTGCTGCGGTACTACGCCCGAACATATCCGCGCTATTCGCAATGCGGTATCACAATGCCCCCCGCGAAAAATTCCAACCCTTAAGCCGGCATTGCGCCTTAGCGGACTTGAACCGCTGCAAGTCGATGCCGACTCGCTGTTTGTGAATGTCGGGGAACGCACCAATGTGACGGGTTCCGCCGCTTTTAAACGGCTGATCCTCGCCGATGATTACGATCAGGCGCTAAAGGTTGCGCTGCAACAGGTGGAGAGCGGCGCGCAGATTGTCGATATCAATATGGATGAAGGCATGCTCGATTCGGTTGCTGCAATGGACCGATTTTTGAAGTTAATTGCCGGCGAGCCTGATATTTCCCGTGTACCGATGATGGTTGATTCATCGCGTTGGGAGGTTATTGAAGCCGGCCTGAAGAATATTCAGGGTAAGCCGGTAGTGAATTCTATTTCGCTGAAAGAAGGCGAGGCAGCGTTCCTGGAGCAGGCGCATAAGGTGTTGCGTTATGGTGCCGCGGTTATCGTCATGGGTTTCGATGAAAACGGTCAAGCAGAAACTGTGCCCCATCGTCTGGAGATCGCCGAGCGCGCATATACGCTGCTAACTGAAGAAGTGGGCTTTGATCCTTCCGATATTATTTTCGACCCGAATGTATTTGCCGTTGCTACAGGTATTGAGGAACATAATAATTACGGGGTTGCCTTTGTTGAGGCCTGTCGCGAGCTGCGTAAGAAGTACCCGAATTGCCATATATCAGGCGGTGTGAGCAATGTTTCGTTTTCATTCCGGGGAAATAATCCGGTACGGGAAGCAATGCATTCAGTGTTCTTGTATCACGCCATTGCTGCCGGCATGGACATGGGTATTGTGAATGCCGGACAGCTCGCCGTGTATGACGATATACCAGCAGAACTAAGAGATGCCGTTGAGGATGTCATCCTGAATCGGCGCAGCGACGGAACCGATAGACTGTTGGAGATGGCGGGTAAGTTCCGCGACTCGGGCGAAGTGGTTGAGGCGGCGGTTGCCGAGTGGCGTGATGCACCTGCCGCTGAACGCCTGAGTTATGCATTAGTGCGCGGTATTGATGAATTTATTGTTGCCGATACTGAAGAGGCGCGTCTGCTGGCAGAAAAACCACTTCATGTTATCGAGGGGCCATTGATGGAAGGCATGAATATTGTTGGTGACCGCTTCGGCGCCGGCAAAATGTTCTTGCCACAGGTAGTGAAGTCTGCGCGTGTGATGAAGAAGTCGGTCGCGCATCTTGTGCCATTTATTGAAGACGAACAGGATGGCGAAGTGCGGAAGGCTGGTAAGATCGTTATGGCCACGGTTAAAGGCGATGTGCACGACATTGGTAAGAATATTGTTGGCGTGGTTCTTCAATGCAATAACTTTGATGTTATTGATCTTGGAGTGATGGTGTCCTGCGACCGCATTCTCGAAGCGGCGCGCAGAGAAAATGCTGACATGATCGGCCTATCCGGTTTGATTACTCCATCGTTAGATGAAATGGTTTATGTCGGGCGTGAAATGCAACGCCTGAGCATGAGCATTCCGTTGCTCATTGGTGGTGCAACCACCAGTCCAGCACATACCGCGGTAAAAATTGACCCTGAGTATGATGGTGCGGTTATCTATGTAAAGGATGCTTCTCGCTCGGTGGGTGTGGCACAAAAGCTCATTACGCCTGACGAAAGCCCCGCATTTATTGAAGCCACCAAAGCTGATGCGCAAAAGCGTCGTGAGCGCCATGCCGGTAAAACGCGACAGACCCCTCAGCTTAGTCTGCTGGAAGCTCGTGCGAATAAACCCAAAATTGATTGGGCGGGTTATGAGCCTCCGAAGCCTGCATTTACCGGCGATAAATTATTTTCCGATATCCCCCTAACCGCGTTGCTGGAATACATCGATTGGATGCCATTCTTTAATGCCTGGGAATTTCATGGCAAGTTCCCTGCAATTCTTAGCGATTCAGTAGTGGGTGATGCGGCGAGCAGTTTGTATGCAGATGCACAGGCAATGCTGGATAAAGTTGTTGCAGAGAAGTGGTTGCGTGCTGCCGGTGTGATTGGTTTCTTTCCAGCAGCCTCGGTCAATGAGGATATTGAGCTGTATACCGATGAATCACGGAGTGCGGTATTGATGGACCTGCATCATCTGCGCGAGCAAAAGGGCAAGCCGGATCGTATGCCGCATTATTGTCTCGCCGACTTTATTGCGCCCAGAGACTCGGGTAAGCAGGATTACCTTGGTGCATTTGCTGTTACTGCTGGTATTGGTATTGATGAGCATGTGCAAAGATTTGAGGCAGACCATGATGATTACAGTTCAATCTTACTGAAGGCCCTTGCCGATCGTTTGGCGGAAGCGGCTGCAGAATATATGCATGCGCGTGTGCGCAAAGAATTCTGGGCTTACGCGGCCAGTGAAACGTTGGCTAATGAACAATTGATCGAGGAGCGCTACGACGGTATCCGGCCGGCACCGGGTTATCCGGCTTGCCCCGACCATACTGAGAAGGGCTTGTTGTGGCAGTTGCTAAATGTAGAGAGTCAGGCCGGCATAACGTTGACTGATTCCTATGCGATGTATCCCACCGCTGCGGTGAGTGGCTTTTACTTCTCGCATCCGGAGTCGCGTTATTTTGCGGTAGGCAAAATTGGGCGAGACCAAGTTAAGGACTATGCGGGTAGAAAAAACATGAGTGTCGAGACTGTTGAGCGCTGGCTTGCCGCAAATCTTGGTTATGAGCCGCCGCGCGCCTAATTACTGGTGGTGGATTCACGCATGCGATGCGTTCTGCGACATAATTGTGCATAGAAAATGACCGGTTTTTGTCATAAGTGCGCACTAAGTCTTTGCTAAAGTTATATCCATAGATTATAAATAACTCTAAATATCGATGATTTTTCCCATGTTTATTGAGGATGGCAGGATGAAGATCAAATTCTGTCAGCCATTTGTTTGATTGATTGTCGGCTTGTTGATCGGCCGAAGTTAATTCGGAGTAATGAGATTTTTCTGGTTTCCAGAGCGAGTTGTTAAGTATTCGCGGCTGGCTGCGAACCTGAACATACAATCTCTATGGAGAACCCAGTGCGTATAGTGGCAGCGGTTTTTGTTTCGTTAGCGTTGATGTCAACAGCAACGGCAGAGCTTTGTGAGCGCGCCGGTGGTGAGGCTTATTACGATACTGTCCTCGATGTCACGTGGTTGAGAGATGCCAACTTTCTCAAGACAGCCGGCATTCACCCCAGTGGTAAAATGAGATACGGCGTTGCTGAGACGGTCTGGATTCCGTTATTGAACAATCAGAATTATCTTGGGATTAATACCTGGCGTATACCCAAATGGTTCGATCAGGGGCCGCAGCATTGCAACTATAATTGGGATGGGGGTACCGACTGCGGTTGGAATATGGATTATATGAGCAGTGAGAACTGGTACAACTACTCGGTTAATCTTGGGTTGAAATCGAAGTGGGCCTCTAAAGCCGATTTTGATGTGAGTAATGAGCAGTTGCCATGGGGCGTTGAGTTTGCGAACACAGACCCGTTTATCAATATTCAGATTGAACGTC
Organism: Chromatiales bacterium; assembly: GCA_018699155.1. Classification (GTDB taxonomy): domain Bacteria; phylum Pseudomonadota; class Gammaproteobacteria; order Steroidobacterales; genus JABIQA01. The sequence continues at coordinate 73,851 of JABIQA010000098.1, forward strand.
GTTATCACAACGTTGGTTATTGTGTAGACCGTATGGATTTGGTCACCGGCGAACAGACCCATTACATCGGCTTTCACTATGAATATGGTGGCCAGCATTGCGACGGACTAGGCAGTACCGGTTTCATCTGGCCAGTTGTTGATGGTGATGTAACCGAAGGTGCTGGTGATATGAGCACCTGCGGTAGTTCGACAATCGCAATTGATGTGGGTGCATCTGATCCTCTGAATGAAATTGATCCTGAAGTTGATATTGAAGTCACCGTCGCATTGTTGGCTACCAATGTTGCCGATGGGGATGCCCGTGATTTTGATCCTGGTCAGATTGATCCGGCCACATTGAAGTTCGGACCTCTGGAAACCCCCGCTGTTAGTCTGGCTCCGGCAGTGTTTGATGCTGACGGTGATGCCGACGATGACTTTATCTACAGCTTTAATGTTGTTGGTAGCGGTGTCGCTTGCGAAGACACCACTGTCGACCTTTGGGCTGAAACAGTTGGCGGTGATGCTGTTCGAGGCACTGACTACATTACAACCCCAGAGTGCGTAACTTCAGTATGCCATCCGTAGCAGTGCCGAGTGCGACTGGTGGCGCTAATGCTTTTGCACAGGTGCTGATCGATGAAATTTAAGTTGCTGGCAGTTTTCGTGCTGCTGGCTTCAGCGGTGCTAGTGTACCTCGCGTTACCTGCGGCACCTGATGTAAGCGTTAAACCTGCAACGATCGAGGCTGCTCATGAAGATCATGCCGACGATGAAGCTGATCCTGCCCCGCCTATAGCCGCAGTCAAACTTGCAATACCCACTAATGGTTTGCTTTGCAACGGCACGTTAAGCGTTAACGTCCCGGGCGATGAGCAAGAGTTGTCCGAGCGGTTCACGGTAGAGTTTCCAGCGACTGAAAACGACGCTGCGGTGATTGATGGCCTGTGGCCTAGTCCCCAGTTTCTTCCCGAGCTTGAGCCTCCATTTTGGGAGTTGCTGCGTGATTCTTCATCGTCCAGTCTCACGATCAATGGTATTGGGTTAACCGAGGCGACCAGCCTTACCGCAAGAATTGCACTGGACACAGATGCCCGGACCTATCAGATTTTTTGGTCGGTACTTCCAGTAGGGTTTCGCACCCCGGTTGAATTCTGGAGTTCAGAAGGGCGATGTGATGTTTTCGGTGATGCGATTACCCGCTAGGCGGACTTATTGGGCGCCTATAGCGGCCTGAATATTTTGCGGTGATTTTTGTAAATCCGCAGGCGCGTTGAGAACCACAGGTTCAAAACATATCTCTTGCCGCTGTGCAACTTGCTAACGCTGTGCGGGTTTTTATCGACATCAAATGTGACCAGTTTTCCAGGTTCTGGTGTTACCTCACGGAAGGGCCCAAACTCAGTTTCCTGAAAGCGGGTGAGGCCGCCTTCAAAGCCTTCGTTTATGTACAAAATTCCGGTGTGCGTGCGGTGCTTCACATGCGCTGATTGATTGTCTTTGTGCCATGGGTGGCTGTATTCTTCGGTATCGGCTGACGCATCCATGGGTGTCGCTTCCCGGAACACCAGATGCCCAAAATCCAGCCAAAGAAAGGGCAGCTTGAAATGCTTCTTTGTCTGCAGACGGATCCGGTTCATTACCTGAAGGCAGAGTATGTGTTCCGGTTCATGCTGATGAGGGCCATGACCGCTCAGTGAGTAGCCACCAAAGGTTTCATTGGGTGTATGCGGGTGGGCATTGCCTTTATAGCCATCGCCAACTTCTCCATATTTCTCAAGCAAGGAAATGAGTGTTGCACATTCTGCCGAGCTAATAATGTTGGGCTCAATGAGTCTGTAACGCAACTCGTTTTTGCTAAATGGCACTTCTGCGGTGATTGTGTTCATGATGTTTAGTCCGTTTGCGTCGACTATTTATGCCTGACTGCAAGTGCCAAGTCCAGAGCGCTGTGGTATCCGCTGGCAATCCAGTGTTCGCGCGACGGCATTAGTGAGTTTCAGGGACATGATGTGCGATGTGCTTCGGGATAGCATGGCTATTTTTAAATAGGCCGAATCATCAGCCAATGTTTAAACAACAAGTGCGCGTTACGGGTGTTTTTTAGTTAGGGCTTCCACATGATTTTTGTTACTGCGGTTGCCCAGGATTAGTTCGATGCCGACGGTATTGGTTTTGGTGTAACTCACGATAAAGGCTGAACTTTGAACGCGGAGTTATCCGTCGTTCGCCTACCTGCTGCCGCATACCGGGCAATCTGCTTGCTTGGGTATGCGTATCAGGCGGGTGTCAGCGGCTGCCGCGTCATAGGTCCAGAGTTTACCCGCCAGTTCGCTTTCTATGCCGCTGAGTAGTTTGATGGCTTCTGTGGCCATCATGCACCCGATAGTTCCAGCTACCGGAGCCAGAATTCCCTGCCCCGCACAGTCTTCGAGGTTTTCATCCTGTTCTGAATAGAGACAGCGGTAGCATCCTTCGCCGGGTGTCTGCCGGTCATGGCGGAACAGAGATAATTGTCCTTCGAGACGGATGGCCGCGCCGCTGATTAGTGGGCGGTGTTCTGAAAAACAGATTTTGTTGAGCAGCCATCGGGTTGCGAAGTTATCGCTGCAATCGAGTACAACATCCACATCCTGAACAATTTCTTGCAGCGCATGTTCGCTCAGGCGTTCAGGTAGCGGAATAATCATGGCCTCAGGATTCCATTCACTGAGATGCTGGGCCGCGGCTTCAGCTTTGTGGCGTCCGATATCATCAGGGCGAAACAGTATCTGACGCGGGAGGTTGGTGGCGTCAACTTTATCAAAGTCATTAATATAGATTTTGCCGATACCTGCTGTAGTGAGATACAAGCTGGCGGTAGCGCCAAGGCCTCCGGCACCCACAATAAGTACGCTGCTTTTGCCCAGGCGCTCCTGACCTTTAGGGCCTATTGGTGGCAGGCTATAGTGGCGGGCGTAACGTACTGCATTGGCATCTGAAGGGCTCATGGTCGGATGTTCTCCTAATGGTAGAGTTTACTCCAGCGGGCGGCGGATTTGCGGTAACTAGTGCGCAGTCGCTGCCATGCGCCCAGAAGTAACCCGGGGCCGTCCGGCAAGATCGAGCATTGTCGATATTTCGACAAAATTGTGATCAGCCAGCAAAGCGCGAATTGCTTCACCCTGCGTAAATCCATGCTCCAGCAGCAGCCAGCCCTCAGCGTTGAGGTGTTCTGGCGCGGTTTGGATAATAGCGCGAATGGCACTAAGGCCGTCGTCACCTGAGTACAGCGCAATGTCAGGTTCAAATTGCAGTTCAGGGTCGATAAGCCCGCTTTCTTCAATGCCGATGTAGGGCGGGTTAGATACGATGATGTCAAACTTCCGCATTGGCGCTTCGCCCGGAAGTGCGGCAAACCAGTCACCCTCATACCAGTTAACCTGCTGCTTAGAGCAGGCACCATTTTCAGCAGCAACTTCGAGAGCTTCGCGGCTGATATCGGTGGCATACAGAGGACAGTTTGGGCGTTCACTGCCAATAGCCAGAATTGCGGCGCCGCTGCCGGTGCCGAGGTCGAGCACACGAGCAGAAGACTCTTCGGGAATTCGGGCGAGGGCTTGCTCCACGAGTAACTCTGTTTCGGGTCGTGGAACCAACGTATCAGGAGTCACCTTGAGGTTGAGCGTCCAGAACTCTCGTCTGCCAGCGATGTGAGCAACCGGCAAATGATTTCGCCGCTTCTCCAGCAGTTCGGCAAACAGCGCCTGATCTGCCGCACTGATTTCGTCGTTGCTGCAGCTGTAGATCTGCGCGCGTGACTTGCGCAGTACCATGCCCAGCAATAACTCAGCATCCAGTCTCGGACTATCGCTGCTGTCGGCTAAGCGCTGGCTCGCCAGTTTAATAAGTGGTGCAATCTGCATAAGATGCGGGCTTGTGAGATGGGAATAGGACTTTAGTGTTTGGAGCGCAGGCTCTATAGTAAGCCTTGCAGCATAATTATTGGAATTCAGTCATGAGCAAGTTCGCTAAACATCCGGAAACCCAGTGTATTCACGCGGGTGACACCATCGACCCCTTAACCGGGGCCGTTATGCCGGCGATTTACCCGAGTTCTACCTATAAGCAAGAAGCTTTTGGTGTCTGGGGAGATTATGCGTATTCCCGTAATGCGAACCCGACTCGCGCAGCGCTTGAGCGATGCGTGGCTGAGCTTGAGGGCGGCACCAACGCCTTTGCCTTTGCTTCCGGAATGGCTGCATCTTCGGCGGTACTAGAATTGCTCCCGGCCGGCAGCCATTTGGTGGCATCGCGCGGCATGTACGGGGGTAGCTTTCGTCTGTTTAACCGGGTGCGACGTCATTCACAGGGTTTAGAAACTGATTTTGTGGATTGCTCTGATCTGGCCGCGGTAGAGGCGGCAATAAAGCCGGGCACTAAGTTATTGTGGCTGGAGTCTCCGGTTAACCCGACTTTACAGGTTGTTGATATTGAAGCGCTGGCGGCTATTGGCCATAAGCGGGGCGTATTGGTTGTTGTTGATAACACCTTTGCTACGCCGCTCGGCCAGCAGCCATTATTGCTGGGTGCCGATATCGTGATGCATTCCTGCACCAAATGGATGGGCGGGCATTCTGATACATTAGGCGGCATATTGGTGGTTAAAGAAGAAAAGCTTGCTGCTGAGTTGCAGTTGGTGAGCAATGCTACCGGTGGCGTTCTGAGTCCGTTCGAGTCGTATCTTCTGTTGCGTGGTATTAAAACGCTGGCCTTGCGCCTGAATCAACATCAGAGCAACTGTTTTGCCATTGCCCGTTGGCTGGAGAAGCACCCGCGGGTTAAGGAGGTGCGTTATCCGGGATTGGAGAGTCACCCGCAACATGAGCTGGCAAAGCGGCAGATGAACCACTTTGGTGCTGTGGTTACTTTTTTGATTGACGGTAATAAGGACGATGTGGCGATACTTTTTAATGCGCTCGAAATTTTCTCCATTGCAGAGGGACTGGGTGGGGTAGAAAGCATGATTGGGCATCCGCCTACCATGAGTCATAACAGCATGCTGCCGGAAGAACGCAAGTTTCTGGGTATTCCCGATAGCATGATTCGTTTGTCTCCCGGTATTGAGAATTCTAATGATCTGATCGCTGATCTTGAGCAGGCATTTGCTCGTATTTAGTCAGTTCATACTTGGCGTTGATCTGCTGCGCCTTAACCGTGAAATGGTTGTGATGTCCCCCGCTAAGCATTGGGATAGGCTTAATAAGGAGCCGCAGTAAGGCTTTTGAAGTACTGAAGCTTCTTCCTGAATGGAGGGTTGGTGGCGCATTTTAATGAATGTCAGTCTGTGATGACGCCCACCACCAGATGAATGCTCCAGTTGGGTCTTAGAGCTTTGCACTGTATAGCCTGACCGTTTCGGTTAATATCAGATCAACAAATAACCCAGATGGCGACGCCTTAAGTGGCTCTCTATAACCTGATGTGGCTCACGTTGGGGTTTTTCACTGAACTTTCTGGCTAGTTTTTTGGGTAATGCCAACCAGTTTTGCTGGTTTAAATTTTTGAGGCTGATCTAGGCCTCGTTCATTTCGTATAGGTAAAAGTATGTCATTTAAATTTGAAACTAAGATCGACTTCAAAAACCCGATCTGGAACCGTGATGCCTGGTCTCGTATTCAGGGTGACCTTAACCCTGAGAACCAAAAATTCTCAAGTGTTCGCGGCGTGATTCTGGGCGTTAAGCCTGGCGAAGCTGTTAAAGAACTGTGTGGATTTGACGTGTTTCTGGCCACTCGTTTGGTGCCTCTGGAAGACGGCACTATTCGTCGCTTGAACAAAGAAGTTATTTTTTACACCAATACCCGTACTGGCGAGATCATTGAGAAATGGACTAACCCATGGACAGGTGAAGTAGTTGATGTTGTGCAGGTGAAAAATGACCCTTTCAACTACACCATCAGCGACAACCTCATCCTTGCCCCGGAAGATTTTAAGAGCGCAGATCCTGAAAAAGCCAAGCCCCGAAAAATTCCATTGATCTTCCCGTGGCATGAGTTTGGCGACAACATGATCAGCCTGTCTACCGACATGCATCTGTTATATCCGAACTCATTGGATCCGAAGAAATTTGTTCGTGAGTCTTCAGGCTCCATGGTTCAGGTTACCGAGATGATGCGCTACAACGTGCAGCGGAGCGATCTCGAGAACCCTGCGCTGACATCTATTCCTTATTCAGGTACTTGGGCGCGCATTACTCCATGGTTGCCGTGGATGCTAATGGGTCAGCAGTCAGGCCATGTTGTGTATAACGGCGCTATGACCGGTGGTCCTTCAACTGACATTATCTCTTCGCAGGCTTTGGCCTATGCGAAGGAGAATTGCCCTGACTTTCTTGAGGCTCCTACCGAAGATTACGGTCCCAGCCATTCAAGTCTGGAAATCTATTCTCGCACTCAGGAGCCGAAGCCACCGTTGGCCTAAGCAATAAGTGCAGGTATAAAAAAGCCCCGCATTGCGGGGCTTTTTTTATGGCGCCGTTTTTGCCGGCATCAGGCGATTTTTAGCCAGTCGGGCATGCTTAAACCTTTCTCCGCGAGGAACTTGCGGTTGAATAGGCGGGCCTTGTAGCGCATGCCTGAATCGCACAGCAGTGTGACGATGGTATGGCCCGGGCCGAGATGCTTCGCCAGGCGAATTGCGCCGGCAACATTCACACCGCTTGAGCCCCCTAGGCAGAGGCCTTCATGTTTTATTAAGTCGTACACCAGCGGAATGGATTCGCTGTCGGGAATCTGGAATGAAATGTCGATGGGTGCGCCTTCCAGGTTTGCGGTGATACGGCTGTTGCCGATGCCTTCAGAAATTGAACCGCCTTCAGCTTTCAGTTCGCCATGAGCGAAGAAATTATGCAGCGCTGAGCCGCTAGGGTCGGCGAGTCCGATGGTGATATTAGGATTCAGCTGTTTCAGTGCGCGTGCGGTACCGCCTAGCGTGCCGCCGGTTCCCACTGCACAGATAAACGCATCTACTTTACCGCTGGTTTGTTCGAAGATTTCCGGTGCCGTGGTTGTTTCGTGAATCTGCCGATTAGCAATGTTATCAAACTGCCCTGCCCAAGCGGCACCATTCGGTGACTCGGCATTCAGCTTCGCGGCGAGCCGTTGTGACTGATGCACAAAATGCTCAGGGTTCTTGAACGGTACTGCGGGCACCTGAATAACCTCAGCACCGTAAGCCATTAATGTATCCACCTTGTCCTGACTTTGATTATCGGGCATGACGATGACGGTCTTATAACCCAGTGAATTACACACCACGGCGAGACCGATGCCGGTATTACCTGCAGTGCCTTCAACTATTGTGCCACCCGGCTTCAATTCGCCGCTGGCCTCTGCCGCACGGATCATGCCCAGTGCGGCGCGGTCTTTTACTGATCCGCCCGGGTTCATGAATTCAGCTTTGCCGAGAATTTCACAGCCGGTGGCTTCGGATGCATGGTTTAGTCGGATAAGGGGGGTGTTACCGATAGTGTCTACAAGTGCGGTCATGAGTCTTCCGTTTGGTTTTATTCGTTGCCTTCAATTGCTGCCAGTTGATCGGCTTGATATTCGTTATTTAAGGGTTCAATTAGTTGATTGATATCACCGGCAATGATGGTGTCCAGTTTGTATAGCGTTAGGTTTATGCGATGGTCAGTAACGCGGCCCTGCGGGTAGTTGTAGGTGCGTATCCGCTCGGAGCGATCGCCGCTGCCGACCAGCAGGCGACGCTGTTCGGCCCGCTCGCTGTCCTGTGCTTGTTGTTGGCTATCGAGCAGCCTGGCTTGTAAAAGGTTCATCGCACGGGCGCGGTTTTTATGCTGCGAACGCTCGTCCTGACATTCAACCACAGTGCCAGTTGGCAGATGGGTAAGGCGAACAGCGGAATCAGTTTTATTAACGTGCTGACCACCGGCACCTGATGCGCGGTAAGTATCAACGCGAAGGTCGGCCGGATTAATACTGATCTCTTCAATGGCATCTGTTTCGGGCAACACCGCTACGGTACAGGCTGAGGTATGAATGCGACCCTGCGTTTCCGTTTCAGGCACACGCTGCACGCGATGCGCGCCCGATTCAAATTTGAGTTTCGAATAGGCACCATTGCCTTCGATTCTGGAAATAATTTCTTTGTAACCGCCATGCTCGCCATCGCTTGCACTGAGTATTTCAATACGCCAACCCTGAGTTTCGGCAAAGCGGGAATACATGCGGAATAGATCGCCGGAAAAAATGGCGGCTTCATCACCACCGGTCCCCGCACGGACTTCAAGAAAGATGTTGCTCTTATCATGAGGATCGACTGGAATAAGCTGTTTCTTTAATTCGAGCTCAAGATTTTCCATGCGCTTTTTGAGCATAGGAATTTCTTCCTGCCCCATGGTCTTTATCTCAGGATCATTATCTTCCAGCATTTCTTCTGCGCCGGCCATGTCGCTGCGCGCAATCAAAAAGCGCTGAAACAGGTTCACAACCGGGTCGAGTTCAGAGTATTCGCGCGATAGGTCCCGAAACTTTCCCTGATTACCGATGATCTCGGGATCAGACAGAAGGTTGCCGACCTCTTCATGGCGTCCGGCAAGTTGTTCCAGTTTGTTGATGATGGAGTTTTTCAAGTGGGTGCGCTTTCAAAAGTGAGTGTTGCTACTAATCGGATTCCGCATTGCTACCAGAGGAGCCCTGAGTGAAGCGGAGCTCTTTTATGTGGCATCGGCGTATGCTGTGTGTTGAAGACGCGCAGTTTACCGTGAATCCGGCCGCAGGCGAACAGCAACTGCTGAAATGAACAATCGGTTACTACTTAAGGGTAATCTGGTCTTTATCAATCTTACTAGCTGTGTATTATTCTCAATATGAGCGATTACGTTAGATATTCTATGCTTGTGAGGCTGTTGGTGCTCGCTGTGATGCTTAGCGCCTGCAGTGCTCCGGTGCGGTATACAACATCACCTCCGTCGCTCGCGACACCAGATTATGTGCCTAAAGCCAGTTATCACCTGTCGATGGGCGAAATTGCTATGCAAAGCGGCGATTACTATGTTGCAGCGCAAGAGTATCTTGCCGCTGCGCGCCTCGCCGACGATATCGAGATAGCGCAACTGTCCACTGAGTATGCCTACAATTATGGGTTTGTGGCTTACTTCCTCGAATCGGCAGTGCGTTGGTTGGAGCTGGATCCCGATAATCCTGCTGTTCATGGGTATCTGGGCGTTGCGTATCTGCGCCTGAATGATGCGAAGAAAGCTTTTGTTCACTTTGAACGATCTATGCCACCCATCGCCGAACGCTCTGAAGGCGATTATCTGGTGTTGGAGTCTGAAATCGCTGCGATTGGTGATGCTGATGCAGTTGTGGATGTAATGCAGTTATTTCAGCAGAGTTTCCCGAGCCAGCCCGGAGTGGAGCTTGCTTTAGCAAGTGCGGCGGTGCGCGCAGGGGATGGCGCGCTGGCATTAGAAAATGCCGATGCCGTGCTGGCGGTTGAACCGAGTTTGCAGCGAGCACAGATCGTTAGGTTGCGCGGTCTGCTTTTACTCGGCCGGGCTGATGAGGCTCTTGCCGAGATGCGTGCGCTTATAGCGGCTAACCGCAGTATCGAACTTGAACTTGAGTATGCTCGCTTGCTTGCCAGTAGCGATGCGGTAGATGCAGCCCTGCAGTATCTCGATGACATGGCAGAGCGTTATGGCTTTATGCCGGAGATTGTCCGCCTAAGCGCCATAATTAATATGGATGATGGGAATCAGTTGGGCGCCTGGAACGACTTTAGTAAACTCCTTTCGGCAGGCCTCTATACCAATGAAAGTCATTTTTACCTGGCCAGAATGTCCGAAGGTTCGCGACAGATATTGCCAGCTCTCCGTTACTACTCCCAGGTTCGGTCCGGTCCGCTGTTATTGCCTGCTCAGGTTTCGATAGCCGGCCTTCTTGGCGAGATCGGTGACGTTGATGCAGGTATCGCTCATTTAGATGAGGTGTATTCACAGTTCCCGCAGTTGGGCTTCGATATCTGGGCTGCTAAGGCGGGTATCTATTCCCTTTATTGGCGCGCTGCTGAGGCTTATGAGGCCTATAACCGCAGCCTCGAGTATCAACCTGCCAATATCAATTTGATGCTGGCACGTGCCGCGGCATTGGATTCCATGGGTGAAACTGACCTTGCTGTCAGTGCATTCCGTGAGGCACTGGTGCTTGACCCTGGCAATGCCAACGGCATGAATTCGTTGGGCTACACAATGGCTAACCGCAATCTGCGTTTGCGCGAAGCCCATAAGTTGATTAGCAAAGCCTTGGCTCAGCAGTCCGATAACCCTGCGTTTCTCGACAGCATGGGTTGGGTATTATTCCGTGAGGGCGACAACGAAGCCGCGTTAGTTCAGATTGAGCGCGCTTATGCTATTGAGGCTGACCCAGAGATTGCCGCACATTTGGGCGAGGTGTTGTGGACTCTCGGCCGTGATGGTGAAGCGAATATTGTTTGGGCTCTCGCGTTGCAGGATTCCCCTAGCCACATGGTTTTGCGGGAAACTATTGAAAGGCATAAGTCTTGATGTTTGGTACGGCGATGCTGCGCGGGCTCGTTCTGCTTTTAGTGGTGGCTCTCTCTGCCTGCAGTTCTTTGCGCGAGGCATCAGCTCCGGTCGATGATTCCATGGCTCAGCGTATAGCGCAGCTGTCTCTGTTGGATGACTGGTCAATGCAGGGTCGTATTGCGGTAAAGCAGCCTGAGGGTAGTGGGCAGGGTAAGATTCTTTGGGAGCAGGCTGGCGAAACAGTCGATATTGGTCTGGCCGGTCCGCTTGGTGCGGGGGCGATAAATATCCACTGGGTGCCAGATGAGCTGACCATGGTTGGCGCTGACCTTGACGTTCAGCATCGCTATACCGGTGGGGATGCGGCAGAACAGTTTTTGGCTGAACAGTTGGGCTGGCAGTTTCCTGCCGCCAGCATTCGTTATTGGCTGCTGGGCATTCCGAATCCCGGCTATCAGTTTGAGCAGGAGTTTGGCGAAGCTGGCGAGTTATTGAGTATTAGCCAGCTTGGCTGGCGGGTGCAGTATCAGCGTTTCGCGCGGGTCGATGCGCATTTACTGCCATCAAAACTGCAAATTCAAAATACAGAGGTTCGTTTGCGGCTGATTGTGGACAGTTGGAGCCTCGGGGATTAGTAAATCGGTGTTTCATTTGGTCGAAATTGGAATCTTGTTTGACAGCCCAGCGCCGGGGCATTCACAATACCGCCCTGCTAGCGTCTTGGGGGCTACTTGGATTCCGATGTAAGGCGCACAAACATTATCCAATACAAATTATTGGGGCGTAGCCAAGCGGTAAGGCAACGGGTTTTGATCCCGTCATGCGCAGGTTCGATCCCTGCCGCCCCAGCCATTTTTTTTTGCCATCCGGGAGTCGGATAAGTCATGGTCCAGTCACGTACTGACAGAGAATTCGATACCGACAATATGATATTGCTGACAGGCAATTCAAACCCGCAATTGGCTCAGAATATTGCCCGTCATCTTCAGTTGCCTCTGGGCAAGGCTTCGGTTGGCACTTTTAGTGATGGCGAGATTGCAGTAGAAATTCTCGAGAATATACGGGGTCGTGAGGTCTATCTGGTCCAGTCCACATGCCCACCAGTGAATGACAACCTCATGGAGTTGCTCATTATGGCTGATGCCTGTAAGCGCGCATCAGCTGCTCGCATTACAGCCATAGTCCCTTATTATGGTTATGCTCGTCAGGATAGGCGGCCGCGTGCCGCACGCGCCCCTATCACGGCAAAACTTGTCGCTGATATGATTTCTGCATCGGGCATTGACCGTGTCGTGACTGTCGATTTGCATTCTGATCAAATTCAGGGTTTCTTCTCAATAGCAGTCGACAATGTGTATGCGTCACCGGTGTTGTTGGGTGATGTTTGGAAGAACGATACTAATAACTTAGTCGTGGTATCTCCGGACGTTGGTGGTGTGGTGCGTGCACGAGCCCTCGCCAAGCGTATTGATGATGCCGATCTCGCTATTATCGATAAGCGTCGTCCACGAGCCAATGAGCTTGAAGTGATGAATATCATCGGTGAAGTTGATGGCAAAGATTGTGTGTTGATCGACGACATGGTCGATACTGCGGGGACATTATGTCAGGCCGCCGGCGCGCTGAAGGCCAAAGGTGCGAAGAGTGTCTCGGCTTATATTACTCATGCGATCCTTTCAGGCCCGGCTATAGATCGTATTAATGCATCGGATCTTGATGAGTTGGTGGTCACCGATACAGTGCCGTTGAGTGAGGCCGCTGCGCAATGTTCGAAGATCCGGCGGTTAGAGGTGGCAGAATTGCTGGCCGAAACCATCCGTCGTATCAGTCAGGATGAGTCGGTTAGTTCGCTGTATGTCGACTGATTGAGCCCTTGTTTAGGGCTTTAACCCCTCTATACCAAAGGTTTTTTGTCTTTAATGTCTGTAGGCAGAGTTGCGGCGGGTCCGTAGGTCGCTGGTTACCGGACAGCTGTTGGGGTAGAATCGCGCTCCCTTGAGGGCCTACTGGTCGTAAGCAGGCCTTTCGTTTTATAGCAGTTTTATCGTTTTGGAGTTCCATCATGTCTGACCAACTTGACTTGGTTGCAGAATACCGTACAGACACAGGGAAAGGTTCGAGCCGCCGCCTGCGTCATAATGGCAAAGTTCCTGCAATCGTTTATGGCGCTGGCCGTCCGCCGCGCAACATTACTCTTGATCAGAACTCACTGCTGCGTCAGGCGCAGAATGAGTCGTTCTTCTCAAGTATCCTTACTGTAAAAGTAGGCGATCGCACTCAGCCCTGTATCCTTAAAGATATCCAGGTCCACCCTGCAAAGCGCCAGGTCCTGCATCTTGATTTACAGCGCATTGTTGCGAACGAGAAAATCCGTATGGATATTCCGTTGCATTTTATCGGCATTGATACCTGCCCGGGCGTTAAGCTTAACGGCGGAGCTATTTCTCAGGTTATTTCTGAAGTTGAAGTCAGCTGTTTGCCGGCTAACCTGCCCGAATATATTGAAGTTGATCTGAGCAATATGGATCTTGATCAGACCTTGCATCTTTCTGATCTAGTTATTCCCGAGGGTGTTGAATTGCTTCAGCTCTCTCAAGGTGAAGAGCATGGTCAGCCGGTTGCAAGCTGTCAGCTTATGCGTGTTTCTGAGGTTGAGGAAGACGAAGATGAAGAGACTGTTGAGGCTTCTGAAGTGCCTACTGCAGCATCTGGGGAAGAACCAGAGGAAGATTGATTGGTTCTGTAATCCCATCAGAGATACAGAAAAAGCCGCGCTTAATGTGCGGCTTTTTTTTGCTTTTTTTTACGGACTAAGCACAATAGCTGTTGGCCCACTCAATAACGCCATATCAAGCGTTGGTGCTTTTTCAGATAACAGGTCGTGAGTAGCATGCAAATACAGGCAATTGTGGGGCTGGGCAATCCGGGTGATCAGTATGAACGAACCCGCCATAACGTTGGGTTTTGGGTTGTCGACCAGCTTGCCGCTGCTGCTAGTGGCAGTTTAAAAGCTGAGAGCAAAGTGATGGGTGGCGCCTGTCAGATCAGCTTGCAGGGGCAGAGTGTGCGTCTGTTAAGGCCGTCTACCTACATGAACGAAAGCGGTCAATCGGTGCGCAAATTTATTGATTTTTATAAGCTCAGTATTGATCAGGTGCTGATTTGTCACGATGAACTGGATTTGCCGCCGGGCGTGGTGAGGTTTAAGCAGGGTGGTGGGCATGGCGGGCATAACGGTCTCCGCAGTATCATGTCCCATTGCGGCAAAGACTTTCTTCGCTTGCGCATTGGCATTGGTCATCCGGGGCATAAGGATGCGGTACATGGTTATGTGCTTCACAAGCCGGGTCGTGAAGATGAAAGCAGTATTCTGGAATCACTTAACTACGCAGACAGTAGCATCGGAACTTTATTAACCGGAGGGCTTGAACGCGCTTCTACAGAATTGCATACGGCAACACCGCGTAAGTAAATTCTATATTCAGCGCCCATAAAAAAAGCCGGCGTACAGCCGGCTTTTTTTATGGGTTGATATTTACTTCTTGGCTTTAGGCGGAACATAAGCAGGACCACCACCTTGTTGTGTTGGATAACGCTGGAAGATATCTTTGACCACGTCAGCCACAGAGCCCTGAAGGTTCTCCTGAACCTCAGTGGTAATCCTTCCGACCGCAGTACCTTCCCAAACCAGTTTTTTGGTGCTCATGTTGACCAGATCGATGGTTGCCGTGCCTTGTGTGTATTGCTGCACGGTCGTTTCATAACCGCCATAAGGCGCGTAGTACCCACCCCGGTAACCATAGTATCCACCCATTCCCATTCCCATTCCCATTGTCGGGGTGCTTGTTGAGCGAATTTTTTCCTGGGTGCTGGCGTAGAAGTTAATGCCTAGCTCGGGGTTCTCTGTGGTGTACTTGTAACCGCGAAGTTCCATTTCTTTCTTGGTGGTAGCAATAAAATACTGTGATAGCAGTGACTGCGTGCCATCGATCTTATCAGTGGCTAAGTTTTTCTCGAAACCGAATGTGGTAAATGCCCCCAAGTCAGTTTTCGGATCTTTGTTGACGTAGATTTTAGGACCTGTCGAGCAAGCGGCCAACACCATGATGGCGCAGCTAAGAAATAATAATTTTATGGTTTTACTCATGCTGTTCTCCGTAGTTGAGCGAAAACCCATGTTGAACTTCGTGGGCACGCAATATGAATAGTTTTATTGTATTGCCGTCCTATTTGCAAGCGATCTCGGCGTGATGCACCACTTTCGGCGTGATGCACCACTTTCGGCGTGATGCACCACTTTCGGCTAGCCTAGTTGTTTGATTTGCTATCTTCAGTATTGGATCCGGCTCTGTTGAGCAGGAGGCCAATCATTGAACCAATCATGATAGCCATATAGAACACCCCGATAATGGCTTCCAGATAAGCAATAGTTCTAACCAGTGGGCGCAGCGGCACGATATCGCCATAGCCCATAGTGGTCAGTGTTACGTAGCTGTAATAAATCAGTTCCGAGTTGATGCGCTGAGCTTGCTCAGGCATGTTCGAAAAAGAACCGGGCAGGAAGGCTTCCAGAATTGTATAAGTAATGCCGAACACAAGACCAATAAGCAAATACAAGCAGATACCGCCGACAACTCGATTGGCATCCACTTTCAGATCAGTAGTAATCTCGGCCAGAATAAAGATAACGCTCATAACGCAGAAAATGAGCACTACCAGAATGTTCAACATTTGCAGCGGCAGTTGTGGGTAAATCGGGTTGAGTATCGATAAAGTTGTGGATATCGCAATGAGTACTAGCGCCAAACGAAATAGAGTTTTGGACCCATGCAGGCTCCATATACCAATAATCATGCAGGAACTGAAGGTCGCGCTGGTTAGCCAGTTCGAGCTGTATCCGAGCAGATCACTAATGATCGGATTAATAAGCAGAAGAGACAGCAAGCCCGCTAGCAAGTAGTAGAAATTCGGATTCTTTAATTTTGACTGCATATGTTTAGCGGCATTGGAGCCTTTAAGTGTTGTCGGCGGCTACTTTGCCTGGCCTGTGGGGGCAAAACGCCAGGTACCCTCAGCGTCTTTGCACAGCTGGTAGGTGCCTATGCGC
>JABIQA010000062.1 GCA_018699155.1 Chromatiales bacterium
CCAACAATTCGTCGATGCCCAACGCCAGCTATGCCGAGCGGCTGGGATCGAGATCAACTTCACCCCAGCCGGTCGCCACGAGTTGTGTGGACAAAGTACTCAGTGATTAGTCCGGCGGACTGCCCGGCACAATTTGCTTTCGCAATATCACGCCACATGAAACAGGCATTTCAGACTGGTCCGATGGTGAAGTGCTTCGCGCAGTGCGTGAAGGTATCGGCAAAGATGACCAAGCTCTGTTCCCTATCATGCCGTATTTTATTTACCGGAATTTATCAGACGAAGATGCCCGTTCGGCAGTGGCGTATGTGCGTTCGCTTGAACCGATCGACCATTCCCTGCCCGATACGGCGATCAACTTTCCGGTGAACTGGGTAATAAGGCTGGTGCCGGAGCCGCTAAACAGTCCCGTTCCCCACCCGGACATGAGCAACCCTATAGCCTACGGCAAGTACCTCTCTACGGTGGCCCGCTGTTCCTTTTGCCACTCACCGCGGGACTCACGCAGTCGCCAAGCCATAGAGGGGCTAGAACTTGCCGGCGGCGTCGAGTTTCAGGGACGTAATGGACTGATGTACTCTACGAACCTAACAACACATGACGAAGGTTTAGGCGAAATGAGTGAGGCGGAGTTTATCGCTCTGTTCAGGCGCACCACCGACCCTTCTGCCACAGACATCAACCTAATGCCGTGGACTTACTACGGTAATATGTCGGACGCGGACCTCGGAGCGATCTTTGCTTATCTTCAGTCCGTACCAGCGGTCCGCTATTCACCCTAGCAACATGATAACGACCGGCTTTAGAATTCGTTCATTCTCCGGTTATTTAGCAGTAATTTGTCTGCTATGGTTCAGCCAACCAAGGGGAACCACTTGAACAGCGCTCAACAGAAAAAACTGCCGGTATCGGCCTACTTCGGCTATGGCGCCGGTCAGGTAGGCGGACAGATACTCCGTGACACACCTGCACTGATCCTGCCCATCTATATGACCACTGTACTGGGCCTAGACCCAGCCATCGGTGCGCTGGTTATTTTGATCGCTAAAATCTGGGTGGTGATTGCCGACCCCATTGCAGGCGTGATCTCTGATAAAACCAATACCCGCTGGGGGCGACGCCGACCGTTTATTCTAGCTGGCGGCCTGCTAGCGGCTATAAGCTTTTTGTTGCTGTTCTTTGTACCGGATATTAAAGATCAGGCGCTGTTTATTTACATGACCGCCATCTATCTACTGTTAAATACCGGGTTCTCTATGTTCTCGGTACCCTATCTGACTATGGCGTCTGAAATGTCGGACGATGCGGATGAACGCACCACCATTTTATCGTTCAGGAACGGTGCCCTCGCAGTGGGCTTATTAATAGGTGGAGCTTTAGCGCCCGAGATTATCAGCCGGGCGATACAGGACTACGGGCAGACCGCACAACAAGCCTATGAATGGATGGCACTGGCACTCGGAAGCGTCATCATGCTTTCCACGCTGTGGGTATTTTTTGGTACACGTGGCTCGCGTGGTAAACCTGCGGATGAAGCTACCCTGCCGTTGCTGGAGCAAATTAAAACCGCGTGGGCGAATAAGCCGTTCGTAACGCTCATCACCGCCAATATCGTGCAATACATCAGCGCGGGCATCGGTTACGCCGGCGGCCTGTTCTTCTTTGCCTATGCAATGGGGTTTGGCGCACAATCATTCAGCGTTATTGCCATCTGGATTGTGGTTATTTGCTTCTCATCTATTGGCTCTATGCCCATACTGGTTTGGGCCTCAAAGCGCTGGGGAAAAATGCCGGTGTATAAATGGTGCTTATTTCTATACGCTATTTGTATCCAGTTCTACTGGCTGGCAGACAAAGACACCATGTGGATCGTCTGGTTAATTGCAGGTGGTATCGGGCTGTTCAATGGCGGCTTTATTCTGATGTCGTTCTCGGTGCTTACCGACACTATCAATTTTGATCGCATTAGGTCTGGAATCAGTCGTGAAGGCGCACTGTCATCCGTTTACTCTGCCGTAGACAAGGTCGGCAATGCCCTTGGCTCTGCCATCTTCCTCGTGTTTCTCTCATTCATCGGCTTTGTTGAATCGAGTGATGGCAGCATGGCGCCACAAAGTGCCTCGGTGAATACTTGGATTGCGTTTGCCTACATTCTGGTGCCGGCCATACTGCACTTAAGCAGTATCCTGATACTCAATCGCTACAAGCTGGAAGACTATAAAATCAGACCGAGTAAGGTAGACACGGTGGGTTAGAACCTACGATGAAAACGTGACACAACCTCTCGGTCATCCGCTTCGTACCTAAAATCCTTATCGCTCAGAAACAAATCAACGATGCCGGCCCCACCCTTACCTGAAACCTTCACCCGCAGTTCGCTCCGACTGTTCAGGTAGATATTGTCCATACGCATGCGTATAGGCTCTGCCCGCTGCTTGTACAGTTCCGCAGATTCTGCAGCAATATCAGGCTTCCATGGCATAATTCGAGCCATCTAATCAATCGGCAATCGTGCGCTAGCGGCTGCCCAAGAGGAGAACAGCATGATCTTACTAACCGGAGCTACCGGCAAAACAGGTGGCGCAGTAGCAGAATCACTCGCAAAACTAGGCGTACCTTTTCGCGCCATTGTTAGAGATCAAAATAAGGCCGCAGGGCTAAAGAGTCTGGGTGCCGAACTCGCTGTAGGTGACCTTTCTGACAGAGCCTTTCTTGACCAGGCACTAGAAGGCATAACCAAGGCCTTTCTTGTACTGCCGAACGTAGAAGATCAAGAAGCGATGGAAGCGCAGTTTGTAGATGCCTGCGCGGCAAAAGGCGATATCCATCTGGCATATCTGTCATCAATGGAATCAATTCCTGGTTGCACCACCACCGTCACCAAAATGCATGTCCGGATCGAAGAACACATTCGCAAATCCGGTCTCAGCTACACCATGATTCGTCCAACCTTCTTCATGCAGTTGTTTATTGGTTCAGCAGCTAAGATCAAAGAAACCGGCAACATCGTCATGCCAACCGCTGATGGCACCGTTGTTCCCACCGACATCCGTGACGTAGGCGATGTCATCGCCAAAGTACTCACCGAAGACGGTCACGAAGGCCAAAGCTATGACATCACCGGCCCTGAGTTGCTTACTCTGGGCGAAGTCGCAGCAAGGTTCAGCAAAGTGCTCGGCAAAGAGATTAAGCATATCAGTCCGCCCATGAGTGCCTACTCAGACGTACTGCGTAAAGTAGGCTTTCCGGAATGGAGAGTTGAAGCAGTGACAGGTGAGCTCGGCGGTATCGCTGCTGGCATGATTGATCATAAGACTGATCTAATGGATGAAATGCTGGGTCGGCCAACACGCAAAATTGATGATTTTGTTGCCGACTATGCACACCTATTTAAGTAGGTGCTAACCCACAAAAAAGGGTCGGAGGTTTGTATAAGCCTCCGACCCTTTTTGTATCTGAGATTATGTCCCGGCCTACGCTAACGTGTCGCCAAGCGGGCCTTGCTGCTTTCGGGTTATCACCCAATAACTCACAACCGCCAAAGCCCCGACAGTCACCAGCATGTTAAACGTCAGAAACATCGGCACTGAGATGGCCAGCGCCATATTTCGAGCAACATTAACGACGGTATGCCAGATAGCCGCCATCAAAATACTTTGGGTTTTATCGTGGATCAGCGTGAGCCATATCGTGGCCGACAAGATGCCCAAGCCGAAGCCCATAAACTGCACAATGCCAAATTCCGGGCGTGACAAGAACTGTGGTAGATGCCAGAACATCCAGAACGGGAACAGCACTAAAGATGCCAAGAGTGGGCCGCGTGACTTTCGCAGCCAGGGAATAGCAAAACCCCGCCAACCGGGTTCCTCACCAAACCCCTGAACCATGCCGCCGACAACAACTAATTCGAACAGCCCAATAGCGGTGAGGTAATGCAATGATTTTTCGGTAACAAACTGCGGCTGCTGCCCGGTACTTACCCATGAAATGGCAACCGCTATAACCAACAGTAAGAATGGGCTCAGGCAACTGAACAGCAGCCAGACCTTAGGCACTCGCCAGTGCAGCATTCCACGAAGAATCTTCGTCACGCCCGCCGCACCGCGCAGAGCCTTCATAACCAACAGCGCGGCAACCAGCGGCCCGAAGGCTGCGAGCATTTCTGCAGCGTGCGGCACATCCACATCGATGAGCCCACGACTCGACAGTGCCAATGGCACGGTTAAGCTCCAGGTAAGCGCATAGGCCAGCAGCACATAACTAAGGAACGGGTAACGCTGTATCAAACTCGGGATCATAAGGGAGCCTATGCAGCAGGCTTAGGCGGGATACGCACCTGAGACTCGACAAACCCGCTCAGCTGGCTAACAAGGTCACGCCACTCGGACAATCGCGGGTGACCGCTGTAATCGAATTTATTGCCGAGGCTGGTCATTAGGTAGGCAGCGATCGCGAAGTCAGCGATGGATAAGTCGCCAACAATAAAATCTTTATCTTTAAGCTGGACCTCAAGCACGTCGAACAATGGATTAATCGCAGCCATGTCAGTCTCATCACCGGTTTTAAACCGGCCAATTAATGGCATTAAATGGCAACTCTGCCAGTGCAGCCAGCGATCAACATTAGCCCTGCCGCGAATATCTTCGGGCAGCGAATTGGTTTGTGGAAACTTCAGTGCCAGATAACTTAAAATCGCATTGGATTCCCACAGACTGAAATCGCCATCCACCAGCACGGGCACCTTGCCCATTGGGTTAAGCGCACGAAATTCGTCAGTAGATGTCTCTTTCTTCGCGAAATTGACCTGATGAATTTCTACCGGCAAATCGAAGTGTTTAATAAAGGCGACAACCTTACGGTTGTTCGGAGTAATTGCGAACGTATGCAGTAACATAGAAGGGCTCGGCAGAAAAATAATTTTAGGGGTGCTTCTAGTATGCCCTATTGTGCATAAAACCACAGGACGTTGCCGTTGATATCACGACTCCTGCCTCGTGGCTCGCCCCAACAAAAAGCTAGGCAACACACACCCGCCTCCAATCAAGCAAATGGGGCAATCAGGCCAGTTACTGAATAAGCTCTCCATCCCACTGAACTGTGGTGCCGGTAAGCTCTATAGGGAACTCATCCATCACCTTAATCATGCCGGCAACGCTTTCCTCAATGGGTATAGCATTGGTGCCACCCGCATCGGTTTCGCCATGAGTTAGCACGCGGCCCGGCAATAAAGTAACGACGCGCAGCCCCTGACGTGTCCAACGCAGCGCGATCTCTAACTGCATGGCGTCCAATGATGCCTTACTGGTTTTGTACAGTGAAAACCCGGGCACCGGTATACCGCGCTTACCTTTACCGGTAGTCAGAGCAGCCATCAGTTTGTGATCACTCTTCTTAACATTGGGGTAAAAGGCTTCTGAAACCTTCAGCGGACCCATTACGTTGATTCGATAGGTACGGATAAACTCATCGTAATCGATAGTACCGACCATCTGCGATTTCTCGGGGCCTTTCATTAAACCAGCGTTATTCAGCAATACATCAATCGGCTGATCTTTGTATTTAGCGGCCAGCGCATCAATACCCTCGTGGTCTAGCAGGTCAAGGCGCTCAACAACGACATTAGGATGATCTGCCGCGTAGGCATTTAACTCTTCGGCA
>JABIQA010000006.1 GCA_018699155.1 Chromatiales bacterium
AGCCGTTTAACCGCAATCACATTCGTACGATTTTTATGGACGAGCGATCTGCGGAACTCACAAAGTACGCAGCCAATGCGATGCTGGCTACTAAAATTAGCTTTATGAATGAGATATCGAATCTGGCAGATCGTTTGGGTGCTGATATTGAATCCGTCCGTATTGGTATTGGTTCGGACCCTCGTATTGGCTATGAGTTTATTTATCCGGGCGCGGGTTACGGTGGCTCTTGTTTTCCGAAAGATGTTCGTGCTTTGGAAAGTATCGCTAAGACTGTTGAATATGATGCTGAGCTTATTCGCGCAGTTGAAGGAGTTAATAATCGACAGAAGCATATTCTGGCAGACAAGGTTCGTGATTATTTCAGCGGGAGTATGGCGGGTAAGACGATTGCACTTTGGGGTTTATCATTTAAGCCAAACACTGATGACATGCGGGAAGCGCCAAGCAGAGAGTTTATTCAATCCTGTTTGGATGATGGGGGTATAGTTCGGGCGTATGATCCAGCAGCCCGTTCTGAAGCGCAGCGTATTTTCGGTGATGTAAAAGATTTGCAGATTTGCGCTACGGCGGATAACGCGCTGGATGGCGCCGATGTTCTCGTTATAATGACTGAATGGCGTGAATTTCGGAGCCCTGACTTTGCCTTTATAAAAGAGAAGCTGAGTCAGCCGGTAATATTTGACGGTCGCAACCTTTATGACCTCGCGAGCGTTAAGGCTGAAGGGCTGCAATACTACGCCATTGGTCGTCAGCCGGCGTGAGGTGGTCCTTGTTTTGGATGGAGCAGTTGTCGACTTGTGTTACAGACGGGACCCGATTTTTGTCGATGACGTCAAAGTAAGCGGCTATCAAATCAGTTAATCTAATCAGCTTTATGCGTACTTACGCAGGTTCCGCAAAAATTATCGTAACTATATGACAGCATGTGTGTTGTTTTATGAGTAATAAAAATTTACAGGATTGTCATCAATAATGTCTGAGACACCACATGACCAGCCCGTAGTCGTTATCGAATCAAAACGCAGTTGGGCATTCGTCGATTTTAGAGAGCTGAATCACTACCGTGATCTGCTTTACTTTATGGTTTGGCGTTCCATTAAGGTGGCCTATGCGCAGAGCGTGGGCGGCCTTGCTTGGGCGCTAGTGCAACCGGCAATCCAGATCTTGGTATTTACCGTTATTTTCGGCAACCTAGTCGATATTGGTTCTGACGGATTGCCTTATCTGCTTTTTTCCACAGTGGCGATTATCCCCTGGTCTTATATGAGTGGCACTATGTCGGCTGCAAGCGGAAGCTTGATAGGCAATTCGGCAATGCTTGGAAAGATCTATTTCCCACGGATTATTTATCCGTTAACGCCGATTATTGGGGGGCTGATTAACTTTAGCATTTCGTTAATCCTGATTGTTGCCGTAATGGGTTATTACCAGGTCACACCAACGAAGAATATGTTATTGCTGCCCTTGTTATTTGTAATGATGATGATGGTCCCCCTTGCCTTTAGTTTGTGGTTGTCCTCAATGGCAATTCGTTATCGCGATGTGGGTATCGTGATGGGCTACTTTATGCGGATGCTTATGTATACTGCGCCCATTCTATACCCATCCAGTTCTATTTCTGAGGAAATGCGTGGGTGGTATGTGCTGAACCCGATAGTAGGAGTGATCGAAGGCTTCCGGTCTGCCTTGCTGGGTGCTTCACCCGAAATGTTTATTCGCTGGGATTCGCTGATTTGCAGTTTCGTGGTGTCATTGCTTTTATGTATAACTGGTGCGATCTATTTTAGACGGATGGAGCGCATCGTAGTGGATGTAATCTGATGACTAATCGGACTTTATCGGTTGATAATATTAGTAAGTTGTACCGTATCGGTGTTCCTCAGGTCACATCTGAGAACAGCAGTAACCCACTGGTTCGTGTATTGACTAAACCCTTCGCTAATTTTCGCAAGTATCGCTCCTTGTATAGTTTCTCTGAGGCTGAGTTGGCTGGGGAGACCCCCCGTAATGATATTTTATGGGCGCTGCGCGATGTGTCATTTAATATGGATGAGGGTGATATTGTTGGTGTTGTTGGTGCCAATGGAGCCGGCAAATCGACCTTGTTGAAGGTGATCTCGCGTATTACACCACCGACCAAAGGTCGCCTGACAGTGCGGGGGCGTGTGAGCTGCCTGCTTGAGGTAGGCACAGGCTTTCATGGTGAACTTACCGGCCGCGAAAATATTTATATGAGCGGCACTATTCTTGGAATGCGCAAGCGTGAAGTCGATGCCAAGTTTGACGATATTGTGGAGTTCTCAGGTATCGGTAAATTTGTCGATACTCCGGTGAAGCGCTATTCCAGCGGTATGTCGGTGCGTTTGGCATTTGCTGTTATGGCTCACCTTGAGCCTGACCTACTAATCGTAGACGAAGTTCTCGCTGTTGGTGATGTCGAGTTCCAGCGTAAATGCCTCAACCAGATGAGCGAAGCTGGTGATCGTGGCCGGACGGTTATGTTTGTGTCGCATAATATGTCTGCGGTCGCCCGTTTGTGTAAGCGCGGTTTGTTTATGCGCGGTGGCGAGTTGGTTCAGGATGCACCAATTGCCGATGTGGTTTATTCCTATATGACAGCAGGTGGACAGAGTTCAGCCGAGCGGGTTTGGGAAGATATGAGCGAAGCGCCAGGCGATGATTCTGTTCGCTTGCATGCCGTTAAAGTTGTTGGTGAAAATAGTATGCCAACAGGTACTGTTGATATTGGTCATGCAATGGGTATCCAGATCACTTTTGATGTACTGGAGCCTGGTCATCAGTTGAGCCCCTATATAACTATGGTTTCAGATGCCGGTATAGACTTGTTTTCATCGGCCGATTCCAACCGCCAATTTGAGTCAGAGCCCCGTGAGATCGGTCGATATACGACGATCTGTTGGGTGCCGTCCGAGTTTCTTGCTGAAGGCACTCATTACGTTAGGGTGGTAATGCGGGCAATGAATCGTCAGATGTTGGTGTTCCGTGAATCAGACGTCGTTGCTTTCAATGTAATTGATGAGAAAAACTCTGGTTTTGGAACGACTTGGTGGGAAGGCAAGCCGAAAGGTTTGGTCCGGCCTAATCTCGACTGGACTTGTGAATACACGCCTCCTGCGATGATTATCAAAGGCTAGTGATTTCAGGTTGGTTTCTTTGTGGTCCCGCAGCCGGGCTCGACTTTAAGCGGCTTATTGCCGCCATTTTAGTCCCACAAATACGTCAGGCTAACGCCGAGTTGGTTTGAGTCTGCGCGCTGGGAGTTTGAGCCCGTCCCATTGCTGTTCTGTCGGTAAGTGTAGACGCCGCTGGCAGCCCAGCTGCGGTTAAAGCGCCAGGCAAGGCTCGCATTGGCGGTCAAGAACCGGTATTTGTTATCAAATGCCCGCTGCTGGCTGTTGATGGATTCCTGATCGAAACCATTCAAACCCAAGGTGGCTGTAAGTCTTTCCGATAAACGGCGTCGTAGCGATATATTGATTGATGTCTGTGTGTTTTCTATACCCAGGGAAGAAGGCACGATACCTCTGCTGACCAGAACGCTATACGAATTGCGGTAGCCGGTGTGGTTAAAAATAAAATTGAAAATCGTGTTAGTGATGCCTGATTCGGAAGTGGATATCAACGGCGTCGTTGGGTCTGCGCTTATCAGTACGTCTCTTTTCGAATCTGTTTTGGTGCGGCCGATATTGAGTCCGATATTAGTTCGTTCGCCCCATATGTAGTTTAGGTCTAGTGTTACGCCGACGCTGTCGGAACTGTTTTTTAGGTTAATGTCGATAACCGGAATCGGTGCCAGCTTCTCTGATTCAAAGCGTCGCCCTAAGACGCTGATACCAAAGCTCATTCGACTGTTGAGGTTGTGATTGTAGCTAATTTGTACTTGCTTATTTTGGTTGTCGGCGCGATTGGTTTTTTCTAGCTTATAGTCACTGCCGAAAAACACCATTCCCACGGACACCTGGTTTTTTTCGCCTAGCTGATGTGTCCACTGAGGACTTATATCATAGCGCTGAACCTTGTCATCCACTCTAAAGTTGGCGCCTGGGGCGCCAGTGCCCGGGTCGTCAGCAGAACCATCACCGAATTCATCCGTGAGTAAACTCAGATTGCTGTATTCCAATATGAGTTCTAGGGAATTTCTTTGTAGGTTGTATTCCGTCAATGTATCGAGATAGATATTTGTGGATTCCAGGTCTTTATCTTCTTTATTGGGGTAAAACGAACGTGTCACTTGCGGAGCTATCTCAATAGCTAGATTTGGCGTAGCGTATTCCAGCACTGCGGTGGCCCTTGAACTACCGTATGACGTGGCTTTGCGTTTTAGCGGAGAGTCGTCAGAGCGCAGAGTAGGGTTGTCATTGTAGTTCCAACCAACCGATGCATTTGCCTTGGTGTTCCATGAGTCGGCCTTTGCGGTTTGCACGGCTAATGGGACAGTAAGCGCGGTTAGCGCCAGAATCCACATCGAGCTGCCGGGCGCTGCACGCCGAGCTTTACTGAGACTTATCACCAAATAACCCTTGGTCATCGCTTTGAAAAGCTTAAGGAACTACGACCACATCACCAGGCTGCAGAATAATGTTTTGTTCAAGGCGTTTGCCACGCTCGAGATCACGATAGCGGAAGGGGATTGCCATGCGGACATGGCCTTTGCGACGCAGAATAGTAATGTCGTTTACATCCGCAAAGGGCGTCATGCCACCGGCCAGTGCCAGCGCCTGCATAACATCGACTCTGGGATTAACCAGAAAATCACCTGGACGGTTTACCTGACCGATAACGTAAACTTTATTTCCGCCGATTTGTTGAGCTGAAACGGTAACCACAATGTCGGGAATATAGCGCTGCAATTGCTCGGTAATGTCGCGTCTGATTTCATCAACCGTTTTGCCCGTAGCTTCTACCTCGCCAGCCAGCGGGAACGAAAAGTAGCCGTCCGGACGGACGAGAACTTCGCCTTGTAGGTCATCTTCTTTCCAGACTGAGATAAGCAGAATATCGCCTGGGTTCACGGTATAAGGGTCGAGTTTTGCTGCCGCCAGCAGTTTTTCCTGTGTGGCTGTTTCGCCATCAACGGCCAAAGCCGGGTTTAGTGCTGAGAATGAAAAAGAGATCAGTAGGGCAAGTATTTTTAAGTTGTCCATCAAAGATTCCATGTAATTAGTCAATAATGTGATTCGTTAGCCCGTGGCGTGAATCCTGGATCCAGACTCTGCATTGTAAGTCGATATGCGGGGAAATTGTTTGAACCGCTCCGCATTTTCTGCCGGTTATGCATTTTTTGTGTGTTTAAGCTGACTTTGGTCTGTATTTTTCCATTGACCGGCCGGATCATTTCAGCTTTCCAACGCTGCTTATTTCTCTCTATATGAGATGCTTAAGAGCAGTAAGTCGCTCTTAAACCTATAAAATATATGGTATCCGCCATAATTGCCTTTCCCATATTATGTCGCAAAGATGTGAT
>JABIQA010000005.1 GCA_018699155.1 Chromatiales bacterium
CGCCCATGTCGGTTTTGGCCCAGCCCGGGTGCATGCCGGTGGCGAGAATGCCGCGCTTCGCCAGATCAATCGACATTGACTTCATCACCTGATTAACCGCTGCCTTGCTGGAACGATATGCGTACAAACCACCGATTGTATTTAAGGCCATGCTGCCGAGCATGCTGGAGAGAGTGACAACTTTCTTCTGTTCGCTAAGAGCCACTCTATCGGCAAATGCCTCGGCCATCCGCATCGGGCCGAACACATTGGTATTCATGACATTAGCCCAGTTGTCAAAATCGGTACTACCAAAAGCCTGATGTTCAACGCCACCATCGGCAAACGGCATACGCCCGAAAAAGCCGGCGTTATTAAGCAGCACATCTATAGGCATGGGCCCCAACGCCTTCGACAATTCAGACACAGATACCGCATCACCAACATCGAGGCTGTGCAGGGTCACCCTCTGGTTATCGGCAGCCATAGCATGCAGCTTGGGCGATCCTGAGCGACTGGTTGCTATAACTGTCCAGCCATCAGATGCATATTGACGAACAAATTCGAGCCCTAGCCCGCGGCTCGCGCCGGTAATAAGAACAGTTGGCATTGCACAATCCTTGCTGTTATTCGTTTACGAATGGTTTTCCAGACGCGCAGCGCTGGTTTCGGGCTCACAGTTTCTCTACCATAACGCCCTACGTCAATTGAACGCCGAAATGCCTCATCAAGGAAGTGCTATGAACGCTGCTGCAAACCAACCTGCTCTCTCGCAAGCCACGCTGGATTTCCTGGCCCGGGAACACAAACTTTTTATCAATGGCGCCTGGGTTCAGTCGTCAGGCTCTGAGACTATCGACATCATCAATCCGTCTACGGAAGAAGTGATTACCAAAATACAAGCAGGCACTCGTGCCGATATCGATAAAGCGGTTGTTGCCGCACAGGCTGCGCTGAAAGGCGAATGGGCAGCGTTATCCTCACGTCAGCGTGGCAAGGTTCTAATGCGCTTTGCTGATCTTATCGATGAAAACCTGCAAACACTTGCCGAGCTCGAAGTGTTGGACAACGGCCAGCCTTTAATGATTGCGCAATACACCGTGGCCGGGTTTGGTGCAGATTTCGTTCGCTATTACGCGGGCTGGTGCGACAAGATCGAAGGCGCCACAATTCCGGTTTCGCCGGCTGAAGCACCTGCCGGCGGCTCGTTGACTTACACGAAACGCGAACCCATTGGTGTCGTTGGTGCAATTATCCCTTGGAACGCGCCAATTGCCATGGCTATTTTGAAAATTGCGCCATCACTTGCCGCAGGTTGCACCATCATATTAAAACCTGCCGAACTCGCGCCACTGACCTCAATGAAACTTGCTGATATTGCAAAAGAAGCGGGTGTCCCGGACGGCGTGTTTAACGTTGTGAATGGCACCGGCCCTGAAGTGGGTGCTGCACTGTCTGAACATATGAACATTCAGAAAGTATCGTTCACAGGCTCAACCGGCGTTGGCCAAACTATCGCCAAAGCAGCGGCCGGCAGCAACCTGAAAAAAGTAACCCTTGAGTTGGGCGGCAAGTCCCCGGTTGTAGTATTCCCTGACGCGAACATGGAAAAAGTCATTCCCAGTATTTGTCGCGCGGCGTTCTTCCTCCAAGGTCAGAATTGCATGGCCGGCACCCGCCTCCTGGTTCATAAAGATGTTGCTGATGCCGTTATTGAAGGCGTTGTTGCAGCGCTCGCGTTCTGGAAAGTCGGCGACGGCTTCCAACCCGACACCCTCATAGGCCCGCTCATCTCGGCCACTCAACGTGACCGTGTGATGTCGTTCATTGAAGCCGGCAAAGCAGAAGGCGCGCGGCTGGTAACTGGCGGCAATGCAGTCGGTGACAAAGGCTACTTCGTTGAACCGACTGTGTTTGCCGACTGCAAGCCTGACATGACAATAGTTCAAGAAGAAATCTTTGGCCCTGTATTGTCGGTACTAACATTCGACACTTATGACCTCGATGAAATTGCCCAACTTGCTAACGACAATGTCTATGGTCTATCGGGTAGCGTATGGACGCAGGATATCTCCCGCGCTCACAAGCTGGTGTCGATGATTGATTCAGGTCAGGTCAGCATTAACTGTCATGCGGCAGTGGATCCGGCGATTCCGTTCGGCGGCAACAAGATGTCCGGCTGGGGTCGTGAGTTTGGTAAAGAAGGGCTAGAGCCCTTCCTGAAGACGAAGGCAACAACAGTCGTTTTCTGACAGCACCATCAAAGTTATAAAAAGGGGATCAGACCCATGGGTCTGATCCCCTTTTTATTGCCTTTACCAAGGCACCGCGCCACCGAAACGGTCAATAAAGCGACCACTGTCGGCAATTGTTAAAGTCTCATAAGTGCGCTGTTGAGCATGCACACTATCGGCCGGCTCTACGTCGGCCAAATCACCGCCAAGATCAGTCTTACACCAGCCCGGTGACATCGAAATTACGATAATGTTTTGCCACTCCGCCGCCATGCCCTTGGTCAGCATATTTAAGCCGGCTTTGCTGGAACGGTAAGCGTGCGACATGCCCCGAGTGTTCTCTGTGATGGATGCGAGTCCGCTGGCCATATTTACAATGAGCGGCCGCTCGCTGCGCACGAGGTTGCGCTTGAACTCGACGGCAATGTGAAATGGCGCGATGAGATTAACCTCAAGCATCTGCCGCCACAGTCCATAATCCATAAAAGAGAGGCTCTGATAGGCCATACCTTCCGGCGCACCTTTGGGCCCGAAGGTACCGGCATTGTTAATTAGGGTATCGATAGGACGCCCGGCAAGCTGACTGGCCAGATGCATCACGCCCTGATGGCTGGTGACATCCAGTGGATACACTTCAACGGTGCTTGGGTGCTCAGCACAAACCGCCTGCAAGGCATCGGCGCGTTCGGGCTGACGGGCTGTGGTGATCACAGCCCACCCCTTGGCCGCGTACTGCCGGACGAGTTCAAGCCCGATGCCGCGGTTACCGCCGGTAATAAGTACTGTCGACATACTATGCTCTCGCTGCGACCAGCCGCTTAGTTGCGCAGTAACTCACCGCGTAAATCACCGTGAATCATGGCCTGGTATTTGTCGTTTTGGAGCAAGGAATGGGGATAGCCAAGCTTCAATGGGTTTAATGCGTCCAGGCGGTCAATCTGCTCAGCGCTTAACTGAATATCCAAACAGCCGAGATTCTCGCGCAACTGCTCGGGCTTCTTCGCACCGATAATAGGAATTACCGGCCCTGCAGGACGCTGCAACAGCCATGCTAACGCCAACTGCGAACTACTAACCCCCATCTCAGCAGCCAGCTCGCCGACTCCGCGAGCGATTGCCAGCCGTTCATCGACCAGAAATGCGCCTCCCCAAGGGGAGTTCTTTAGTCGGGAGTCACTCAGATCAACCGAGCCATCAGGCGCGGTAAATTTACCGGTGAGCAGGCCTCCGGCCAGCGGGCTCCAGGCAAGAATCGCCATATCATGGGCTTTAGCCAGATCAAAATAATCCGCCTCAATACCGCGCTCAACCAGGCTGTAATGGAGCTGCATGGCAGTGAACGGGGTCATATTGCGTTCGCGCGCCAGAGTATTGGCTTCGGCAATGTACCAAGCAGGAGCATTTGATATTCCGATGTGCAGAATCTTGCCGGCCCTCACCATGTCATCCAGCGCACGCATCACCTCACCCACCGGCGTAACCTGATCCCAACCGTGCACCCAATACAGGTCAATGAAATCGGTATTCAGCCTCTGCAGGCTCATCTCCAGAGCCTGAGTAAGGTTTTTGCGATGATTCCCACCGGCATTCAAACGGGCAGCGTCAGTGGTCATGCTGTACTTGCTGGCCACCACCAGATCGTCACGATTTGCGCCGATAAATTTGGCGAGCATGCGTTCGCTGCTGCCCAGCGTGTAGATATTTGCCGTATCAATGAAGTTGCCGCCCTGCTCCAGATACTCGTCGTACACCGCTTTACTGACCTCTTCTGAGGCGCCAATACCTGTCTCTTCACCAAAGGTCATCGCGCCAAGACAGACCTCAGAAACACGCAAAGAGCTACTTCCTAACAATCTATATTTCATTGACTTATGCAACCTTTGTAAAAATAGCCTTTATAGCTATAGGGCGTTAAATTAAGACCTGATGGTTCAACTAACACCATCATACCCAAATATGACTTTATCACTTTCACTTAATTGGGCATGATAAAGCGCAAGCCGCATTATGGTTAAATAGAAAAAAAACCAGCAATTTACCCGCAGGGGGATACATGGATAGCAACACAACCAAGCACGCAGCCGCCACTGACATTGGAGGCATAGACATCAGCAAAATCGACCCGAGCAAGCTTGATGTCAATACCATAATGGATACAGCATCGACACTCGGCACTGAGCTCGGCATCAAGGTGCTGACCGCTGGTGCAATCTTTTTTATTGGTCGATGGATAGCTCAAGGGGTCGTAAGTGCCGCGCGCAGAGCTATGACAAGAATGAAAATGGAAGCGACGCTGGAGAAGTTCCTCTCCAACATACTTAATGCCGCACTGTTGATTGTGGTAGTCATCACCACCATTGGCGCAATGGGCGTACAAACCACCTCCCTGCTCGCGGTACTTGGTGCCGCAGGCCTCGCCATCGGTCTGGCACTGCAGGGCTCGCTGTCAAACTTTGCTTCCGGTGTTTTGATTGTTGCATTCCGGCCTTATAAAGTTGGCGATTTTATTGAAGGCGGCGGTGTATCCGGCACCGTTGAAGAAGTCCAGATATTTACCACGGTGCTGAAAACACCGGATAACAAGCAAATTATTGTACCCAACAGCCAGATCATGAACGGCACAATAACTAACTTTTCAGCTCACGATATTCGGCGCGTCGATTTAGTCGTCGGTTGCGGTTATGACGATGACATCGACAAGGTATACAGCGTGCTGAAGGGCATTGTCGATAACCACCCACTGATCCTGAAGGACCCCGCCCCCGGGGTAGACTTGAATACGCTGGCGGACAGCAGCGTGAACTTCAATGTGCGCCCGTGGTGCAATTCGAGCGACTACTGGACTGTATACAATCAGGTAACAGAGCAGGTTAAGCGTCAGTTTGATGAGAAGGGGCTGAACATCCCCTACCCCCAGACAGATATACATGTTTACAAGCATGACTAAGCATTACTTCGTCGCACAATAAAAAAGCCCCGTATACGGGGCTTTTTTATTGTCCTACAAACAGCTTAGTCTGCTTCCAGTTGAGCAACATTGCCGAGCTTGCTATGTCTTGCAAAACTCTAACTAGTTTGTTTTACGAAGCAAATGTTCAACAATCATATTGTCTTTCTCTTCACTCATTTCATACCCTATCATCGGCGGATAACGCATACGGTTGCCGGGCACCATCTCATGCGGAGCCGCAATAAACTCTTTCATAAGCTCGGGCGTCCAAACCACACCAGGCTGCTGAAACTCCATAAATGCGTCGGAGTAAGGAAAATTTGACACAACAGCAATGGGTTGGCCAAAAATACGGTTTAGGTTAGGACCTACGCGGTGATCACCATCGGCTTCCAGAGTGTGACAAAACCGGCACCACTGAAAAGCCTCTGCCTGAGAGGTTAATTCTTCCTCGCTTCTCGCGGGTAACTCTTCGGCGTAGTAATCAGTTGTGTCGGCGCCAACTTTTAGGCGCTCTATCTCTGCAGCAGACACCACCACGTCAGTATGAAATGGCGTTACTCCAAACCACAGATAAGGGAAGTACAAAGCCAGAGCCAGAAAAGCACCCAGTATGGCAACATGAAAAATTCTTGTTCCAATCGATACATTCACGTTAGCCACTCCTATACCAGCTCGCCAGGGAACAGGCGACGCCACCCGGCCTTATATTTAATTTGCTGCCAGATACCCACAGCCATCCATAGCGACATCAG
The DNA here is from genome assembly GCA_018699155.1 of Chromatiales bacterium. GTDB lineage: Bacteria > Pseudomonadota > Gammaproteobacteria > Steroidobacterales > JABIQA01. The sequence goes on from JABIQA010000005.1 coordinate 5,919, forward strand.
CATCAGGTAATAGAACGCCAAAGCACTATGAGGATAGCCCGATAGCAGACGCAGGCTTTCCGTAGTTGCAACCATCTGCGGCACATGCCAGCCAAACAGCACGATATCTCTGCCTTCGCCCCAGGCATAGAGCGTGCCAATAACGAATTCGATGGCGAACGTAAAGATCAGCACAAACAAAATCATCCGGCCAAAAGCAAATGATGCTGCAGGAACACCCTCAGGCGGCGTGGGCGCAGGACCTTTAACAAACCAGTAGACCCTGATCCAACATAAAACACCCACAATAAGACCCATGCTATCGTGCATCATCTGCAAGAACTCACGCTCACCCAGTGGCGTGCGCGGCAGGTTAATGATGTTAAAAAATAGGATAAAAAAGGTGATAAAAATCGCCCAGCCTAGTTTGGTCGCTAATGGATCCTGGCGACCTGCTGCCAATTGTTGCGTCATTATCTGTCCTTATTATGAGTTCTTGCCATACGAAGCTGCAGATACTGCAGATACTGCAGATACTGCAGATAGCCAATGTATTTTATCCCAGCTTCAATGAATTTACAGCCCAAAAGAGCAGCTATAGATTTAATGCCATTCTGTGAATGCCATGTTGACATCCATTATGCACGCTTATGCCATAGTGCGAATGCCCCAGATAGCTCCCAGAACAGCCAAAAAAAAGCTTTTGCGGTCGTCCTTTTATCCGTCTTATAATCGATTTGAGGGTCCTGCGCGTAATTGAGTCACGGTAAGTCGGCGCCTATGCCGCCCTATCGATGACAAGGCCCCGCGTTACGATTCACAGAGGCTACAATAAGCTGCGGGTCAACACAGTTAAGGGAATCAGTAAAATGCCTCATTACTTCAAGCGCTTCGGTTTTATGTTGCCCGTGCTGGGAATAGCGATGCTGGGCTTAGGCTGTTCAGAAGAACCAAAGGCCGTTCCACTCGGGCCGGCGCCGGGCGCATCAGTGACGTATGCCAGTGAGATTCAGCCGCTGTTTGATAATCGCTGCATAGCATGCCACGGCTGTATTGGATCGGCCTGCAATGTAAAGCTTTCCTCTTTTCGAGGGGTCGAGCGCGGAGGTTTTGGGGAAAACCCCTATGCTATGCATTTTGACACAGTGCCACGCACTGGAATGGACGTCCACGCAACCACTGAGGGGTGGCGCAAGCAAGGTTTTTACCCGATAGTGTCGCGCGGTGAAAATGCCGCTGAAAATCGTGCGGGGTCGATGATCTCACAACTCGTGACTGCAGGGCATGAAAGCAATCAGCCGGGCTTTTCGCGAGAAGCGCTGATGGCATCTTATAATGACCGCTACAAGCATTCCTGTCCCAGCACTGCCGAGGCATTAAAGGTCCATCTGGCCGCTAATCCAGCAGAAGGGATGCCCTATGGTCTGCCAGCGCTAAGCGAGGCTCAGTTAAATCATATTGATCAGTGGGTCTTAGCCGGCTCGCCGGGCCCTACCCAAGCGGAGCTTGCGAAAGCTTCAGCGCTGGCCAACCCGGAGGTGGTCGCTCGCTGGGAGGCCTTCTTCAATCAGCCCGATGCACAGCATGAGCTGGTGGCACGTTACATTTTTGATCACGTCTACCTGTCAACACTCGCTCTGGATGAAAGCCCAGGCGAACTGTTTAAGCTGGTGCGGTCCAAAACCGCCGGAAACTCGGTTGCCGAGGCTGCTGCAGGAAAGGCCACGCCAAAGGTAGAGGTGATTGACACACCGAAGCCCTATGACAATCCGATGGTATATGCAGGTGTCGACCAATTCTACTACCGACTGCAGAAGGTAACGTTTAAACCCGTTCAGAAGAATCATTTTGTATGGCGACTGGGGCAGGATGACATTGCCCATTTAGAATCGGTCTTTTTTGATAGAAAGTGGGTCAAGGACGAAGGCTTTAGCGCGCCATGGGATGTCGGTAATCCTTTCGCCATGTACCAAGCCATCCCGGAGAAGTCGCGCTACCTGTTCCTGATCGAGAATTCGGCAATTATCGTAGCGGGCATCACCTCGGGGCCTGTTTGTCTGGGGCAGACCGCGACTTATGCGGTCAAAGACCAATTCTGGGTTTATTTCATGGATCCGGATCATGATGTGTCTGTGCTCGATCCGCAATTGGGACTGGGTAATTGGGGCGCGCTAATGGACCGGTCGCCGATTGGTAATGAGCGCTATGATGTCGCGTACGGTAAAGCGGTAAAAAGCCTATTCCCGGAAGGCTATACAATTGATGCACTCTGGGACGGCAATAAGACCAACGAGAATGCCTGGCTGACTATTCTTCGACATGAAAGCAACACTTGGGTGATGACCGGAAGGCAGGGGGGTATTCCGCGCAGTCAGTGGGTCATGGGCTTCAGTGGTTTTGAGCGTATCTACTATGACACCGTGGCACACTTTGAGTACTGGGGCGGCGATGCCGGGAAGCTAGCAACAGTAGGCTTTTTTAACTTCTTACGTCAGGAGTTTGAAGACGATTTTCTGTTGTTCCTGCCTGAAGACGTACGCGTGAAGATTCGGCAGGAATGGAGTAAAGGCATTGGCGACGTTGGACTGCACCTGACAAGTTTCGCGGCAAAAGACCAGCCTTCTCCTATTAAGAATAACGACCCCAGTCATCCGCTTGTAGGCGTAGTGAGTGATATTGAAGCGCATATGGGCCCAATCATCAGCGGGCCTATCGATCATCTCAACCCATGGGTCAAGAAGCCCTACCCAATTGAAAAAGGCATTGCCAACTTCGATGAGTGGACCCAGGCCATTGCAACAATGACCGTCACCACCGACTACCAGTTCCCACGCTACATGCCTAGCATGACTGTTATGAGAGTTAAACAGGGAAAAGAGTCTCGGCTGTATAGCTTGGTCGCGAACCGTGTCTATGAAACGCAATACACGATTCTCTTTCAAAATGGTGTGGCACTTCCCGACCTCGATACCATGAGCGTCTACCCTGACGTAGTGGGCGGATTCCCCAATCTCTTCATGGAAATTGATATCGAGCAAGCGCCTGCCTTTATCCAGGAACTGCGAAATGTCGCATCGCTGGCTGACTTTCTTGAATTTAGGGATCGCTATGCGGTACTTCGTAACCAAGATAACTTCTGGGCTACCTACGACTGGTTTAACGACTGGAACTTCAGCAATAGAAAGCAGGATGCCGGCGTGCTCGACCTTTCGTATTACGACCTCTTCGACTCAGTGTATTAATAGGGGGCTGCCGACATGGACCGGCGGCCTCGCTAGCCCGAAGCAGAAGCAAAAAGGTACAAGCATGTCATCGCTTGCGGGGCAGTGGCCTTGTGCCAAAGGCAGAACCTTGGTTCGCTTTCCATCTAGCACTGCAAAAATGAAGTTGGCCGGTTTGGCCGCTTAACTATATAAGTTCTTGTCGACTCAATAGAGTCAGCAAATAGGACAGAAAAGGCGAACGCAACAATGTGTAACTTTTTTGCCCTAGGACTTGGCAAATCCACCTAACGGGCATATGATCATCCACCTAACGGACATTCTTTACTGAGTCTTAAAACAGCACACACCGCTAGCCTTGAAATCAACTTGTGAGCAATAAGTCTCCGTAAATCTATTTAACTCAAATAATTCAAGAAGTTGCCCATGAGCTCTACCAGACCTATACGCGCCCTGCTTCGCGGGCTTGAAGTACTCCATGTCTTGAACCGCCACAATGGGGCGACGGTTTCGGAAGTCGCCTGCGCGATTGATTTACCGCGAACCACAACCTACCGGATACTTGAGACGCTTTGTACCGCAGGTTATGCCTATCGGGCCTCGAGCGATGACCGATATCGCCTCACCATTCTTGTCCGCGGA
>JABIQA010000004.1 GCA_018699155.1 Chromatiales bacterium
CAGCCAGCAAGCGTATATGGATCATGCGATCGATAGCACTGTCCGCAGGTGCTTGCCAGAGGCGCAAGTAACCGGCATCGGCATTATCGACTGAGCGCAGCGGCAGATAGGGCCCTTTGTCGGTTTCCTGTTCCGCCATTTGTGTGTGTGCCAGCGTTGTATTAATAAGTTCGCTTATAAATACAAAGCCGGGGCTTTGATCCTGGCTGGGTATACTTTGTTTCATTGGAAATCCTGCACATCTTTAAGTAATTGGTGGGCATATCGCGTCATACAATGCAGATCCTGTTTTGGCATGTTGCGGGTGAATTTCCTCACGAAAAAACTTCGAAAGGCAGCAATTCGCAGAACAGTTTTTGGCCAGCGGCTGCTGAATCCGATATGGGGCAAGACGACCGGTGAGGCGGGTCAGTAGATACGGTATGGGTTCATCACACATAGGTTCGTTATCAGCTGTAAGTTTAAAGCCAGATTGGTCGGTAATGCGCGTATCACTGTGCAGCAAAGTACGCAGTTGCATATACTATCAGCTAGCCATACCTGCACCAATTATGGTGCAGATCTTCCACTTTTATTGCGTGCCGCTATGACGACAAGCAAGATGAACCTTAACGATATGACAGGCCAAGTATGCGTCATTACCGGTGCTGCCAGTGGTATGGGGCGAATCGCGGCTCGGGAGCTGGCAAAGCTTGGCGCAACGCTTGTGCTAAACGACAGAGAGAAGGCTCAGGGTGAGGCTGCTCGAGATGAGATTGTTGCTCTGAGTGGCAACCAACGGGTTGAGTTTGTTTATTGCGACATGATTGACCGCAAGCAGGTGGCGGCATTCGCGCAACATGTGCTCGATAACTACGCCCGTGTGGATGTGCTTATCAACAATGCGGGGTTGACCAATCCTGAGTTCTTTGCGGGCAAAGAAGGGCAAGAGCAGCATATGGAAATCATGCATCTCGGCCACTGGCAGTTAACAGAAACTTTGCTGCCCCGTCTACGCGCAAACGCACCATCAAGGGTTATTCAGATATCGTCCGATGCGCACAGAGCAGGGCCAGGAATCGACTTTGCCGATATGGCCTGCAGTAAAATCTGGAAGGGCGCGCGTTATGCCAATACCGGTGCTTTTCAAGCCTACCATCGCGCCAAACTGGCCATGGTCTATGCGACCTACGCATGGGCGGAGCAGGTACCTGCCGCAGAGGTTACATTTAATGCCGTGTCACCCGGTTATTTCGTCGGTACCGACGTATTTCGCCACTGCCGCGGATTCATCAAATTCGTTGTGAAAGTGTTCCGGCCTTTTTTTGCCGACCCGGAGAAATCGGCACAGACCTATGTTTATCTCGCGGCATCGCCTGATGTTGACGGAATTACGGGTAAGTATTGGGAATACTGCAAGCAGAAAAAATCATCGCCGTTGTCGCATGACATCGATACCCGGCAGCAGCTTATTGAATGGACCAAAGCCCAATTTGATGCTTAGATAATGCCTTCAGACTCGAAGCGCTTCAGTGTTTCAGCGTCGTAGCCCAGCACATCACTGAGGACCTCCTGATTGTGTGAACCGACTTCAGGACCGGGCCAGCGGGTGGCGCCAGGGGTGTCACTTAAAAATGGGGGGATTGCAGGAATGGTAAGTTCCTGCCCATTAACCTCTACTTTTTCGAACAAACCGCGGGCCTGAAAATGCTCGTCCGCCATCATGTCAGCAGCATCGTAGATAGGGCCAGAGGGCACTTCTGCCTCAGCCATAATATCGAGCACCTCATCGGAATCGCGCTTGCTGGTCCATTCGGCAATTGCCGAATCGATTTCGGGTTCGTTATCAACCCGTCCGGCGTTATTGGCCATACGCGGGTCTTCACCCAGGTCATCACGACCAACCGCATGCATCAGTCGTTTGTAAATTGAATCACCGTTACCACCGATGATGACGTATTTGCCATCAGCACAACTGTACGTGTTGGTCGGCACAATGCCGGTGAGGGTGGAGCCTGAGCATTGGCGGATCTCTTTGCCGTAATCGTATTCAGGAATCATCGATTCCATGAGATTGAACACCGCTTCATAAATGGCTACGTCAATCACCTGGCCCCGATGTTCAGGGTCGTTCTGCTTCTTAACAACAGCCATCAGAATGCCGAGTGCAGCGTGCAAAGCCGCCAGTGTGTCGCCCATACTTAAGTTAGGGCGCACAGGTGCGCGATCAGGAAAACCGTTTAAATGCCGGAAGCCACCAATGCCTTCGCAGACTGAAGCAAAACCGGTTTTTTCAGAATAAGGGCCAGTCTGACCGTAGCCGGAAATGCGCGAGTAAATGAGCCCCGGGTTATCCGTCTGTAAGTCTTCCGGACCGAGGCCCCAGCGCTCCATCGTGCCGGGGCGGAAGTTTTCTATAAGCACGTCAGACTCAGCGGCCAGCTTGCGTACGATGTCCCGACCTTCATCGGTGCGCAGATTAACCGTAATGCACTTCTTGTTGCGACCGAGACTGCGCCACCACAATGAGGTGCCATCGTCGCCGAGCATACGCCATTTGCGTATCGGGTCACCGTCACCCGGCGCCTCAACCTTAATGACTTCGGCACCGAAATAACCGAGGAAGCAGCCGGTAAAAGGGCCCGCAATTAATTGACCGATTTCGAGCACGCGAATGCCAGCAAGCGGACCCTGTCCGGAAGTGCTATTGGAGTTCTGAGACATTGTTATTGTTTATTCTTTAGTTAACGGAGGTTTTTAGTCTAGCTTATCGACCTTTGCGATGTATGAACAGTCGACGCAATTACCACGCGCCGGTTAGTCAGTCACCACAAACCATTTTTTATAATCCGGAAAAAAACAGGAGCCTCTCGGCCCCTGTTGTTGAAACTTGCGACCGGAGCTTACTTAGGTGATGCCAGAGGAATAAGCTGGGACATTTCGTAGGCTAAAACATCATCCATCTTGGCTTCGATCTGAAAATACAGAAACGTTTGCGTCTCACTTAGAACTTTACGATAGCGTGACACATACTTCTTCTTTAGTTTCAGATAACTGTTCTCAACCTTGAGAAAGTCGTCAAGAAGACTCTTTGCCTGCTCTTGGCTGAGGTCATCGAAGTTGTTAATAAATTCAAGCATCAGCTGCCCTTCACTCTGAACCAGCTTGGCTCGTTCGTTGGAATACTCACGGTAGGTCTTCCAAAAAGCCGGCGCCTGCTCTGCGGTCAACGGCAGATTCTCCGCCACAATCTGTTGGCGCTCAGCCTGAACCTGTGAAATGGTCAGCTGCATTGCTGCTGTGTCAGTGGCTGGCGTAGCTGCCGGTGCTGGGGTCGCTGCCTTTGCTGCGGTATGAGCCCCTGCAAATGCGGCAGAGCTGGCAAGAGTCAATGCAGCGGCTAATGCGAATAAGTTTTTGCGTGCAGTCATACTGATATTCCTAATAGATTGTCATGCAGGCTCCAGCATCGGTGCTGAAGGGATATGTGCTATTTGTGAAACGGCTAACAGTCTGCCTATATAGGTTTTGCTTGTCCAATATAGTGATACGAGATCAGCCTTGGGCCTTTGAGATATCCAGTTTCCAATTGCGGAAATTCGAAACCAGCCTCAAGGATAAGCCGGTCCATAGGATAACTCAGGTCGCAACCCAGCAGTGGCCGGCTAATCCCTCGCAGGCGTTGCTGCCACGCAGCAACAGACGCATCGGGAGCCCGCCCATGTTCCAGAAAAATAAAGCGTCCATCGGTTTTTAATACACGTCGGATTTCCTGCAACCCCGATTCAACATCAGGAATAGAACACAGCGTCCAGGAGCTGACCACAGTATCGACACTGCGGCTTTGCAGGGGGATAGATTCCGCCCCTGCGGCTAAAAAATCCACTGGAATAGTGGTGCTATCAAGCATTTCGCTGGCTTTTTCACGAAGTGCCGCCGAAGGCTCTAGGCCAAAAATATGCGACACATTCTCGGGCGAGTACAGCGGCAGATTTAAGCCGGAACCCATGCCAATTTCGAGCACACGACCGGTGGCGTAGGGCGCAGCCCGATGTCGTTGTTCTGCCATAACGTCATTACGCATCCCGCGATCTATCATCGCCGGAAGAATCTGATCTTGCCAATAGGACATCTTATCCACCCTTATTGCACAGCCACAGCCTATTGTAATGTACGCAGAAGGCTTGTGTTAAATCCAAGAAAAAGCCCCGAAGCTTTATCTTCAATGCTGCAACGGGGCTTTTAACCGATAACAAGGTTGAGCATGAATGCGCTAGCTGTTCTCAGCTATCAGTTTCTACTGAGTTGGGGTTGAGCTTGGGGATTCGTAACAGCGCCATTGCTGAGAGAAAAATGATCCCGAAGCCAAGCCATGAGGACTTCGTGGGGATGTGCTCCCAAATGAGATAATCCAGAAGCGCCGTAAAAATGACCGCAAAGTAGCGAAAAGGCGCAATTTGACCGATGTTTGCGGAACGCAAACTGGCTGCGCTTAAGCCGGTTTGGGCTATGGCTAAGCCGCCAAGAATTAACGTGGCAGCAACCATCAGACCATCTGTCAACCAAGGAATCAGCTTTTCCGTGGGTGTAAACATATGCCCTGTCCAATTGTGAATGGGGAAACCGGCGATGGCGAAAGCCCCCAAACAAATTGGCAGCCCGAAGGTAATAGAATAGAACGCTGTGCGCTCGATGGGCTCACTGCCACCCAACTGTCGGTTGAAATACAACCGGAATGCCATCAAAAGTCCCGAAGCAAGTGCTAATGCTGAAGCAGGATTGAAGGAACCAGCGTGGGGTTGCAAAACAACAACGATTCCCACAAAACCAACGCCATTGGCCAGCCATGCAAGTCTGGTTTGTCGCTCTCCGGCTAGTATTCTAGCGATCGCAGGCGCAAAAAGAGAGCCCGTGTTTAGTAGGAGCGTGGCATCTAGCATCGGA
>JABIQA010000105.1 GCA_018699155.1 Chromatiales bacterium
GCCGATAGCCGCCACACCCTCAATAGACAGGCCGGCGTGAGCAGCAATTTGCCTGAAAAGTCCGGGCTTGGGTTTCCTGCAGCCACAGTTATCGTCAGGTGTGTGCGGGCAATAAAACACACCCGCGATCTTTCCGCCACCGGCGTTAACGGTATTTATCATTTTATCGTTGATGGCTTGATAATCCCCGAGACTGAAAAGACCTCTGCCGATGCCCGATTGGTTCGTCGCAACATACACGCTGTAGCCTTGCTGACAAAGCGTGCAGATGGCCTCAATGGAACCGGGCAGAGGCAGCCATTCTGTGGCGCACTTAATATAATCAGCATTATCGGCGTTAATCACACCATCGCGATCGAGAATAATAATTTTGGTTGGGCGTTGATTCATTAGCGAGGTTACAGGCCCGACAAATCGGCGACATCAAGAAATAATGTCCGCAATCGTGATAACAGTGCCAAGCGGTTGGCTTTAATTGCAGCATCGTCAGCATTGACCATTACATTATCAAAGAAGCTATCAACCGGTGCGCGTAATCCGGCAAGCTGGCTCAGCGCCTTACTGTAGTCTTGCCGCAAAACGGCATCTGCATGATCCTCTGCAATAGCGGTAAGTGCTTCAAATAAAACGATTTCTGCGGGCTCACTTAGTAAAGTCGGGTCTATTCGTTCAGTACCGCTTAGCTTAGAAGCCTTTAGAATATTAGCTATCCGCTTGTTTGCAGCAGCCAGACTTTCGCCCTCCGGTAACTGGGCAAACTCGACCACCGCTTTCAAACGCCGATGAAAATCAAGGGGCGAAACGGGCACCCGTTGGCGCACTGTTTCAAACTGGTCGGCCGAGATCTTGCCCTGTTTGAACAGCGGGTTTTGCCCGTCGAGGTAATAGCTCTTTAGCCTGTCCAGGATAAAATCATAGATATCATCAACAATACCGGCGTCACTTTTTACGGGCTGGAGTTCAAGCGAATCCTGAATGCATTGCTTAAGGTCAAGGTCAATTTGGCCCTCGATCAAAATACGTACCAAGCCCAAAGCGAGGCGCCTTAGAGCAAAAGGGTCCTTGCTGCCGCTGGGTCGTCGTCCTAAGGCAAAGATACCTGTTAGCGTATCCACTCGATCAGCAATGCTTACGGCCTGCCCGGCCGAGGTTGTAGGCAGACCGTCGCCAGCAAACCGCGGTAAATAATGTTCACCAATTGCGATGGCAACGTCATTCGGCTCACCATCCAGCTTTGCGTAGTAACGACCCATGACACCTTGCAGCTCGGGGAACTCCCCAACCATCTCGGTTAAGAGGTCAGCCTTAGCCAGCTGTCCCGCTCTTATCGCGTTGGTGGTGGTATTACCAATGGCCCCGGCGATGATGCCTGCCAGTTCTGCGACACGTTGGGACTTGTCATGAATGCTGCCTAGCCCTTTTTGGTACACCACGTCAGTTAGCTTATGGGCCCTATCCTCAAGGGAGAACTTAAGGTCTTGCTCCCAAAAGAATGCCGCATCTGCAAGCCTGGGCTTAACCACCTTCTCGTTGCCAAGTCGTACCTCATCGGGCAAGATGCTGGCGATATTGCTGATGGTGATAAATTGATTGGTTAGACCGCCATCAGTCTTATACACCGGGAAATAGCGCTGGTGCTCCTGCAGCGTTGAGATCAGAACCTCATCCGGCAGCTGCAAAAAGGCATCATCAAACGAACCAACCACGGGTATTGGCCACTCTACAAGAGCAGTTACTTCGTCCAATAACCCATCAGGAACATGCACCTTACCGTTATGAGCTTTTGCAGCATCCTGTGCCAGCGAAAGAATTTGTGTTTTGCGGTCGAGGAACCCCGTAACAACCTTGCCGATATCCTCCAGCTTTTCGGGATATTCTTCAGCGCGCTCGAGGCTGATCGCGTCAGGTGCGTGAAAGCGATGGCCGAACGTTATGTTGCCTGTTTGATGCCCGAGAATATTCGCATCAATTATTGATGCGCCAGCCATAAGTACAACCCAATGCACGGGCCTGACAAATTCGGTGTCGTTACTGCCCCAACGCATACGCCGTGGTATAGGCAGCTCATCCAATGCGGTCTCAACGAAACCGGGGACCAAGTCTTCAATTTTGCGACCCGCTTCAATACCCCGATGCACAAGGTAGGAGCCTTTATCGGTATTCAAGGTTTCGAGCTTATCCAGCGCAATGCCATTGCTGTTGGCAAATTTTACCGCGGCTTTCGTAGGATTCCCGGACGCATCGAAAGCAATTTTTGTTGGTGGCCCACGGCGTTCAACCTGCTGATCCTGTTGTTTCAAAGACAGTTCATGCACCCGCACGGCAAGACGCCTGGGGGTCGCGAACGAATGAACTCGGGAAAAACTTAAACGTGCATCAGAGAGTTGCCGCGAAATACTGTCGGCAAAAGCCAGCTCCAGCCCTCGCAATGCTTTGGGCGGCAGTTCTTCGGTGCCGATCTCAATGAGTAATTCCGTGTGTTGCTGGGTCATTCCTGTGTTCCGGTAAGCGTGTGTCGCAATGAGCTAAGGGTTTGTTTTCAGCATCGGAAAACCCAGTGCTTCGCGGCTTTCCAGATAGCTTTTTGCAACAGCGCGAGCAAGTGTGCGTACCCGCAAAATATAGCGCTGGCGTTCTGAAACAGAGATGGCTTTGCGAGCATCCAATAGGTTAAAGCTGTGCGAGGCCTCGAGCACTTGCTCGTAAGCCGGCAGCGTAAGCTCCTGTTCAATTAGATAGCCACACATCCGCTCAGCTTCATCGAAACGCTCAAACAGTTTTACGATGTTGGCATGTTCAAAATTGTAGCGCGATTGCTCAACTTCGTTTTGATGAAAAACATCGCGGTAGGTAATGGTGCCGTTCGGGCCTTCTGTCCAAACAAGGTCGTAAACGCTGTCGACGTTCTGCAGATACATCGCAATTCGTTCAAGGCCATAGGTTATTTCTCCGGTTACGGGCTTGCAGTCGATACCGCCGACCTGCTGGAAGTAAGTGAACTGAGTCACTTCCATACCATTTAGCCAAATCTCCCAGCCGAGCCCCCAGGCGCCTAAAGTAGGCGACTCCCAGTTGTCTTCGACAAACCGAACATCGTGAACCAGCGGATCGAGACCCAGGGCCCGCAAAGAGCCCAGATAAAGGTCCTGTATATTATCCGGCGACGGTTTTATAACCACCTGAAACTGATAGTACTGTTGCAAGCGGAACGGATTGTCTCCGTAGCGCCCGTCGGTCGGCCGACGGCTGGGCTGAACATAGGCAGCAGACCAGGGCTCCGGACCGATGGCCCGGAGAAAGGTGGCGGAATGAAATGTGCCAGCACCCATGGGCATATCATAGGGCTGGAGTACTGCACAGCCTTGTTCGGCCCAATAGTGCTGCAATGCAAGAATTAGCTGCTGAAAAGTCACGGTTTTGAGTGTATCTGCCAGTTTGAGAGTAGTTATGCGGCAACAAGTATAGCGCTCTTTTGCGGTCAACGAGCAGATGCTGAAGTGGGCCTCCTTTATTAGCGCGCGCAAATACCGAAGTTGCGCACCAAATAAGCGCACTTTTTGCTGCTTATGCACTAAACTAGTGCGCTGCCATTGTGGCTGATTCAAACAACCCCAACAAAACCAAAGGGTTGTTCGGCACGCTAAGCTGGCACGGTTTGTGCAGTATAAAATCAGCCGACCTGAATCAGGCCGTTTATCAGGCTTTTCTGCAGTAACTACCTGCGCCCATGGTGACCCTCTGCATTTTGCGGGGAGTGGTTTATGTGTCGGGAGCTTGCAGAAGCTTTGATAATGTCGTCTGGTTAGGCCTCGCTCCCCCGGGGCGTTAAGTAACCAAGATTTTAGGTTTTTGTGTATTTAGTATTCTTCGAAGGAGAAGGTAATGACCACCGCTGCTGACGTACTCAGCCTTTTAAAGGACAAAGAAGTTAAATTCGTTGACCTGCGCTTCACCGACACCAAAGGTAAAGAGCAGCACGTCACCGTTCCGGCCCACACAGTTGATGACAGCTTTTTCGAAGACGGCAAAATGTTTGACGGATCTTCAATAGCAGGCTGGAAGAGCATCAACGAATCAGACATGATTTTGATGCCCGATGCCGCATCCCTTGTTATTGATATTTTCAGCGAAGATGTCACGGTTAACATTCGTTGTGACGTTGTTGAGCCTTCGACAATGCAGGGCTACAACCGTTGTCCGCGATCAACCGCGATTCGCGCCGAAGAGTATCTGAAATCTACTGGTATCGCCGATACGGCCTTTTTTGGTCCTGAAAACGAATATTTCGTTTTTGATAATGTGAAGTTTAATCATTCAGTAAACGGCGCTTACTATGAGGTTGATTCGAGCGAAGGCGCATGGAACTCCGACCGTGCCTATGATGAAGGTAACATCGGTCATCGTCCTAGCGTAAAGGGCGGCTACTTCCCCGTTCCGCCGGTCGACTCACTGCATGATGTTCGCTCTGCAATGTGCCTCGCGCTTGAAGACATGGGCGTTAAAACTGAAGTCCATCATCACGAAGTTGCGACTGCTGGTCAGTGCGAAATTGGTGCCGCGTTCAACTCATTAACCCGTAAGGCTGATGAAGTTCAGATTCTGAAGTACGTTATTCAGAATGTTGCTCACGCGTATGGCAAAACCGCAACCTTTATGCCGAAGCCATTGGTTGGTGATAACGGCAGCGGCATGCATGTTCATATGTCTCTGGCAAAAGACGGCAAGAACTTGTTCACCGGTGACGGCTATGGCGGGCTTTCTGAAACGGCCCTGTATTATATCGGGGGTGTTATTAAGCATGCACGGGCGCTGAATGCGTTCACCAACCCTTCTACCAACAGCTACAAGCGTTTGGTCCCGGGTTTTGAGGCGCCTTGTATTCTTGCTTACTCCGCTAAAAACCGTTCTGCTTCTATTCGTATTCCGTTTGTTCCGAATCCGAAAGGGCGTCGTATTGAAGTTCGTTTCCCTGATAACACGGCCAATCCATACTTTGCGTTTTCAGCGCTGATGATGGCTGGTCTTGATGGTATTCAGAATAAGATCCATCCGGGCGAAGCCATGGATAAAGATCTCTATGATCTGCCGCCGGAAGAAGAGAAGCAGTTGCTGACTGTGGCGCATTCGCTTGATCAGGCGCTTGAAGCACTTGATGCGGATCGTGAGTTCCTGCTGAAAGGCGATGTGTTCTCAAATGACCTCATTGATGCTTTTATTTCCATGAAGCAGGATGAAGTAGATCGTCTGCGCATGGCGACTCATCCTATTGAGTTCGAGATGTACTACAGCCTGTAAGACTGTTTGTTGTGTTATATCAGGCGGGGCATCCTTTGCCCCGCCTGATTAAACAATAATTGGCTGAACTGACCAGAGCAGGTTATGCTTGGCAAATGCCATATATTAAGTACTGTTTATGCGTTTTGGTGGCTTTGCCGCTGGGACTGTCTGCGGCCACTGAGGGTATCTATAGCTGGGTTGATGATAATGGCGAACGTCATTTCTCGGATACGCCAGTGCCAGGCGCGAAGCCCTTTGAGCTTGGCCCTATCAATACGTTCAATGCACCAGACCCGGCATCTGTTTCTGTTCAGCCACCTGCCGCAAGCGATACACAGCAGAGTGAAGAACCCGCATACAGCGATTTTCAAATTTCCTCTCCTGCCCCGGATGATGTGCTGTGGAACACCGGCGGCGTAGTTTCAGTGGCATTGACGCTGAGTCCGCGCCTGAGGGGTGGGGACAAGATTCGCTTGCTGTTGGACGGAGCCGACGTGAAGAGTTACCCCGGGCGCTCCCTGAGTCATCAGATCACCGAGGTCGAGAGGGGCACGCACTCATTGCGGGCCGTCATAGTCACCCGGTCGGGCAAACAGCTCGCGACGACCAGCGCCGTGACGTTTACTGTTCAGCAGAACTCCGTGCTAAATCAGAACAATCCGAACAACATCCCGGCTCCACGCGGCAGGTTTTAAGCACACCGGTGCCCGGCTCTATTGACCCCGGCACCATCCTCCATAATGTAACGACCGGCATTCTGGTCCTCGCCAGCGATGATACCGTGGCTTATATAAACACCGCAGCCGAGGAGCTCCTGGGCATTAGCGCCCGCCAAGCTGTTGGTGAACGCCTCTATCGATTGCGCCCCGGGGCTGATGAGTTGCTCGCCCTGCTGCCTAAGGTTCGGGAGCAGGGCGTTGGGTATTCACGCGAGATTAAATTGTGGTCGCTGGAACACGAGTCGCAGGATGTGACCGTTCGGGTCACGCCGATCGACCAAGATCTCGGCTCGTTGATGATTGAATTAACCGATGCCACGCAGCGCCATCAGATCGACCGTGAGGCCAGGCTAATGAATCAGCATGGTGTGAGTCGGCAAATCATTCGCCAATTGGCACATGAAATTCGTAATCCCCTGGGCGGCTTAAGGGGTGCTGCTCAGCTGCTGGAGCGTGAGTTACCTACCCCCGAGTTAAAAGAATTTACCGGAATTATTATTCGTGAGGCCGACAGGCTGGCGAGCCTTATGAATAACCTTTTGGGCCCGATGCAGCTGCCGCGCAAAGATCCGATTAATGTGCATGAGGTCCTTGAGCACGTAGCGTCGCTAATTCAAAATGAAGCCCTCGATCATGACCTTAGCTTGGTGCGAGATTACGACCCCAGCCTGCCTATTTTGATGTTGGATCGCGACCAGATGATTCAGGCGGTACTTAACATTGCCCGAAATGCTGTGCAGTCAATGGAATGCGGCGGCGAACTGATTCTCCGCACCCGCGCCATGACCAATGTGATGTTGGGTAAGGAGCGCAAGAAGTTAATCGCCAGCATCGAAATCGAGGATAACGGCCCCGGTGTGCCCGAAGATATTCAGGATTCGCTGTTTTTCCCGCTGGTCAGTGGCCGCGCCGGAGGCTCCGGCCTTGGCTTGCCACTCGCTCAGGATTTGGTAAGCCGGCACAACGGTTTAATTGAATTCACATCACAGCCCGGCCGAACGGTCTTCATGCTGCGCCTGCCGGTAGAGGCGGTTTAACATGGCATTGACACCCCTAACTGCTTGGGTTGTTGACGATGACGATTCGGTGCGCTGGGTGATGGAGCGTGCATTATCCCAGGATGGCATATTGGTTCGCTGTTTCGAGCGCGCCGAGCCGATGTTTAAGGCGTTGGAAGGGGGGCAGCCTGATGTTCTGATTACGGATATACGGATGCCTGGTATCGATGGCCTGGATGTTGTTCGCCAGCTCGATGCGAAGGGCATTAACCTGCCAGTAATTGTTATTACAGCGCACTCGGATCTGGATAACGCGGTTTCTGCCTACCAGGCCGGCGCATTTGAATACTTGCCAAAGCCTTTTGACATTGATGACGCCGTTGCACTGGTTCGTCGAGCAGCCCACTCTAGGAAAGATGCAAACAACGGGGGCGATGTGCCACAGGCAATGTCGGCAATGGTCGGTAAAGCGCCAGCTATGCAGGACGTGTTTCGCCTAATCGGCCGCCTATCAAAATCAAGTATGACGGTTTTGATTACGGGCGAGTCCGGCACCGGCAAAGAGTTGGTTGCCCGCGCACTGCATGAGAATAGCCCCCGCGCAAACGCACCATTGGTGGCGTTAAACACAACGGCAATTGCTGCCGACTTGCTTGAGTCGGAGTTGTTCGGGCATGAGAAGGGGTCGTTTACTGGTGCCGATCAGCGCCGGATCGGCCGGTTTGAGCAGGCAGATGGCGGCACGTTGTTTCTCGATGAAATTGGCGATATGTCGCCGGATTTGCAAACCCGCTTATTGCGCGTTCTCGCCGAAGGCGAGTTCTATCGGGTTGGCGGCCAAACCCCTATTAAAGTTGATACGCGAATTATTGCGGCGACCAACCAGAACCTTAAACAGGCCGTCATAGAAAACCGGTTTCGTGATGATCTTTATCATCGGCTGAACGTCATTAGTATTGTTACGCCGCCATTGCGGGCCCGTCGCGAAGATATTCCGGCATTAATGACCCACTATTTGGCGAAGTCTGCTGTGGAGCTGGGGGTGGATCCGAAGTCGCTAACCTCTTCCGCATTGCAGGCCTTGCAGGCATTTAACTGGCCCGGCAATGTGCGCCAGCTGGTTAATGCATGCAGCAAACTGACGGTGTTGGCCCCGGGCACTGAGATTCGGGTTGATGATATTCCCGATGAACTTGGCGGGCGACATACGGGCGTTTCGGCGCAAAGCGACTGGCTAGCTGCGCTGCAACGCTGGGCTGAAAGCCGCATCAACGATGCCTCTGCTGAGCCATTGTTAACCGAAGCTGCGCCTGAGTTTGAAAAGGTGTTGATTCAAACCGCGTTGACTCATGCGCGCGGCAGAAAGCAAGAGGCCTCAAGGTTGCTCGGGTGGGGGCGCAATACTCTGGCCCGCAAGATTAAAGACCTGGGCATTAGGGACTAATAGCTTGTCTGCGGGCCTGCTTTATCTTGTGCGCCGAGGCCTCTAATCAGTCTTCCCGATCTGGCAATTGCACTTTGCTGCGTACCTTGCTCGAAAAATTTTGACCGCGCTGAATGTGGAAATTCATCCGGTCCTGCAGAAATGCGGTTTCTGCGTGAGGCTCATCGCTGAACAACATTACAGTGCCCTCCGGGCCAAGGTATTCCTCCCACGGAGGCAAGTCAGGATGATTCGGGTTGCCGCTGCGTGCAAATTGCACCCAATAGCTGCTCATTAAATTACTCATTGCTAAGTCTTCTGCCGTTGGGTTATCGAGCTCGGTATCGAGCGAGCGCATGACAAAAGCGATGTCATCAGCATGAGCAACGCCTGGCTGATTGGCGCGACGATCTGCTGCAACATAGCTCATGTTGTAATGCCAGACTGGCGAGCTAACGTTGCTCCAGCTGTCACTGACATAGCGGGCTTGGCTGAGGATAATTAGGTCGCCGAAAATGGCATCTTCGAGGGCCTCGTCCTCTAATGTGGGGTATAAAAATTGCTTGTCTGCTTCCGGAATCAGGCGGGCTGACATTGCGGGCGAAAACCCGCCACCGATCAAGCGACCCAAGCTCGCCTCCCAGCTGACGCCGCCTGTGATATAGGGCACATCATGTTGCGAGCCTGAAGCAAAAATCTCGGCCGAGAAGTCGGTTAGTGCGACGCCATCAATGACCGGTATAAAGCGCCATGTGGGCTCTATTACGGCTACTATTTCATCTGAAGATAGGGCTCTTAGTGCAGTTAATGGGTCAGATTCCTCATCAAGGCCAAGTGCGGCAACCAGCTTTTCACCCATGGCCTCGCCGGACAAAAGAAACCCGCTGCGCTGATCGAGCATTGCATCCGGAGCCAGGCCGAGCGCAGAACTTTGACTAATAGCTTTATGAAACAGGCCTTCAGACAGGGGGCTTACGAGCAGGTTATTCACCATGGCGCCACCGGCAGATTCGCCAAACACGGTAACGTTGTTAGGGTCGCCGCCAAAGCCGCTAATGTTCTCCTGCACCCACTGCAGTGAAGCGATGGTATCCAGCAAACCAAAGTTGGCATGGGCTTCATTGGCTTGTGCAGCGCTTAGGGCCGGGTGAGCAAAAAAGCCGAAAGCGTTTAGCCGGTAGTTAATCGTTACCAGGACAACTCCAGCACTGGCAAGGGCTGGGCTATTGAGTCGTGGGATATTTCCGGAGCCCTGCATGTAACCGCCGCCGTGTATCCATACCATAACAGGCAGTTTTGCTGAGTCGCCGGTTGCCGTTGTCCATACGTTCAGCGTCAGGCAGTCTTCACTGCTGGAGGTAAGCTCAAACCACAGCAGCGATGTATTTGGCTGCGCACAAAAGTTGCCGTACTGATCGGCAAGCATGAGTTGCTGACGTTTTAGCGGGGGCTGGGGGGCGCGCCAACGCAGTTCGCCAATAGGCGGGGCTGCAAACGGAATCCCCTTAAAGGAAATAACGCCAGCTTCGTTTGTTCCCTGCACCGCGCCCTCGCTGGTATCAACCTGCAACTCGGGCGACGCAGTGCGCGAGCAGCCTGCGACACCAAGCGCAATGGAGGCAAACAAAATGAGTGCTCGTGTGGTCGTTCGTAAGCGAATATTCATGCCCTTATTCTGCCTTACCGCGAGAAGAAATGAGCGTATTTTTGCCGTGCTGCAAGGACGCTACCACTGCGTGGAATGCTCAGCTAATGAGGTATCGATTCAGGGCGCCACAGGTGCTTGCGCAGATCAATAGTGCCATCGCTACGGAAGCTGATGCCCTCCTCTTCGAGCAAGATGCGTTGTATTTCGACGGCACCCGCTTTGCCACGGGGGCTGATGGCACCTGCGGCGTTAATCACCCGCTGCCATGGAACGGCGGTGGCCTGCGGCAATCCCGCCAACACCATCCCTACCTGTCTGGCGGCTCTGGGGCTGCCAGCATAGGCCGCAATCTGTCCATAGGTGGCAACGTAGCCTGCGGGTATCAGGGGCACCAGCCGACAGACGGCGTGACGCAGAGACGTGTTTGCGGCAAATTTATGCACCGAGTGTCTCGCAATAACTTAAAGGGCTGCGGAGCATATTGAATGGTTGGCTAGGGTTGCTCCAAGGCACCAATCAGCTGGCCTACGGAGGACATCTTATGCCGCGTTAAATAATCACCAATGCCGCGATTGACATCAATGCAGACCAGCGGGTCATAAAACAAAGCGGTACCAATACCGACAGTTGTGGCGCCGGCGAGGAGAAATTCGATAGCATCAGTTGCGTTACAAATGCCGCCCTGGCCGATAATAGGCACGTTGTGTTTGCGTGCCACCTCATAAACCTGCTTAACCTTCAGCAGGGCGATAGGCTTAATTGCAGGGCCGGACAAACCGCCCTGAACATTGCCAATAATCGGCTGGCGCTTTTCGATATCAATAGCCATGCCCATCATCGTGTTAATAACCGCCAAGCTATCAGCGCCCGCCTCAATGCACCGGCTGGCGTTATAGGCGATGTCGGTTTGGTTGGGAGAGAGCTTTGCGATCAGAGGTTTGGTCGTGACGTTGCGGCACGCCTCAACGACTCTGGCAGACATATCAGGGTCATTGCCGAATGACACACCGCCTTCTTTAACGTTCGGGCAGGAAATATTGATTTCAATGGCGTCGATATTTGAGTCGTTGAAGCGCTCTGTGACATAGACATACTCTTCAATGGTCGAGCCGCAGGCATTTGCAATGAAGCGGGTCTCAGAGAAATCTAGGTCGGGCAGAATGTTGTCGACGAC
>JABIQA010000023.1 GCA_018699155.1 Chromatiales bacterium
GTAACCCTTGCGCCTATTGTTCTAAGCCGCGATTAGAATGTCGTATAAACAAAGAATCATGATCCTTGAGGGCGTGCTGATTAGGCTAAGGCGAGATATCGTATGAGTAAGATTTTATTAATAGACGATGATGAGAAGCTAGGCGACTTGCTGAAGGAATACTTCAGTCGCTTTGATCTAGACCTTACCGCCGCTATAGAGCCCGAAGGGGGGCTTAAGTTGCTTGAGGCGCTAGAGCCTGATCTCGTCATTCTGGATGTGATGCTGCCCGGTCAGGATGGTTTTGATGTGTGCCGTACTATCCGCAAAACCAGCTCTGTACCCGTAATCATGTTGACTGCCCGAGGAGAGGTGACTGATAGGATTGTGGGCCTTGAGTTGGGCGCTGACGATTACATGCCGAAACCGTTTGAGCCGCGTGAGCTGGTTGCCCGCATTCAGAATGTGCTGCGGCGTTTTGCCGATACACCTGCCAGTAAAACCGAACTGCACTATGACGGCCTGGAAATTAATACAGAACGTCGCGCGGTCAAGCTGGATGGCAAGCTGATTGAACTGACGACTATGGAATACCAATTATTATTGCTGTTGGCGCAGAATCCGGGAAAGAACTATAACCGCGATGAAATATTGAATGAGTTACGTGGTATAGATGCCCAGTTGTTTTCGCGATCTGTCGATATTCTGGTTAGCCGCTTACGCCAAAAACTGGGTGATACAGGAAAGGATCAGCGCTACATCAAAACCGTTTGGGGCACTGGCTATGTGTTTTTGGGGCATGAGGGGTGATTGAAACTTTACGAAGGGTTACTCATTCATTATCAGCACAACTGATTGTTGTGTTCTTATTGGCCTCTATGGCATATACCTATGCCGCTGGCTTTACGTTGCAGTTGTTTCAGGACAGTGACTACTTGCGTCGAATTGTCGGTGCGCATATTTCGTTGCATGCCGATTACGTGCTAAAAGACATTGGCATACCCCCCTCTATTGCCCGTGCAGAAGATATTACCCAGCGTATTCCTGTCGACATCCGCTTAATTGGCCCCGGTATCGATTGGACTTCTGATGAGCGTTTTCCACCGTTGGATGAGATTCCATTCGGGCCGCTCTCGTTACTTGACCTCAGCGACGCAAACCTTAGCGATATGGAAGACTGGGTTAAGCAGTTGGAGAAGGTCGAGTTCGCTCGTTATCAAAAGCATGCGTATGTGAAGTTGATACAGGGCGATTACGAAATTGTTTTTGTCTCGCCAAAAATTGCTAATGAGCCGTTACCTATATACAACAGCACCCTTATATTTAGTGTTGTTGGCTTGCTGGTGTTGCTGGGGTGTTTTCTTGCTGTGAATTTCCTGATTAATCCTATTCAGGCAATGCAGCAGGGAGCAGCACGTATCGGCGGTGGAGATCTCGATTTTCGAATACAAAAACGGCGTAGAAATGATCTGGGTGACCTGGCTGATGGTATAAATGCGATGGCTAGTGATTTGCAGGGAATGCTTGAGGCGAAGCGTCAGCTGATGTTGGCTATTAGTCATGAGTTACGATCACCTTTAACGCGCACCAAAGTGGCGCTTGAATTTCTCGATGACGCTAACGTAAAGCAAAGCATCCTTGAGGATGTAGGGGAGATGGAGAGCCTTATTAGCGATATTCTCGAAAGCGAGGCGCTGAATACGCGGCATGCCAGTTTGCGCCGAGAACCGGCGAACCTCGCCGACATTGCAGCGCAAGTGATTGATGTGGATTTTGGTCAGCGTGGCAGTGAGCGTATTCAATTCGATAGCCCATCTCACAGCATGGATGGTGATTACGATATAACACGCATTCGTTTGTTGTTAAGAAATCTGATTGAGAATGCATTGCGCCATAGTCCCGATGGTTCGCGGCCTGTGGAGGTAAGCTTTGGACTGGCCGGCGACAAAGTATTCGTTAAGGTTGTTGATCATGGTGAAGGAATTTCAGCAGAGGACCTAGAACGCATTACCGAGCCATTCTATCGGGCAGACCCTGCCCGCAGTCGTCATACCGGTGGTTTTGGTCTGGGCTTGTATCTGTGCCGTCGTATTGTTGAAGCTCATGGTGGCGAGTTGGTGATGTCCAGCAAGCCCGGTACAGGCACATCGGCAATCGCAATATTAAGCCCCAGAGCCTGATTTCAAGGGTGGTTTTATAGCTAGACATGAGGAGTCGTGTGGCGGATCTTAAATTTATGGGTATTTTGAAGGCGCTGATGTCTTGGCCTGAGGCTTTAAAAGGTGCGGAGAGAGTGTTCTTGTCATGTGCTACTGGGTTTGGTTCCGATCGGTTTGAAGAAGGCCAGCAGCACCATGAGTTGGCTAAATACTTATGCGCTTAGTCGGGGTTTTGATTACTTATGTTTTGTTGTCGGCCTGTGTCGATGGCAAGCCTCAGGTTTTATCTTCTTGGGTAGAAGGCGCAACTAGGTCGGCCATAATCGATTTTGTGGCTGAGGTTACAACCGAGGGTAGTCCGCACTTTGTCCCGGTAGTCGATCGTATAGCGGTGTTTGATCATGATGGCACCTTGTGGGCAGAACGCCCTGAGTATTTTCAATTCTTAATGATTTATGAGCAAGTCCGTGCTCAGGCAGCAGATCATCCGGAATGGCGAGAGGAGCAGCCTTTTAAGGCGGTCCTGGGGAATGATACAGCGTATCTCGATGGCTTAGATTATGCGGCTGCGCGCCAGTTGTCGGCAGCGGTGAGCGGCGGCATGACAACTACCGACTACATGGCTCTTAGTCATGATTTTGCTACCCGTTCGTTACACCCCGAGTTTAATGCCCGCTATGCAGACCTTCGGTACCAGCCAATGCTGGAGTTGCTTGAGTATCTGGAGGGGCACAGGTTCCGCGTGTTTATTGTTTCTGGCGGTGATATGGGTTTTATCCGTGGTTTTTCTGAGCCGTTGTATGGCATTCCCCGAGACCGGGTTATTGGTTCGAGCCGCAGCAATATGTTTGCCGACGATTCATCCAGTATTCTCCGTGGCAAAAAATACGCTTCGATGAATGTCGGAGCCAATAAAGCTTTGAATATTGATTTGCATATTGGTCGTCCTCCGGTGTTTGCGGTTGGTAACTCTGATGGAGACCTGGCGATGCTTGCTTACACCGCTTCGCATGACGGCTTTGTTCTATTGCTTAGCCATGATGATGACGAACGTGAGTATGGCTACACTGATGGCGCCGAGGTTGCGTTGCAGGCAGCTCATGAGGAGGGATGGACTGTCGCTAGTATGCACGATGATTTCGAACGTATTTTTGTCCAGACTAATTAGCTTTTAAGCGTGGCTGGGAGTTGCCGATGTTTCGATGTTTAATGATGCTGTGTTTGTTTGCAGTTGCAGCTCCAGCAATGGCTCAGCAGAGAACCGACAGTGGCATTCAGTTGACCCCGTTTGCTGGCTACACCATAGGTGGCGAGGTGGATGCGCGCGAAGATACCGAGCAGGAAACAAACTATCGGCTGCGGGAATCGAGCAGCTATGGCTTTGTATTGAACTGGCCCTCGAAGGCGCCCACAGAATGGGAGCTTTACTATAATCATCAGGATACTGAATTAGCTAAAGGCGGGCCTGGCGTCAAGCTGGACACGCTGCAGCTAGGGGGAACGTATCTGGGACAGGGCAGTAAACATGCAAGACCATTTTTTGTTGCAACCCTCGGAGGTATGCGAATAAAGCCCGAAGCTACCGACAACGACTATTTTGTGTCATTTACGCTGGGTGGCGGTTATAAGTTTTTTCCCACCAAACGGATTGGCATAAGGCTTGAGGCCCGTGCTTTGGGCACTTTTATCAGCAGCAATAATTCGTGGTTTTGCAGCGGTGGCAGTAATGGCGCAACATGCGCGGTTCGGACTTCTGGGAACTTACTGATACAGGCTCAGGCTAATGCCGGCGTAATTATCAGGTTCTGATTAGTCTGACCTTGGCTGGGACTTACCCGGCGCTAATGCAGACGAAATAATCAGAGACAAGATCGCGACGGGGGCTTAGGAATAAGCTCAAAACTGAATAAATCATTCATCCCCGAGAATCCATCCCCATCATAGAGTTACAGAAGCTCGGCAGCAAAGGAATCAATCGTTGCAATAAATTGGCGCAGATGTATAAATGGGGATAGGGTTAATAACGATTAAAGCACTGATTATTGGGCATCTTATGAAAAAGTTTCTAAGCAGCATCGTGGCGATATCGATTACTTTTTCTCCGCTAGCAAACGCCTGCACGGCGATTAACCTAAAAGCTAAAGACGGCACAGTTATCGCGGGTCGCACCATGGAATGGCCTGTTGATATGAAATGGACTCTAATGTCTCAACCACAAGGCAGCCCTGTATTAATTAGCGCCCCAGATTTTCTTAACCTGCCATCAAAAACACTGCCCAGCAAGTATGCATTTGTCGGCATTTATCCAGCAGTAATAATAGGATCTCCAGCGATTCTCGAGGGGCAAAATGAAGCCGGCCTAGGTCTCAGTGGGAATTTTTTACCCGGCTTTACTGAATTTCAAAAAGTAAGTCCTCAAGACGATGAGTATGTCTCGATTATAAACTTTGGGAGCTTGGTTCTTGGCATGTTTGGCACTGTACGAGAACTAAGAACAGCGTTGCCAAACTATAAAGTTTGGTACAACCCCAGTGAAGTCAAGGGCTCGCCAACAGCACCATTGTTGCATTTTGTTTTGACCGATCGCAGCGGTGACAGCATCATTGTAGAGTTTGTTAAAGGCCAAATGGTCATCCACGACAACGTCACAAATGTGCTGACAAATGCTCCAACGTATGACTGGCATATTAATAATGTTCGCAACTATCTTTCGCTAACGGATACCGCGACAACTTCCTTAGTTGTGAATGGGACTAATGTTACGGAAATTGGTCAGGGCGGAGGGTTAATTGGGTTATCAGCAGATTACACCCCACCAAGTCGTTTTGTGCGAGCAGCCTATCTAAGCTATTTCGCATATCAGCCTAATGAAAGCGGTGATGCCTTGCAATTAATGGCGCATTTGCTTAATAACGTGGACATACCAAAAGGGGTATCTAGAACTACTGCAGGCAAAGAGATTGTCTCTGATTATACGCAATGGGTTAACTTAAAGGACCTCAAAAATAATCGCATGAAGATAGCGAATTATTCGAGCCGCACGAATTATATAGAGATAGATTTAAACCAAGTATTTAAATCTGGGAGATCAATGGCGTGGGCGGTAGACCAATTGCCATACCCTAATAATGATCTTACCTCACAGCTGTTAAAATAGCCGTCTATATCCCCATGCCTTGAGAGTCATTTTTATTCTCAATATTCTTATCTCGGCAAGCATCTTCTAGTGCAAGTGAAATGCTCATAGACAAGCTAGCTTTCAACTGCCGGTGTAATTATTTGGTTCTAGTTAGTCTGTTTTAGGTATCTTCGATATCCCTCGATATAAATCGTAAAGTTAGCGCCTATCATTTGTTTGGTAGTGCTAAGATGCGCGCTTAATTTATATCGGGCTCCGTGAGCCTTTTCTCAGAAGGGTTGCCGTTGATGTCAGATACGCTTCACCAAACATATGACCGTGCCGCTGATGCGGTTGTAGAGCTGGGTAACCAGATGGTCCGAGGCGACGATTCGATTGATGTATGGGATGTTGCCAGCGGTATGTTGGCCGGAGCGGTGCAATATTGGTTGTTTGCCCGTCAGCCCTGTGATAACCCATCCTGCGAAGCCTGCGAGGAAGTCATCACTGCGCAGCGCAGGTTGCGGCTTCTATTGGCTGAGGTAGAGCAGATGGCTGAAGATGCCGACAGTTATGATTTACATCGGGATGCCCATACTGGCGCGGCTTGATTTGCCTGCACTAAGGAATACAGTGAGTTGGCGCCAGCGGCCGGGTGTCCGGGGATCGCTGAGTATACAGATGCCCGCATGCCACACCTGTGGTATATTTCGCGACCTTTTTTGATTATTGAGTTGTTTAGCAGAGCACGGAGTTGTCATGCCCAAAATGTTTATAATCGATCGCGACGGCGGTCAGCATGAGTTTGATTTAGAACCAGGCGAGAGTATTTACGAGCCGCTGCGCGAATTGGATTCCGGCGTTGAAGCCCTGTGTGGCGGAATGTGCTCTTGTGCAACCTGCCATGTCTATATTGAATCTGATTGGGCCGCTAAGCTTCCTGCCCCCCAGGACGATGAGTTGGAGTTGCTGGAAGAAACCGAAAGCTTCAAACAAGGCGAATCGCGCCTCTCATGTCAGGTAAAAATGGCTGACCATCTTTGTGGTATGCGACTTACCATTGCTCCTGAAGAATGATTTTGTTCGTTTTCATGCTGCCTGGTCACTCAGGCCTGTGATTGATTTCTACCGCACCCCCCCCAAGCGATAGAGCTCAGTTAACAAAAAGCCCCGCAATTTCGGGGCTTTTTTGTCTATCTTCAGAGCCATGGTTATATTTTGTTGGCAGTTGGTCAAAGGTTCAGCTTCCTGTCGCCGGCATGTGCAATAATTGAACCAATAACGTTTTTGTTGTCCAACAGATTATAAGCATTAGTGGTTATTCTTATGTTGCGGTTGCTAACAATTTTTTTGTCTGTGTTCCTGCTTTTGCCGAGTGCCCCATCGGTTATGGCTCAGGGCGGTGGGAATTTCTGTCTGAAGGTGGATCAGAAAGAGAGCTGCGCCTATGCCTCGGCCGAGGCGTGTAATTCGGCAGCTTCATATACTGGCGGTTACTGTCAGGAGAATTTCCGACTGTATGGCAACAAGGGGGCTAAGCGTTATTGTTTGGCAACGCGTTATGGAACTAGATGCATCTATAACACTCGCAAACGTTGTGTTAATGCGGCCGGTAATCTAGCCGAGCAGGGTGCTGCTTGTGTTGATAATTATACGCTGACAGAATCCCAACGCAGAAGTCTCGAAAGAAGGGGGGCCACTGATTGTGATCCAACGGATTTCGCTTGTCAGGCCGGCGTTGAATGACCGAGGACATCTCCGCATAAAAAAGCCAACCTGATTTATATCAGGTTGGCTTTTTGGTGATTTACCTGTAAATCAGTTGATTACAGCCTGAGCCCGCCATCCAGTTCCAGGCAGCGACCGTTGTAGTAGTCATTCTCGAGAATGAACTCTACGGCATGCGCCAGTTCATCGGGTTCTGCCATGCGTTTAAGCGGGATGCCGGAGGCGATTTTCGCCAATGCTTCCGGTTTCATTGCTGCGACCATCTCGGTGTTTACAAAGCCCGGCGCAATCGATGCAGCACGAATGCCATAGCGGGAAAGCTCTTTTGACCAAACAACCGCCATAGCCTCAACGCCGGCCTTCGCTGCCGAATAGTTGGTCTGCCCCATATTTCCCGAGCGGGAGATGCTGGAAATATTAATGATGCAGCCTTTGCTTTCCAGCTCAATCATTTTTAAGGCCGCTTCGCGACCACAAAGAAACACGCCGGTGAGGTTAACGTCGATAACTTGCTGCCACTGCTGCAGCGACATTTTTGCAACCAGTTCGCCGTCTTTGTGCTTGATCATCAGCGCATCCCGGGTTATTCCGGCGTTGTTAACTAAGCCATCCAGGCCTCCCATATCTGCTGCAACCTGAGCAAACAGCCCCTCAACCTGTGTTTCATCGCTAACATTAATTGCGTAACCTTTCGCCTCTGCAGCACCTTCTGCGATACAGGCATTCGCTGTTTCATCGACACTGCTTTGGTCTAGGTCGATTAGAGCCAGTTTGGCACCCTTGCCCGCCAGTCTCTTTGCCATGGCAGCACCCAGACCGCGCGCGGCACCGGTGATGACGATTACTTTGTTCTTGATGTCCATGTTGCTTCCTTGTATTTGTTCAATGTTTCGACGCTAGGCCAATGGCAGTGATTATTCCAATTCCGGCGGGTGGTTGCCATACTTGCGACAAGTTCTGATCATTTCTTCATGAGCTATCAGGTAGCATACTGCTTACAAAACTGAAGCGCACAGGCTTGCGCGGGCTAAATACTAATGACTGACATGTTTCGACTGGATGGTAAGACTGCGCTTGTGACCGGTGCTGGCACAGGGTTGGGGCAACATTTTGCTCAGGTTTTGGCGCATGCGGGCGCAAGAGTCGTGATTGCGGCAAGACGCAGTGAGAAGCTTGCCAAGACCGAATCATTAATTACCGCTGCCGGGGGCGAGGTCTTTGCCGTGGCATTGGATGTGCGCTCTGCATCCAACATAAGTGCTGCCTTTGATGCAGCTGAATCCCAGTTCGGGCCCGTCGATGTTCTGGTTAATAACGCAGGTTTTAGCGGCTTTTCAGCGCTTTTGGATTCGGATGAGGCTAACTGGGATGCAATTTTTGACACTAATGTGAAGGCCGCATGGCTGGTGTCGACTGAATTGATCAGGCGCTCTCGACAACATGAGTCATCATCAGTTTCGATTATTAATATAGCGTCGATATTGGCGCTGGGTACTAAGTTTGGCTTAGGACCCTATATGGCTTCTAAGGCAGCAGTTGTTCAGCTTACCAAGGCAATGGCATTGGAGTGGGGTGATTCAGGTGTCAGGGCTAATGCGATTTCGCCCGGTTACTTTCCAAGCGAGATGACCGACGGCCTGTTTGATACACCGGGAGGTCGTGCGATGCAGGAACGAATTCCCCTCAGGCGCACGGGTGAGTTGCATGAGTTATCAGGGCCGCTATTGCTATTGGCATCTGATGCTTCGACTTATATGAACGGTTCGGTGGTGACAGTTGATGGCGGGCACCTATGCCACACGTTATAGTTGTCTCAATATTGTAGCGGGCAGCGTCGCGCACTCGCTAGAACACACAAGAGGAAATTGAATGAAACCGGTAAGAGCATACACTGACGGAAAGTTTGGCCAGATTCATTACGCCACCTGTGGGACGGGAGCTCCTTTGGTGCTGTGTCATCAGTCGCCCACTAATATGTGTCAGTTCGACAAGGTGGTGCCATTGCTTGCTGCGCAAGGCTTTCAGGTGATTACGGCAGATATGCCCGGTTACGGGATGTCGGATGGGCCTGAGCAGGTGCCGACGATGGAAGAATATTCGCATATTATTCCATCGGTGTTAGATGCCGTTGGCGTAGCGAAGGCCGATGTTCTTGGGCATCACACCGGGGCTATTCTGGCCACGGATGCGGCAATGCAATTCCCGGAGCGCATTGGCCGGTTGGTTCTTAATGGCCCGTTGCCATTAACTGAGGAAGAACGCGCTTTTTTTAAAGCCCATTTGGCAGCAGAAAAGGAATGGCAACCTATAGAGGATGGCAGCCATCTGGTTACTCAGTGGGCTTTCCGTATGGCGGCCCAGCCGGGTTGGACCGACCTTGATGCAATCCATAAGCATGTTGTGCAGGGCATGGCAGCTGGCCCCAATGTTTGGTATGCCCACGATGCGGTAATGGCCTATGATCATGGGCTTGCTATGCAAAAACTGAGCCTGCCCTGCCTAATCTACAGCAATACCGGTGACTCTATTCATCATCTGGCTGAGCGGGCTAAGGAGCAAAACCCCGGTTTTGACTACTTACAGATTGAGGGTGGCACCTTCGATATTCTGGATGAGCAGCCGGAAAACTGGGTTGCGCCACTGGTTGGCTGGCTGCGTAAGTAAGCCTCTAATTGGGCTGGTTGAGCTTATCTCGAGCCTTGCATTATTTTGCACTGTGTAAAATTGTCGAGCGAGGCAAAAACTGGCTTTGACAGGGATGCTGGGTTTCTGACATAGTCTCGCTCCAGTTACACATAACCAACTGTATGAGGATGCCATGGCAAAGCCATTTATTAAGCACA
>JABIQA010000125.1 GCA_018699155.1 Chromatiales bacterium
CGAATTCCGCGGCGGTTTGACGTGACCAGCGCACTAAATTTTGAGATAGACCGACGCTTCCGTGAAAGTGGTATATCGATTCCGTTTCCGCAACGTGATATCAATATCAAACATACCGACATGCCATCCGCGCTAAGCGATGAACGAAAACCAAAGAGCCCGGATGATGCGCCCTTGGCCGATGACAGTGGCAATGCAAATGGTGATGGCGACAACTAGATAGAGTCTTGCTGGTTTTGCGATGACGAGGGTAAACACGCCACATTTAGTCGGTTTTTCGCAAGACTGCAGTTATAAGCCAGGCTTAACTCAGCTTAGTCGCACCATTCATATAGGGCTGCAATACTTCAGGCACCAGCACGCTACCGTCCTCCTGCTGGTAGTTTTCCAACACGGCAACCAAAGCGCGTCCTGCGGCAACACCCGAGCCATTTAATGTGTGCAGCAGTTCCGGCTTGCCGGTTTCAGGGTTTCGCCAACGCGCCTGCATTCGTCGTGCCTGAAAGCCTTCGCAGTTACTGCAGGAGGAAATCTCACGATACTTGCCCTGCCCCGGCAACCACACTTCCAGGTCATAGGTTTTAGCAGCGCCAAAACCAATATCTCCGGCACACAGAACCATAACCCGATAAGGCAATTTAAGCAGCTGCAAAATCTTTTCAG
This sequence comes from Chromatiales bacterium, assembly GCA_018699155.1. Taxonomy (GTDB): domain Bacteria; phylum Pseudomonadota; class Gammaproteobacteria; order Steroidobacterales; genus JABIQA01. The sequence continues at coordinate 664 of JABIQA010000125.1, forward strand.
CATGGCCTGTTAGTTCTTCTAGTGCGGCGTAAGAGTTTTCCGGCTTCACCAACTGCACCAACTCCACCTTCTCAAACTGATGCTGGCGGATCATACCGCGGGTATCACGGCCGTAAGAGCCGGCTTCTGAACGGAAGCACGGCGTATGGGCAGCGCGCCGCAGTGGCAATAGCGCAGCATCCAGAATCTCATCGCGCGCAATATTGGTCACTGGAACTTCGGCAGTGGGAATTAAATAAAGGTCATGCTCACCGGCGGCTTCAAACAGATCATCTTTAAACTTCGGCAGCTGTCCAGTGCCAAGCAATGAAGTCGAGTTAACCAGATATGGCACGTAGACTTCTTCGTAACCATGCTGCTGCACATGAATATCGAGCATAAATTGAATCAATGCACGATGCAGACGGGCAAGCGAGCCATACATAACAGTGAAACGGGAACCCGAAATCTTACTGCCGGTGGCCGCATCAAGCAGCCCTAAGTTCTCACCCACATCGACGTGGTCTTTAGGGTCAAATGAAAACTGCGGAATATCACCCCACTTACGCAATTCAAAGTTCGCGTCTTCATCTGCGCCATCAGGCACCGACTCGTGCAATAGATTCGGTAGCCCTAACTTAATTTTATCCAGCTCAGCCTGCAGTTTTTTAAGCGCGGCATCGGCGGCATCAAGATCTGCGCCCAGACTCGCCACAGTCTCCAACAGGGGCTGAATATCTTCACCCTTAGCCTTGGCCTGACCAATTGATTTTGACTTCGTATTGCGTTCGTTACGAAGATTCTCAACCTGAACCTGCAGAGTTTTTCGCTGCTCTTCAAGTTCGGCAAGCCGCACTGAGTCAAAGCTAAACCCACGGCGCGCCAGATTACTGACCACGGCATCTAAATCATTGCGAAGCAAACGTTGATCTAACATCGTAAAGGTCTTCATCTATTGCCGTTGCGAGATATGCACTACAGCAGGTGAACGAAATCCATCCCCGTGGCTGGTGCCGCACAACATGTGCGAAATTACGGAGTGGTTGTGACGGATATTTTACACAGCTTAACTGTCGGTTTCCGGCTTTCTTGGAACCGCTTGCCGGTTAAGCTCGCGCAAGCGCGTGAGTTTTTCGCTGATCTGAATTTCCAAGCCGCGATTCACCGGCTGATAGTAATGCCGAGGAGTCATGCCTTCAGGAAAGTAACTTTCGCCCACTGCGAAGGCGTCAGACTCGTCATGAGCATAACGATAACCTGCGCCATAACCCTGTTCCTTCATGAGTTTGGTCGGTGCGCTGCGAAGATGGTTCGGCACATCCAGACTGCCGAGCCTACGGGCATCACTCAGAGCTTCCTTCCACGCCATATACACTGCATTACTCTTGGCCGCACAGGCCATAAATACAATAGCCTGCGCCAGCATAAGCTCGCCCTCTGGTTGCCCCAACCGCTCGACCGATTCCCAGGCATCGAGGGCAATCTGCATCGCCCGAGGGTCAGCGTTGCCGATGTCTTCTGAGGCCATACGAATAACACGCCTTGAAATATACAAAGGGTCGCAACCTCCGTCGATCATGCGTGCAAACCAATACAATGAAGCATCGGGATCGGACCCACGAACCGCTTTGTGCAAAGCTGAGATTTGGTCGTAAAATACATCACCGCCGCGGTCAAAACGTCGCAAGGTATCGGTAAGCGATTCCGCCAATACTGCATCATTTAGTTCGGGTGCAGTTTCATTGGCAGCTATAGCCAGATCCGCGCCAAGCTCTAATAGATTTAGCGCCCGTCGGCCATCGCCGTCGGCTGCTTTAGCAATTTTCAACAAAGCGGCATCGCTGGCAGCGACAGAAAGCTCTCCTAATCCGCGCTCACTGTCCGTAAGCGCACGTCGCAGCAGCTGCAGCAAGTCTTCCGACTGCAAAGACTTAAGTACGTAGGTCTGCGCCCGCGATAACAACGCATTGTTTAACGCGAATGATGGGTTCTCGGTGGTCGCACCAACAAAGATTAAGGTGCCGTCTTCCACCCAAGGCAAAAAGGCATCCTGCTGAGACTTATTAAAGCGATGCACCTCATCAAGAAACAATACGGTGGCGCCATTAGGGCGCATCCCCGAGCCAGCCTGCTCGACTGCCGCACGAATATCTTTAACTCCGGCCATAACGGCAGAAAGCCCGATAAACTCCGCGCCCGATACGTCGGAAATCAAACGCGCGAGAGTTGTTTTGCCGACCCCAGGAGGGCCCCAGAAGATCGCTGAATGCAAGGTTTCGCCCGACAGCATCCGTGCCAATGGTTTGCCCTCCGCCAGCAAATGCTGCTGTCCGGATACCTCGGCAAGATTTCGCGGCCGCATACGATCAGCCAGCGGACGCCAGCCACTCTGTTCTGCTTTAAACAGGTCACCGGTCACTTGTAACGCCTTCGCAGAACGTATCGTTCCACCCATGCGGGCCAGCTATCAAACCCAGCCCTCAGAAGACCTAGGCCCACCACGATACCCAATAAATCAGCCAACAAATCAGCCAATTCGGCACTGCGGTAAGCTGTCTGTGATTGCAGAATTTCAATTAGTACGCCATAGGTACATAGAGCAGCCAGCAAAATAACTCGGGCGCGTAACGACTGATCCCGTTGTAAGCCGCCAAACCACACGGTGAGCAGTACAAAAGTGAGGGCGTGCATAAGCTTGTCGTTATAGCCCAGAACAGCTGCCGGAACACCCAAAGGAGTTAAGCAAATAAACAGCACTGCAATCAGCAGCAACGCACCAAGAGACCACCATAACCAAGTGAGTTTCATTAGAAATATTTCTGCCCATAACGAGGCGCTTACAGCCCCGACTCATCGATCACATCGACAGTGTCCGGCACCTGCAGTTCAAAATCGCTGGGCGTCAGGGCTGGATTACTGCGAGCGGAATAAAAACGGATACGGGTGGTCTGACCCAGCCTGTCGCGAAGCTCTAAGCCAATAGGTGCAGCATCACTAAACAACAATGCCACGCCTTCAAAATCGCTGCTGGTATCGACACCACTCAGCTCCAATCGGGTAACACCATCGCCCGCTGCAATGGCAAGCACATTAACTCCTTCCAAGGCAGACAGATCGCCGGCAAGCAGTGCGGCAGGTGTTTGACTCAGGCCACCAATCATACTCCGCACAGTCACCTGCTCAAGATCGGCGTCGTACAGCCAGATACGATTGCCATCGGCAACAATACTTTGCTCCCAGGGCATGATGTATTCCCAACGAAAACGACCGGGGCGCAGCAAGCTAAAGCTGCCGCTCGCCTTTTCGATGAGCTGTTCCTGATCGTTGTAAACGTCCTGCTCAAAATCAGCTTGCCATGCATCGGTAGAAGTAACGAAATGCTCGAGCATTTCGCGCCCAGTTTCTGCCTGCACAGGCATCGCGAGAAGAGCCAAACTGCAAAAAATACAACGCCAAAAATTACTGCTAATCATTAGTCGATATCAGGTGGAGGTGGCGCAATAACTTCGCGCTGACCGTTTGATTGCAACTCGCCGACAATGCCGGCGGCTTCCATGGTTTCAACCAGCCGTGCGGCACGGTTGTAACCTATTTTTAATCGGCGTTGCACGCCCGAGATAGAAGCTTTACGTGTTTCAGTAACAATGCGCACTGCCTGATCGTACAAGGGGTCAGACTCATCATCACCGTCGGTAGGCTCACCCGAAATACCGGCCAAGGGTGTCGACGGACCTGTAGTAACTTCCTCGATATACACCGGTGCGCCGGCGGCTTTCAGATACTCGGTTACAGCAATCACTTCTTCGTCGGCAACATAGGCACCATGCACACGTATCGGCGCAGGTATACCTGAGGGCAGAAATAGCATGTCGCCATGCCCCAACAAGCTCTCTGCGCCACCCTGATCGAGAATGGTGCGTGAATCGACACGAGCAGAAACCTGGAATGCAATACGACAAGGAATATTCGCCTTAATCAGCCCAGTAATGACATCTACCGAAGGTCGCTGAGTGGCAATCATCATATGAATACCTGCAGCACGTGCTTTCTGTGCCAGACGAGCAATAAGTTCTTCAACTTTCTTGCCCACAATCATCATCATGTCGGCGAGCTCATCGATCACCACAACGATCTGCGGCAACTCGTCAAGCGGCTGTGGCTCGTTGTTGGCGTAGGTTTCATTCGGTTTAAATAGAGGGTCCAACAATGGCTCGCCGGCTTTCTTGGCATCGCGGACCTTGCGATTGTAACCACTGATATTGCGCACTTTCATCGTCGCCATCAGCTGATAACGCCGCTCCATCTCCGCAACAGCC
>JABIQA010000191.1 GCA_018699155.1 Chromatiales bacterium
CACAGAAAAGCCGGCTCCGCGAAAAATTTCTTCGATACGCTGACGGGTACGGGTAACCGGATGCAAATTGCCCGGAGTGTGACCACGCCCGGCAAGGCTGAGATCAACTGCATCCGCTTTGAGCTGCTCCTGCAACGCGACTTCTTCCAATGCGCTACGTCTAAGTGCAATGGCTTCCTGCACAGCCTGCTTTGCGGTATTGATTGCTGCACCGGCTTCACGGCGCTCATCGGCCGGCAGCGCACCCAATTGTTTCAGCTGCGCTGTGAGCTCGCCCTTTTTGCCCAGAAAAGCAACCCGCACACCATCGAGAGTGCCCAGGTCGTTGCTGGCAGCAACAGCCTGCTCAGCACGCTCAATCAGCTCACCGAGATCAACCATGGACCTTTTAGCTCCCTGCCCCCGAGGGGGTTTAACCGCAGACCTACCACAAGGAAGTGGCGATCTATTTCAATTCTTAGTCAGGCTGTAATTCTGCTGACAGGGCATTGCCCATGGCAGTCAGAAAAAAACCGGGCCGAATAACCGGCCCGGTTTACAGACCTGCAAATACTTTACTTACTACTTGCTCGCCAGTGCCGCTTTGGCCTGCTCAGCAACTGCAGTAAACGCAGCCGCATCAAATACCGCAATATCAGCGAGAACCTTACGGTCCACTTCAATGTTAGCGATATTCAAACCATTAATAAAACGGCTGTACGACAAGCCATTCAAACGGGCTGCTGCATTAATACGGGCAATCCACAACGCACGAAACTGACGTTTGCGCTGACGACGATCACGGTATGCATACTGACCGGCTTTAATAACTGCCTGTTTAGCTACACGATAAACTTTACGACGAGCGCCATAATAGCCTTTCGCTTTGCCTAAAATCTTACGATGACGTGCCTTAGCCGTCACACCTCTTTTTACTCTTGCCATCTCTTCGTTTCCTTATGCGTGAGGCAATAATTGCTTAATGCTTTTAACATCGCATTCGGCAATATGTGCAGCTTTACCCAATTGACGTTTCCGTTTGGAAGTCTTCTTGGTAAGGATGTGACGAAGATGAGACTGGCCACGTTTAAAACCGCCTTTTGTGCGACTGAAACGCTTAGCCGCACCGCGATTGGTTTTCAATTTTGGCATTACTAACTCCAATTGGCCTGACCCGAACCCCGCCATCTTATGATGACTCAAGGGCTGAACTGCAGGCGGGGCCGTCGGATTTTATAAAAACCAGACGAAACCCACTTTTATATTCCTGTAACACTGCCACCTAAATTGCTAATGGCGGAGTTACAGGTCCTTTTTATAAGGCTCTTACTGCAGCCCTAATTCTTTCTTGGTGACATCACCATAACAAGCTGACGGCCTTCCATTTTTGGAAACTGTTCGACCACTGCCAACTCACTGAGATCTTTTTCTACCCGTTTCAACAGCTGCACACCAAGTTCCTGATGGGCCATTTCACGACCGCGATAACGCAAAGTAACCTTTGCTTTATCACCGCCTTCAAGAAAGCGAGTCAAATTACGCAGCTTCACCTGATAATCATTATTATCGGTACCGGGACGGAATTTAACTTCCTTCACCTGAACCTGTTTTTGCTTCTTTTTGGAGGATTGGTTCTTCTTGCTCTGCTCGAACAGGAACTTACCAAAATCCAGAACTCTGCAAACCGGAGGATCAAGTTTCGGTGATACTTCAACCAAATCCAGACCCTTCTCTTTGGCGAGATTTACGGCGTCATCCAGCATCATTATGCCGACCTGTTCACCCTCATCATCAATGACGCGAACCCTACTGGATTCGATCTCGTTATTACGCTTAATGCGTTTTTTAGCAGCTATCTGTTAATCCTCCAAAGTAGAGCGGCCGCGGCTCGCTATTTCGGTGTCAAGCCCGGCTACCAATGTTTCAATTGGCATGCTTCCAAGGTCTTGCCCGCTTCGCGTGCGTACGGCCACTTCGTTATTTTCGCTTTCCCTGTCACCCACCACAAGCAGGTACGGGACGCGCTTTATTGTGTGCTCGCGAATTTTAAAGCCGATTTTTTCGTTTCTCAAGTCCATTTCAACTCGAAATCCCTGTTTTATAAGGGAATCCCGAACTTTCTGGACATAGTCTGCCTGATTATCAGTGATATTCAGCACCACCACCTGCACCGGAGCCAACCAGGTAGGCAGGCTACCTGCATGATGTTCAAGCAAAATTCCGATAAAACGCTCGATAGAACCAAGTATCGCCCGATGCAACATCACGGGTGTATGACGGCTGCCATCTTCACCAATATAAGTGGCCTCTAATCGCTCTGGCATCGAGAAATCGAGCTGAACTGTGCCCAATTGCCACACACGACCGATGCTATCGCGCAAATCAAAGTCGATTTTAGGGCCATAAAATGCCCCGTCGCCCTCATTTAACGTCCACTCCATGCCCTTACTTTCAAGCGCATTCTTTAAACCAGCCTCGGCTTTATCCCAAAGTGCCTCTTCCCCCACTCGCTTCTCAGGGCGTGTGGAAAGCTTGGTCACCACTTCGGTAAACCCAAAATCTTTGTACACACTAAAAACCAGATCGATGAAATTAGAAACTTCTTCCTGGATTTGGTCTTCGGTGCAGAAAATATGAGCGTCGTCCTGAACAAAACCCCGCACCCGCATTAATCCATGCAAAGTACCGCTGGCTTCGTTGCGATGACACGAGCCGAACTCAGACAAACGCAACGGCAAATCGCGATAACTGTGCAACTTGCGGTTGTACACCTGCACATGACAAGGGCAGTTCATGGGCTTAACCGCGTAGACGCGATTTTCTTCGTCGCCAACCGTAAACATGTTTTCGCGGTATTTGTCCCAGTGGCCTGACTTCTCCCACAGGGACCTGTCCACAATCTGCGGGGTATTAATCTCCTGATAGTTGTTTTCGGCAAGGCGTTCGCGAATGTAATTTCGCACCGTACGGTTGAGCGTCCAACCGTCAGCGTGCCAAAACACCATGCCCGGCGCTTCTTCCTGAAAGTGAAACAGATCAAGCGACTTACCAAACTTACGATGGTCACGCTTCTCCGCTTCTTCAAGACGATACAGGTAGGCTTTAAGGGCCTTCTTGTCGCCCCAGGCTGTGCCGTAAATTCGCTGCAACATTTCGTTGTTGGAATCACCACGCCAATAAGCGCCGGCCACTTTCATCAACTTAAATGATTTGAGGTGGCCGGTTGACGGCACGTGCGGGCCGCGGCATAAATCGGCCCAATCGCCCTGCTGGTACAAACCGATCTCATCGGTCTCGGGAATGCCTTCGATAATCTCGGCTTTGTAGGCTTCGCCCTGATCACGAAAATAGCTAATGGCTTCATCACGCGATAGCACTTTGCGCTGCACTTTTAAATCGGCCTTAACAAGTTCAGACATTTTCTTTTCGATGGCGGTTAGATCTTCAGGGGTAAACGCGCGCTCGAAAGAAAAATCGTAAAAGAAACCGTCTTCGATAACCGGACCAATGGTGACCTGAGCCTTGGGGAACAGCTCTTTAACGGCGTTGGCCAGTAAATGCGCGGCCGAATGGCGAATGACTTCCAGCCCTTCATCATCACGGTTGGTGACAATGGCGAGGTTGCTGTCAGCGGTAATTAAGTAAGAGGTATCGACCAACTCGCCGTCGATCTTGCCGGCCAGTGCGGCCTTAGCAAGCCCGGGACCAATATCCAGGGCAACGTCGGCCACAGATACCGCCTGATCAAATTCTCGTTTGCTGCCGTCAGGCAGGGTAATAATGGGCATGACCGCTCAATTCCGCTTTTATAGGCTAATTATAGAGTAACTGGATGGGCTAATTCGGGCGGGATTGTAGCATCGCGGCACCCGCTGGTGTGATAGCCAGGGGCAATTCATCTCTATACAAGCAGGGCCTAAGAAGCCGCTTTAAGGCTCACCTCAACCGACTTGTAGGCTGGCGTGTTACTGATATCGGCAACATGATCCAGTGGGATCAGTGGGTTCGATTCTGGGTAGTAGGTGGCAACACAGCCACGCGGGATTGCATAGGGCACTAAACGGAAGCCCTCCATCATTCGAGTCTTGCCCTTGTGATGGCTTGAAATATCAAGCAACTGCCCGTCGGTAAAACCCGCCGCCTTAATATCCGCAGGCGCCATAAACACCACCATCCGGCTACCGGCAATGCCCCTGTAGCGATCGTTCTGGCTGTAAACGGTGGTGTTGAATTGATCGTGACTGCGGATCGTCATCATCAAATAGTGCCCTTCAGGAAAGTCCGGCAGATCAAAATTATGCACGGTGAACAGCGCCTTGCCGCTCGGCGTATTAAAAACGCGCTCATCACGAACAGCATGGGGCAGCACCAGACGCGGCGCCTCTCTGATACGGCGATTAAAATTGTTAAAGCCAGGAATCACCCGACTGATGTGATCGCGCACGTGATCGTAGCGAGAACCCAGATCAGACCATTTAACAGCACCGGAATCAGCCAGGGTGGCCTCTGCCATTCCGGCAATAATGCTCAACTCACTGCGCATCTCATCACTAATGGGTTTGAGCTTGCCTTCGGAGCGCGACACCACGCCCATCGAGTTCTCGACCGTGACAAACTGCAGTTCGCCACGTTGCTCGTCGATTTCGGTGCGGCCCAGCGCGGGCAATATTAGGGCCTGCTCGCCGGTCACAGTGTGAGAGCGATTCAGCTTGGTGGAGATCTGCACCGTTAAGCGGCAACTCTCCAGCGCCTTTGTTGTGTAAGGCCAATCGGGTGTTGCCGCCATGAAGTTTCCGCCCAAGGCAATAAATACTTTCACCATGCCATCATGCATTGCATTGATGGTGTCGATGGCATCCAGGCCGTGTTCCCGCGGCGGGTCAAAGGCAAACTCGGCCTGGAGTGCGTCCAACAATGCCGCATTCGGCCGCTCCCAAATACCCATGGTGCGATCGCCCTGCACATTGCTGTGGCCCCGCACCGGGCACGCACCGGCACCCGGCTTACCCAGATTCCCGCGCAGCATTAAAAAGTTCAGCACCTCTTGAATATTGGCAACGGCGTTTTTGTGTTGGGTTAAACCCATCGCCCAGCAGCAGATGGTGTTCTCGGCACTGATAGCGATTGCCGCGGCTTCTGCAATAAGCCCACGTGAGACCCCGCTCGCCTTTTCAATGGACGCCCAAGGGGTCTGTTCAATATCGGCAGCAAATTCGGTAAAGCCCTCGGTATAGGTGTTAATAAATTCAGTGTCTAACGCGCTGCCAGGCACCGCCAACTCTGCCTCAAGCATGGCCTTGCACAGCCCTTTGAGAAAGGCCACATCGCCATTCACCCTGACCGGCACATGCAGATCACTAAGTTTGGTACCTTTACCCAATAAACCACTGACTTCCTGGGGGTTTTTAAACCTTTTCAGGCCCGCCTCATCCAACGGATTTACGGTAACAATGGTGGCACCCGCCCGCTTCGCCTCCTGCAAGGTTGCCAGCATGCGGGGGTGATTAGAGCCGGGGTTTTGCCCCAAAATAAAAATAGCGTCCGCCAGAACAAAGTCTTCAAGGTGCACGGTGCCTTTGCCCGTGCCAATCGACTCCGTCATCCCCCGGCCGCTGGATTCATGGCACAGGTTGGAGCAATCGGGAAAGTTGTTGGTGCCAAATTGCCGCACAAACAACTGGTATAAAAAAGCGCCCTCGTTACTGGTGCGGCCCGAGGTGTAAAACGCGGCCTGATCTGGATTATCAAGCGCGTTTAATTCCTGCCCGATAAGCTCGAATGCGTCATCCCAACTAATCGCTTCGTAACGATCGGAATCGTTGCGCTTAACCAGCGGCTCGGTAATGCGCCCCTGATCATTCAGCCACTGGCCCGTGCGACCCGCTAAGGCTGATATTGGTGAGTGCTTAAAGAAGGTGGCATCGGCACGCTTGCGCGTGGCCTCATCGGCAATGGCCTTTGCGCCGTTCTCGCAGAAATCGACATGCTTCTTAGAGGCTGAATCGGGCCAGGCACAACCCGGGCAATCAAAGCCATCCGGTTGGTTGGTATTGGTGAGCGCCACCACAGCTCTGGCCAAGCCAGGCTTGGTCACCGACTGCTTGAGCACCTCTTTAACAGCGGCCAGACCCGCGGCGGCCTCAGCGGGTGGCGTCACGTGCGGCTTATTGCTATGGGATGACATGCGTTTAAGTGTGCCACAGCTTGAGGCAGATCACCGCCCCGCGCTTGCCTCGGCACCACGCTTTGCGTAAAGTAGCCGCCCTTAGAGCCCGTGTCTATCGCGCTAAACACAGGGTCTGACAACACACAGATAAGTATAGGATCGTAGCTCAGTTGGTTAGAGCGTTGCCTTGACATGGCAGAGGTCCCCAGTTCGAATCTGGGCGGTCCTACCACTACTTATCACTTTCAACTTGCGCACCAGACTCTGAGCCGTAGGCCTTTCCGCTAAACGCGCTTTTTTTGCATCCAAGCAAGGGCTTATAACGAATTATTGGTTATGAGCACTCAACAAAAGATTCTGTTCATCGCGGGCAACCAGTTATTCCCATTGGACGTTGTCGAACCCCATAAAGACGCCCTTATCTTTATGACCGAGGATTACGCCGCCTGCACTTACCTAAGGCACCATAAACACAAACTGGTGCTGATCCTTGCAGCAATGCGTGCCTACGCTGATCAGCTCAGAAAACAGGGTTACACAGTTCACTACGAGCGGCTGGACGACAACCCAAAAACCCTCTCTATTACCGACAAACTGGATCGCTGCATCGCCGGGCACAAACAGGCCACCTTGCTGCATTTTGACATGCAAGATAAAAGCATGGCGCGGCGCATGGCCCACTTCGCCAAGAGCCGCAAACTAGCTTGTGAGGTGCTCCCCTCGCCGATGTTTATGACATCGCGTGACGAGTTTAGAAGCTGGCGGGAACAACAGCGTGCCCCGCGCATGGTTAATTTTTATCGCTGGCAACGGCGGCGGCTTAAGCTGCTGATGACCCCCGACGACAAGCCGGTGGGCGGTAAGTGGTCGTTTGATAACGACAACCGTAAAGCGTTGCCAGCCGACGTTAACGCGCCTTCTGTGCCGAGCTTTAACAGCAACCGGCATCTTAAAGACGTTAAACAACTGGTGGAAAAACACTTTGCAGAGCACCCCGGTGAAGCCAACAACTTCGACTTACCCACCACCCATGTAGAAGCACAGCAATGGCTGCAGGATTTTCTGCAGCAGCGCTTCAGTTGTTTCGGCAGTTTTGAGGACGCCCTCACCTCGCGTTCGGATTACGTGTTTCACAGTGTGCTGTCGCCACTGCTCAATATTGGTTTGCTCACACCAGAAGACGTTGTAAAACAGGCGTTAAGCTTTGCTGACAAAAAGCAGACGCCAATTAACAGTGTCGAAGGTTTCATCCGCCAACTGATTGGTTGGCGTGAGTTTATGTTTGGCATTTACTGCACCGATGGCGACGCCATGAAACGCGGTAATTTTTTTCGCCACCGGCGCCGCCTTACCGAGCACTGGTATCAGGGCACCACCGGCTTACTGCCGCTGGACCAGGTTATTCAC
>JABIQA010000010.1 GCA_018699155.1 Chromatiales bacterium
AGCCCAGGCATGGCGATCAGCAAGTGTCCGCGAAGATTGTGACCCGTATTCATGGGCTCATTGTCGCACGCCACCGTAAAATAGTCTTACTCGCTAACAGACAGCTTGGCGCCCGGCATGTCACCGGCGAAATACCACTCGTAGGAGAATCGCAGCACATCGAAGTCGCGGCTGAGGTGCTGGGGAAATGGGTCAAATGGCGCTGCCATGCGGAGGATACTGACAGCAGCCTGGTCAAGCTTTTTTTGGCCGGAAGAGCGCAACAAAATAACGTCGGCAATCTCGCCATTGGCAGCGACAGCAACTTCCAGCACTGGATTGCGGATGGCGCCGCTGTTGTCAGGAAAGTTCAAGGTACCAACCCGTTCGATCTTGCGTTTCCAGCCTTCCATATAGGTTGCAATGCGCGACTCGCGGGTGTTTGCACTAATAAGTAGCTCTCGCGGGTTATTACTGCGTATGAGCGTTTTTTCGCTGGGGTCGGCAATAATCTCGGTGGGGTTGCTATCGCCGCTTAAGCCTTTGCGTAATTGTTCTAATGTTTGTGGGTCGGGTTCGGTTTCGCTAAGTTTCGCCGCATCGCCGCGATCGGCGAACAGCAGCATGTTTTGGTCATCTTTTTGCCGAAGCGGGTCCGGTGCTGTTTCAGCCCCGTCGCGAGCTTGTCCGGCCCTCGATGTATCGCCGGTCTCACCATAAGCAATGCTGACGGGCACGTCATCATTAGTGTTGCCGATGCCCAGTAAGCTGCGTTCTGCTAGCAGTTCAGCATCGGCGGGCGCAAGTTGTTGTCGGTAGTCGCCGGCGACGATGACAACTTCGAGAGACGTTGAATCGTCGGTATCGCTTGGCGGGTCACCCGCAGTAAAGGATACCCCCATGATCAGGACGCCATGGAACAGCGCGGCAAGAAGCAAGGTTGCCGCCAAGTAATCGGAGCCGGCTTTGCTGTTAGCCCTTGCCGGCGGCAGAGCATCAGCGGCTGCTTGATGAGCGTTCATCAGGTCCTCATGATCAGTTTATTGCCTTAATAATCAGTTCCTTTAGGCCTTTTTTATCAAGGCGTTAGTTCGCGCCACGCTGCTTTAATAGATCTTCGAGATGAGCTATTAGTGTTGCGGCAACGTCAATATCGCCATACTTCTTGAGTTCTCGAATGCCGGTAGGGCTAGTGACGTTGACCTCAGTCAGGTAATCACCGATAACATCGATGCCGGCAAATATAATGCCGCGCTCACGCAACACGGGCCCCACTTGCTGGCATATCCAGTGGTCCCGATCGGTTAATGGCCGGATATCGGGTTTGGCCCCAGCAACTAGGTTTCCGCGGTTGTCGTCGGCGGAAGGCACTCGCGCAACAACCTTCGCGACAGGTACCCCACCAACCAGAATGATGCGTTTATCCCCGTCCGTAATTTCTGGGATATACCCCTGACAGATCGCGTAACGACTCCCATAGTCTGTCAGTGTCTCGAAAATCACATTGGCATTCAGGTCACCTTCCCGGATTACAAAAATGGATTGTCCGCCCATGCCATGCAGGGGTTTTACTACCGCCCGACCATGTTCCTGCAGGAATTTGCGCATATCGTTCATAGAACGAGTGATGAGGGTGTCCGGGCAGCATTGGGGAAACCACGCGGTGAATGCTTTCTCATTCATGTCGCGCAGGCTCTGTGGTTTGTTGACGATCAGTACGCCTTCCGCCTCTGCGCGCTCCAGAATATAAGTGGCATAGATGTATTCCATGTCGAACGGCGGGGCTTTTCGCATAAGCAGCACATCCAGTTCGGATAGCGCTATGTCATGGGCAGGACCCATTTTAAACCATTGATTATTATTGTCTTTTACGCTCAGCGAGCGTGCCGATCCGCGCGCTTCGCCATTGCTGATACGGAGGTCATCAAGCTCGAAGTAGCTGATTTTCCAGCCCCTTTGCTGCGCCTCTAGTAGCATGGCCAGTGAGCTGTCTTTGGCTGGCGTAATGCTATCGATCGGGTCCATCACAATACCGAGATGAAGTTCACTCATTTGGGTCTCCGGGCTGGGTAAACTGGAACCTTGAAATGATGCCATAACGGACGGTGTTTCTGGTGAAATATGAGTGGTTGCCGAGTATCATCGGTACAGTTCTTAATAAAGGCTTTCCGGCGGGTTACTGCAACAGCCTGTTCCCGAACTTTTGCTTCCATTCGTTTTGTGAGTGCCCGCGCAGGTATTGTTGAGAGGCTGCGACGGTCATCATCGGCAGATGCGATCGCAACTGCTCGTGGCAGCGTTGTTACCATTATGTTAAAACTCAGCTTGGGAACTAATTTTTTGCCTAATAATTTTTGCTTAGTGCAGGGAGATGTCTGTGAGCGATAGCCCCGGTCCGGATCTCAATGGTCTGAAAATTCTTGTCATAGATGACAGTAAAACGATTCGCAGAACTGCAGAAACTTTGTTGTCCAAGGAAGGATGCACAGTGTTTACGGCTGTCGATGGCTTTGATGCCTTGTCGAAAATTGCTGACCACAAGCCTGACCTGATTTTTGTAGACATAATGATGCCGCGTCTTGATGGCTATCAGACCTGCTCATTGATTAAACACAATCGTAACTTTAAAGATACGCCTGTCATTATGTTGTCCAGTAAAGACGGCTTGTTTGACCGTGCGCGTGGACGCATCGTGGGCTCGGAACAGTACCTAACCAAACCGTTTACTCGTGATGAGCTCTTAGGGGCTATTACTACTCAGGTTTCAGGGTGAGTTAAGCGATGGCTCTAATACTAGTTGTTGATGATTCTCCGGTTGAGCAGCATGTTTATTCGCAGGTGCTTAAGCAGAGGGGCTATGAGACGATAACGGCCAATGATGGCGAAGAGGCTGTTTCTATAGCCCGTGATAGAAAGCCTGATCTCATCATCATGGACGTAGTAATGCCCGGCATGAATGGCTTTCAGGCCACTCGCAAATTGCAGAAGAACCCCGATACTGCGTGTATCCCAGTCATTATTATCAGTACCAAAAATCAGGAAACCGACAAAATTTGGGCCTTGCGCCAGGGTGCCGTTGAGTATCTGGTTAAGCCGGTAAAAGCCGATGCTCTGGCTGAAGCAGTAGGGGCGCAATTGCCAGCATGAGCGCTCCTGCAGAAATAGATCTTCGTGCTCTTGCGGATAGACCATTTGATTTGCTTCTGGCGATTGAGCGTCGTTGTCTTGAATTGGTTCAGGTTGGCAGTGCCGATGGTGGCGAATCATCGGAGTGGGTTGGTATTGGTTTTAAGCTGGGTGAAGAAACCATGCTCGTTATTCGTGACGATATTCGTGAAGTCATGATGCTGCCCGATAGTATGTCGCGCGTTCCCGGCGCCAAGCCCTGGGTGAGGGGTCTAGCTAATCTTCGTGGGCATTTGTTACCAGTAGTTGATTTACGTCAGTACCTTGGCGGGGGCATTACTAAAGAGTCGCGTGCAGCCCGTGTGCTTGTTCTTAATAGTCGTGAATTTCCGGTTGGTGTTTTGGTTGATGAAGTTTACGGATTCCGGCGGTTTTTAAATAGCGAGTTTTCTGTTGATATACCGCAGATGGCTATTGGCTGTGAGGCCTACCTTTCAGGTGCATTTGCCAGAAACAATGATTTTTGGCCCGTGTTCAGTATGTCGACATTATTGGCGACACAAGATTTTCAGCATGCCGGTGAGCAATAGCTGACAAGTGATAGATAGCGGCTTGCCTATCAGGCCGCTGGAGAGAATGAATGGCTGAGAAAACCAGTGAAGGAAAGTTTGTCCCTGTATTGGCTTTACTGGTGCTGCTGTTGCTCGCAGTTTCAGCAGGCTGGATCTGGATGTTGGAGTCGCAGAAATCCGCAGCCCCTGAGGAGACTGCGTTAAGCCGATTCGCTTTAGCTCAGACCGTCAGCATTGAGGTCTCCGGTGCACTACAGGGAAAGGCTGATTCGTTCCGTAATCTTTCGGTATTGCAGCGTTCGGTATCGCAATCGGGGGCTGCCTCGATGAGCGATATTCGTGCAGCGTTGCCTATAGTGTTAGCAGCTGAGAGTGACCTGCAAAGTCTGCAGCGTTCGGGTCAGCGGGTCGCGGTATTGCTCCCAGCATTTGTGGACGCTGTCTATAAGCTCGAGGGCCAATTGGCTTTGCAGCGGCAGCCGACCGCAGTTGCACATCTGGGGCGTCTGCGTGTGCTGGGTCAGCTAATGGCTAATGACCTTTCCTCACTCGCTCGCGGCGAGGGCGATGTCACTGACTTGATCCAACGTGCTACCAATACCGAGATGGAGTTGACGCAAATTATCACCGGTTTGCTTATCGGCGATCCAAAATTGGTAATTCAGCAGATTACTGATGTGGGTTCACAGGCCACGGTTAATGAATTGTCCGCCATTAGTGAGCAACTTTCGGCAGAGCTTAGCGATATTGTTGATTCGTCACAGCGTCTGGAGCCTGTTTTTGCGGCAGCTGCTAGGGTGAAATCCGGCGCAGCGGCGATGGGGGGTCGAGGGTCAACATCGGAAGTGACAGGCGTCAATGGCGCTGAAACTTCGGAAATGCTGCAGCCACTGGCGATGCTCGGACTGGCCGCAGTAGTGCTATTAATTATGCTTTTTTCCTACTTCCGGGGTGCCGGTCGGCGCGCAGTTACTGCTCAATTGGCTATGCAGGCTGGTCGTGATGAGGAAGCAATTCTGCGGATGCTTGATGAGTTAGGAAACCTTGCCGACGGCGACCTGACATCACAGCTGACCGTAACCGAAGATATTACCGGTGCTATTGCTGACTCGATTAACTACGCTGTTGAAGCGCTGCGCGAACTTGTTACTACAATTAAAGAAAGCACTATCATGGTTGATAGTGCTACCAAGCAATCAGAAGTGAGTGCGCGCCGATTGGATGAAACTCAAGCGGGGCAGTTGCGCCAGATTAAGCTTGCTTCTGAAGCCATTACCGCAATGAATGTCTCTATTGACGAAGTTTCGGGTGATGCCGAACGTTCAGCTGATGTGGCGCGACATTCGGTCGATGTGGCGCATAAAGGTGGTGCCGCCGTTCGCCGCACCATTGAAGGCATGAATACCATTCGCGAGACTATCCAGGAAACGTCTAAACGTATTAAACGGCTGGGCGAGAGTTCTCAGGAGATAGGCAACATCGTTGAGTTGATTAATGATATTGCGGAGCAAACAAATATTCTTGCGCTGAATGCATCAATTCAGGCATCGATGGCTGGCGAGGCCGGCCGAGGGTTTGCGGTTGTTGCCGATGAGGTTCAACGACTGGCTGAACGATCGACTAACGCAACCAAGCAGATTGAGGTTTTGGTGCGGACAATTCAATCCGATACCAACGAGGCTGTGGTATCGATGGAGCGCAGTACTACTGACGTGGTTGGTGGAGCCTTGCTGGCAGAAAATGCCGGTGCTGCTCTCGAAGAAATTGAGCAGGTATCAAACCAGATTGCGATGCTCGTGCAAAATATTTCCAACTCCGCACGTGAGCAGGCGGTCGCTGCGCAGGGTGTGAAAAAGAATATGGGTGAGTTGACTGAGATTGGTAATTCGACGGTTGAAAATGCCTCGTCAACCACCGACTCAATTAAGAAGCTCGGTCAGTTAGCAACGCAGTTGCGCAAATCTGTAGCAGGTTTCAGATTGCCTGAGTCATTCTCGGAGACGGCTGTTCTTGAACGTGCAAATCTTGACGGCTTGCAAGCCAAAGATACCGTTGCTACTGAGCCAAAGGGTGCTGATGTTATTGATCAGCATTCGGCATAAGTAGCAAACAAGGATAGACGAAAGAGCTTATGAGCGCAGTAGTTTCAGAATCGCTGTCACTGATAAATCAAGAGTTGCTCGCGACCTTAGGAGAGGCGCGACAGATTCTCGAAGCGTATATCGATAGCGACGGTGGCGCAGTTGATTTAAGCGTCTGCGCCGATGCGTTGCACAGCGCTGGTGGCGCGTTGCAGATGGCCGAGGCTAATGGCGCCAGCCTGCTCGCAGAGGAAATGGAGCTCACCTGTAGGTTGTTGATTGAGAGCCAGCAGTCGGCCCCGACAGATCAGAGCATCGAGGCATTAACTCGAGCTATTGTTCAGTTGCCGGCTTACATTGAAACCATCATGGTGGGTGGCAGCGATATAGCGCTGGTATTGCTGCCACTGCTTAACGATCTGCGCGTAGCTCGCGGTCGGCCGTTACTTTCAGAAAGCACGCTGTTGCTGCTGGATACTGGGGTCACTCGCGAGGAAGTGGCCTCGTTAATTGTTCCTGCCCCTAACGGTCAGAATATCGCCGCATTGGCAAAATCATTGCGCAGCCGCTTTCAGCTGGGTTTGCTGGGTTGGATTAAAGGCGGCTCGGGTGGCGATGAGCTTGGCAATATGCAGCAGGTTGCCACCTCGCTTGAGCAGGCTGCCAGTGAGCCCGATGTGCATCAACTTTGGTGGGTTGTTGGCGGTGTTATCGAGGCTCTGCTTGAAGGCGGGCTCGATACCGGGGTAGCGATAAAAAGATTAATGGGTCAGGTTGATCGCGAAATCAAGCGACTTGCAGCGGAAGGTGAATCTGCTTATAGCCAGAAGGCGCCGACCGAACTGCTGAATAACCTGCTGTATTACGTTGCCCGCGCGACCTCTCAGACTGATCGTGTGACTCAGATACGCGAGGCTTACAGTCTAATTGACTTGATTCCTGGCGATGAGCAGGTTGCGCAGTTGCGACAGATGCTGGCGGCCCCAAGTGCCAATTTAATACGCACAGTCGCTGATGCCATTCGGCAGGATTTGAGCAATACTAAGGACGTTCTAGATATCTTTGCCCGCACGGGCATGGATAACGTTGCCGAGCTCGAGCTCCAGGTCGATATGCTGCGAAAGATCAGCGATACGCTTGGCATGCTTGGTCTGGGTAGCTTGCGCGAGAGTGTATTGGGGCACAGTAACGAACTTCGCGAGATAGTGCAGTCCGGAGTTGCGCCGGATGAGGCGCGACTGGTTGACCTGGCTGCCTCGTTACTGAGCGCTGAAGATGCACTCGATGCCGAACTTATCGCGCTTGTTGAGCCCGCACCGCAGATGGAAGAAGCCGAGCCTGATGCTGATCTTAATTCAGACTTTCATCGTGTGACTCAGGCGGTGATGCGTGAGTGTCTGGTGAACCTTACTCGCATCAAAGATGCCATGAGTGGCGTTATGGGTCAGACCGAAGATCGTGCCGATCTTGTTGAGTTAGATATATTGCTAAGCGGTATTAATTCTGGGTTGTCGATTCTGGGCAAAGAGCGGGCGCTGATTACGCTTGATAAGGCCGGCGTCCACATACTCGGCTTTGTCCGGAACGGCAGCGATCATCTGCCGCTGGAGAACCTTAACCGGCTTGCCGATGCAATCGTCAGTCTCGAGTACTACATGGAGACAATACAGAATGGCCGCAGTGAGCCTCTGTATATGCTTGATAATGCGGACCGCTGTCTGGATACAATGGCGGAAGCTTCGCTGACAGTAGCGCCGCCCGAGATTGATGTTCCTCATGATGCAACTGTAAATATTGAAGTTGCTGATATGGCTCTGGCCGATAGTAATGAAGCGCTGCTGGTTGATCCGCCGCCGGAAGAGCAAACACCTATTCGCCAAACGTTGTCCGCAGAACGTACCGAAGTGCTCGATGCGCCGCAGTTGGCTGTGCTACGCGCTGGTGAGGGTGCGCCGGATCCTGAGCTGCTTGAGATATTTATTGCGGAAGCAAAAGAGTGTGCTGAGACCATTCGGCGGGAATTCCCTATCTGGGAAGCCGATACTTCAGCCGCCAAGGCTTTGGTCACAGTAAGGCGTTCATATCACACACTGAAAGGTAGCGGTCGAATGGTCGGTGCCGAGTTAATTGGCGAGTACTCGTGGTCGATTGAAAATTTACTAAACCGCATTATTAACAATACTCTTGCGTCTGAACCAGAAGTTATCGAGCTTTTGCGTCATGCAGTGGCGGCTACGCCGGAGCTTATTGAGCAGCTGGAGGTAGGTTCGCCGCCTTCAACCAATATAAGTATTCTGATTGCAAATGCGCAGGGCTATGTTGATCATGGTCTCAGCTATCAGCCAATACCCTTGGTGGAAACTGAGTCTGAGGTGGATGATTTGCTGTCGCCGGATGAAGCCGAGCAAGCAGCCAATTTGGTGCCATCAATGGACCCAGTGTTGCTCGATATTCTGCGCAAGGAGAGCACCACTCATTTGGCGACTTTGCGCAGCTATGTCGCTGATTGTCGCCGCAGCGCGCCACCATTTACGGTGAATAAAGAGTTGTACCGGGCAGCCCATACTTTGCAGGGCAGTCTTATGATGGCCGAGGCGGTGCCGGCTATTCCTGTTGCGGAAGCGTTGAACCAGCTGGTTCAGCATGCGGAAGAGAATCGCTCGATGCTGGCCACAGATGCTCTAGATGCAATGGCTGATGCGGCAGATGCATTGGATCGGATTGTCGCCGCCTTAGACAGTAACGAAAGTTCGGTTGGAGTTGATGCGGAGCCCATTGTGGAGCGCCTGCAAGTTATTCATGCGGCCTTGCCGTCATTAACTGATGCATCTGCTCAGGTATCGGATGATATCGATGGTGAGCTTTCGGCTGGTGGTGATGAGTCAGCTGTTGCTGGCTCTGAATTTGCCGACATTGATGTGCCGGCAATTGAATTTGACCCTGAAATTGCTGCGATCTTTGCGGAAGAAGCTGCCGAGATTTTGGACAGTTCGGACTCGAGTCTTGATCGCCTCAGTAATGATGTTGCGGATCCTGCGGCGATTGCCGAGTTGCAACGTGATCTGCATACCTTAAAAGGCGGTGCACGGATGGCCGGCATTACCTCTATGGGTGATTTCAGTCATGAGATTGAAGAGTTCATCGGTCGTTGTGTAGAGGGTTCGCGACCGATGACCGCAGAAGCCATTAGTCTTTTGCAGCGAAGTTTTGATGATCTGCATCGTATGCGTGAGCAGGTGTCAGTTGGTAAGCTTGTGCCGCCTGATGCGGTTCTGGCTGAGGAATTGCAGCTGTCAATTAGGAGCGAGGCCTCTGCTGAATCTGCGGATGATGGGAAAGCCCCCTCTGACGAGATGCTTGTGCCGGGAGACGCTCTAATACCTGCAGCTCCGGATCCTAAGCCAGAGAAGCCTGCAGCACAGTCACTCATTTCTAATATTAACGACAAGCTTGGCGCGTTGGCACGTGACTTTAAGTCTCCGGTGGTTCCAGATAATGCCGATATTGTGACGACGTTGGGCATCGCTGCGATGCCTTCCCTCGAAGACCTAGTTCCGACGGCTGAGTCCGAAGATCCCGATGCCGAACTGGAAACTGCCGAAGCTCCTGAATCAGAATTTTCTGAGCCAGAGGTTCCCGATTTAGTTGCTTCTGAGCCTAAGCCTTTTGAACCTGAAATTACTCCCTCGGCAGTTGTCGAGGAACCCGCTCGTGAGTCTGCCGCAGCGTCTTCCCGAGAATTTATTCGGGTAGAATCCGGGGCGCTAGAAGAGATGCTGAATAGTGCCGGCGAGATAAGTATCTTCCATTCACGGCTGAACCAGCAGCTCGGTTCTATTCAATTCAACCTTGAGGAACTGGGCAGTACGGTCACCCGTTTGCGCGAACAATTGCGTGCGATGGATATTGAAACCGAAGCCCAGATTCTGAATCGTTATAAGCAAGAGGCAGACAACGAACAATTTGACCCGCTTGAAATGGATCGGTTTTCTACAATTCAGCAGCTGTCACGGGCATTGGCCGAATCGTCAAGTGATGTCAGCAGTATTAAAGACCTGTTGCAGAACCTTTCCCGCGAAACTGAAATGCTATTGGGTCAGGAAGCGCGCACGGTTGCTGAGTTACAGGACAACCTTATGCGCACCCGCATGGTGCCGTTCCAACAGCATGTGCCTCGGTTCTCGCGACTGGTGCGTCAGACTGCCAATGAAGAACGCAAGAAGGTTAACTTTATTGTTGAGGGCAGCAACGGTGAGCTGGATCGCCAGGTTCTCGAGAAAATGTTGCCACCTTTCGAGCACATGCTTCGTAATGCAGTGGTCCATGGTATCGAGTCGCCGGAAGAACGCCACCGGCTGAACAAAGATGAAACCGGCATTGTTAAAATCCGCTTGCGTCGCGAAGGTTCTGAGGTGCTGATAGAGGTCTCTGACGATGGCGCTGGGCTTAATGTTGATGAAATTCGCAATCAGGCGAGCCGCAAGATTGACTTAAGTGATACGCAGGTGGTTAGTGATGAGGCCGCAATGCGCCTTATTCTAAAGGCGGGCGTAACGACCGCTAAACAGTTGACCCAGTATGCAGGCCGTGGCGTTGGTATGGACGTTGTGGTTAATGAAGTGGCGAAACTTGGCGGCACATTGGGTATTAATTCTGAGCCGGGCGAGGGCTGCAAATTCATAATTCGTTTACCGTACACACTTGCTGTGGCACAGGCGCTTATTGTGCAGGTGGCCAATGAGACATATGCGTTGCCAATGCCTTCTATTGAAGGCGTAATTCGTGTCTCTCACGATGAGTTTGATGGTTATCTTGAGAAGACAGTGCCTGTTATTGAGTATGGCGGGGTTGTGTATACGTTCCGTCATCTCGGCCAGTATCTTGGGCTAACTGACCTTGGCATGCCTCTGGATACAGAATCCGTATCGTTAATCCTGGTTAAAACGGAAGATGAGGCTGTTGCCTTAATTACGGATAAAGCTGTGGATAGTCGCGAGATTGTTGTTAAGGCGCTTGGGGCGCAGTTGGCCACTGTCCGCGGTGTATCCGGTGCGACAATTCTTGGTGACGGACGTATCGTTATTATTCTCGATGTGACTGTGTTGGTTCGATCAATGCCAATGAGCGAAGACAGCACACCACTAGTGGGTGATATCACATCGCATAGAGCACCGTTGGCGATGGTTGTTGATGACTCCATCACCATGCGTAGGGTGAGTCAACGATTGTTGGAGCGTCGAGGGCTGCGGGTTGTTACCGCCAACGATGGTGTTGATGCATTGGAAAAAATGGAAGATGAAATTCCCGATATTGTGTTACTCGATATTGAGATGCCACGGATGGATGGTTACGAGTTTGCGAAGAATTTGCGCAACAATCCGGATACCAGAAAAGTACCCATTATTATGATTACATCGCGCAGCGGCGAAAAACATCGTGCCCGCGCAATTGAGCTTGGTGTGAATGATTATCTGGGTAAGCCGTATCAGGAACAGGAGATGCTTGAGTCAGTTCGTATCTTGTTAGCTGATAAGGCGCCTGCAACACTCTAGCGCCAAGATTCGGAGAGTTTCAACATGCAATCGAATGACGAAATATACAGCTTGTTGGTGCCGTTGCATGGTGAGCGAGTCATTTTGCCTCGCGCCAGTGTGGCTGAAGTAGTCCGTTATGCAGAACCGGAGCAATCGGCAGTGGGGCCAGACTGGCTGCTAGGTAAGGTTATGTGGCATGGCAAACCTATACCGCTGCTTTCATTTGAGAAGCTATGTGGAGACGAGGGTTCCGAACCAGGCAGTCGCAGCCGGATTATTGTTATTTACGCACTTAATCCAACGAGTGATCTTGTCATGTATGGACTTCTTGCAGAAGGCTTTCCGCAGATTGTGCGCGTCAATCGTGAAGTGCTGTTGCAGGATCTTGCCTATCAGCCTGACCCGGCCAAACCCATCTTGTGTCGTATCCGGATGATTAACGAAACGGCTCTTATTCCTGACCTGCAGCGGGTGGAGTTGGCCTTGTTGGCCCAAGACGATACTCCTGACCCGAAGCGCACGGCGCTGCAGTAGCCAAACCCGCACACCTTGGTGCACGTCCGCTCAGTAATCAGCGCCCATATCACCGTATCGACATTGCAAAATGCTTAGCGCCGCTAGGGGCGCTGTTTCAGTCCGTAGGATCCTTGGGCCCATTGAGCCAAGGGTTACGCCAAGGCTCTTTGCCAGAGCCTCCTCGCTGCTGCTAAATCCGCCTTCCGGACCAATAATAAGAATAATGCTTGTGCCACTGAGTGGTGCGGCGCCAAGTACCGGGTAATCGCCGGGAACCAACATTACAGCCTGGTCATTTTTATTAAGAGCCCCCAAAGCTACCTCGAGCTTAATAGGCGGCATAATTTCGGGGATAACTGCGCGCCCACTTTGCTCGCAGGCGCTAATGGCAACTTCCTGCCAATGCTCTATGCGTTTGTTTGCCCGAGCGGCATCCAGTTTTACCATCCCATGTTTTGTAAGCACGGGTCTGATGCGTGTCACACCGAGTTCAGTTGCTTTTTGCACAACCGAGTCCATTCGGGAGCCTTTGCTAACGCCTTGCCACAATTCAATCTCGAACGACGATTCGGTGGGCGGTATACGCGCAATGCCTGTTCTTAGTTCAACAGCCGATTTAGCCACGCTGTTGATAGTGGCATCGTATTCGCAACCTGAGCCGTCAAACAGCACTACAGTATTGCCCGGCTGCATGCGCAGCGCCTTGCTCATATGTCTCGCAGGGCTGCCGGTAAGCATGATTGTGCTTTCTGCTTTTAGCGGGGTAGATGAAAAGAATCGGGGTTTATTCATTATTCTATCTGCTTAGTACGATGCGGGTTTTGGTTCAAGTACGGGAACATCCGTTAGCCGGTCCGGTAATTCTACCAGTTGATGATGCATCGTCATGCACATAGCTTCGCTGCTATGTTGTCTAGAAGTGCGGCCGAGCAAAGGGTTTGTTGTACAGTAGCGCTCTAACCAGAATAACAGGGGCAGAAGATTTGTCATCAGTAACTACTAGCTTGAGCTTATTGCCCGGTAGCGGGCTAGTGATGGGTGCCCGGCAACTGACGTCGCCAAACTGTGATGATCGTCCGTCTGGAAGCGCGCCCGATTTGTTTGTAATTCATGGTATCTCTTTGCCACCCAGCGATTTTGGTGGGCCAGGAATTGAGCAGTTATTCACCAACTGTCTTGATCCGAAAGAGCATCCTTATTATGCGGAGATCTTCGGCCTGGAGGTTTCTTCACATTTCCTGATTCGTCGGGATGGTGAGTTGGTGCAGTTTGTCGACGTATTTCGGCGCGCATGGCATGCAGGAGTATCTGCCCATGAGGGGCGCGAACGCTGCAATGACTTTGCTGTTGGTATCGAGCTTGAAGGTGCTGATGATGTTCCATATGAGGCTGTGCAGTACGAAGTGCTTGCCAGCCTTGTCACGACACTTAGAAATAATGTGCCAACGCTGGAACTTGCTCCGGTTGTCGGGCATTCTGATATCTCTCCGGAGCGCAAAACTGATCCCGGGCCAGCATTTAGTTGGGAGACATTGAATCGTCTGCTTGGCTAGTGTGTCTTTAAATTAGCTACTAGGTTGTTAACTGAATTTAAATGAATTTTCTCGCCTTATTGTTGGGACTTGGTGTGGAGCGACTGCTTACGCACTTGTTTCATTTGCGTGAATTCCACTGGCTGGACCCGTTTTTTGACTGGGCGTTTGTAACGTTATACCGCACCAGTCGTTGGTTTGCTGCCGCTGGTATTTTGCTGGTGGTGCTGGTTGCCACGCTGCCCTTATTCCTGGCGGCTTATTTTCTCGAAGGCACCTTAGCAGACATTCCTTACTTTCTTTTTGCCGTTGGCGTGCTGTTGTTCTCTTTGGGCCCGCATGATTTGTTGGATGAGGGGAATGACTTTTGCGACGCTATCAATTCGGGCGATGTATCTAAGGCGCGCGTGTTGGCAAGAGATTTGCTCGAAGATACTGGCGAGCATGTCGATTTATCGCGTGTGGACGAGGCGATTTTTATTCAGGCGAATAATCGGATTTTTTCGGTGGTATTTTGGTTCGTCGTTCTTGGCCCGGTTGGGGCGTGGTTATTTCGTGTTACCGACCTGATGCGCCACCGCTCAACATGTGAACTGCCGCGATTAAGTCATGAGACGACTCAAAGAATTACAGCAGAGCCCATTGATGGGGCATCTTTAAGTATTTTTTATTTGCATGGTTTGCTGGCCTGGATACCATCCCGTTTGCTGGTGTTGGGCTATATGCTGGCAGGCAGCTTTGATGGCGCACTGGCAGGTTTTCGCGCTTATTACGCTCGGCCGGCTGTGGTGGTGAGTTATCTGAGCGATGATGTGCTGAGCTGTGTCGGCAGTGGCGCGGTTGGTGAGGTCAGCCTTGTTTCGTCGGTCAATGCTGACACGAATGAGTCCGATAATGACCCCTTGTTCCTGAGCGCTGCTTCGGAGCGTGCAGCAGCGGCCGTGAATTTAGTCCGCCGCACCTTGTGGCTTATCTGGTGTCCGGTGCTTGCAGTGCTGACATTGACCGACTGGATTTTCTAGTCATTCCTTTTTAGTGATAAAACTGCGCAAATATCTTGCAGTACTTGCCTGTTCTTTGGCCGTTGCTTGCGCTCCGTCAGCCGAGCAGTCGCCTGTAAAAGTCTCGCCAGCGGCACCTGATGACGATGTGATTCTGGCATCGCGTATTATTTCCCTGTCACCTAGCCTTACCGAGTTGGTTTATCAGGCCGGCGCCGGCGATAAGTTGATTGCTGTGGTTGACTACAGTGATTACCCAGAGGCCGCTCTAAGCTTGCCGCGTATTGGTGACTCATTCAGGATTGATTTTGAACGCTTGCGACAGTTGGATCCGGATCTTGTCTTGGTCTGGAGCTCAGGCAACCCAGCGGCTATGCAATCTCGCTTACGAGACCTTAAATTTAATTTGTTGGTGCTGGAACCCTCCAGTATTGAGGACGTAGCTATTCATTTGCGGCTGATTGGTGAGCGTGCAGGGACCGGCGTTATTGCTAATGCGGCCGCCGATGCTTACCTGGCCACCTTAGAGGGTATCTGGGAGAGTTATGGTGCTGAGCCGGATACCCGCGTGTTTTTTCAGATATCAGCGGCGCCTTGGTTTACGGTAAATGGTGATCAGGTGATCAGCCGGATTATCAATCGCTGTGGCGGTAAAAATATTTTTGCGGATATACCGGCGATAGCAGCGGCGGTGTCGTTGGAGGCAATTATTGCGGCTGATCCCGAAGTTATTATCGCGCCTTTTGACGATAGGGATCAGACGGACTGGCAGTCAATGTGGCAGCGCTTCGATGGTATTGCTGCGGTTAGAGAAGGGAATTTAATTAACGTGAATCGTGATGCGGTGAGCCGGTCAAGCTTGCGTTTGGCAGATGCTGCTGAGCAGATCTGTAGCCAATTGCACGCAATTCGTATGCGTCGGGCAGACTTTTAGTTTCGACGGATAAGGCTACTTACGCGACCAAAGTATCTCAGTATTGCCCTCATGCCTCGATAGGCTTCTACCTAGAACAAATAAAAGATCAGAAAGCCGGTTGAGGAAGTTCAGTGCATCCTGATTGACGTCCTCGGCTGCTGCGAGTGATAAGCAGCGTCGTTCGGTACGCCGGCAGATAGCTCGTGCTAGATGACAGTTTGCCGCTGCAGGGCTGCCTCCCGGCAAAATAAATTCTTTTAACGGTGGCAGGTCTGCATTGAACTGATCGATTGCGGCTTCTAAGCCGGCAGTAGTTTCGGCGGTGATTATTTTGTGCCCGGGAATACAAAGTTCGCCACCGAGGTTAAAGAGGTCGTGTTGAACTTCCGTGAGTACCGTAGCGATGACGTCGGGGATAGAGTGACTTAGCACCACACCGATAGCGCTATTGAGCTCATCAACGGTACCAAAGGCTTCGACGCGCAGGTTATCTTTACGAACCCTATCGCCATTACCAAGACCAGTGGTTCCATCGTCTCCGGTGCGAGTGTAAATTTTGCTTAAACGGTGACCCACGGTGTATTCCTATTCTTTGTTGCTGAGTATTCGTCATATTCGTGGAATTAGAACTTGCCGAGGATGACTGCAATGTCAGAGTAAACGATCTTTGCACGTGACGTAAAGCAGAGGCTATGCCGGAACCAGCGAGCTAAACCTTTCGCCCTGAATGTTTTCATAAGGAATAGCGTAAAGCGCCTGCATACGCGCCGGAGTGAGCAATTGCTCGGCCTTATCAAATTCCCACTGACCATTGCCATGCAGCAGCAGCGCGAAATTGGCATAACGTGCGGCAAGCATCGGGTCGTGGATGCTGGCCACCACTGTCTTACCCTGTGAGCTTAATCCTTGCAGCATTTTCATCACGCTCATCTGGTGCTGTGGATCCAGATGGTTGGTCGGTTCATCAAGCAACCAGATATCGGGATCTTGTATGCGCATTGTGCCGATGGCAACACGTCGCCGTTCTCCGCCCGAGAGTGAGTTGATGAGGCGATTTGCGAAGCCAGCAAGCCCGAGTTCTTCGATAATTTGTCGTGCAGTTTCTTCACCTGACACACTGGCTTGCTCCCAGAAACCCAGCTGCGAGTATTGCCCCATCATTACCGCCTCGAGCACGGTTACAGGGAATGCATCTTCATGCACCTGCAGCAGCAGGCCCAGTCGAGTAGCAATTTGTCGACGTGAAAGCTCATTAATCTCATCGCCAAATAACTTGATACTGCCGCTGGTGCTAGATCTAAGCCCCGCAAGAGTGTGCAGAGTTAGTGTTTTGCCGCTACCGTTAAGCCCGAGTATGCAGGTAATAGACCCTGCGGGTAGGCTTAGACTGAGTTTCTCCACAAGGCTTCTACCTGCGATAGAAATTGAGAGTTGTTCACAGGACAGCGTTGCGGTCATCAGGGTTCACTTGCGGAAAGACTCGATACCATAGTGTGCCATGCCAGATGTTCCGCGCAAGTCAGGCGAGCAGACTTGGGCAGAAAAATTAGGCAAAAAAAACCCCACTGGAAGGTGGGGTTTACGGGTTATTGTTGTTGTCGCGAATACGATTTCTATTTATCGTGATGTTTGCGTTGTTATTATTAATATTCTTTCGTTTTTATTCTAATTATTATTGTTGTTGTTGTTGTTGTTCTAGTTTCATCGCTGAATACTAGAGTCCGAAAGAGCCAACACCCACAGAAACCTTTTTGTGCGCACTAATATAAAGCAATTGCCGTGCCAGAACTGATTTAGTTCATTAAAAACAGCATTATAGCGTCTACCTGATGGGGCTTTTTGGTCTTCGGAAACAGCTTTTGTCACTTTTTCCGACACTTTTACAGGCATTGCCGGTTCTCAGGCCGCTGCTTTATGTTTGTCTAGCGTGCTTGCGGTCAACCGGAGCGTTAATCCGAGCCCATTATTGAGAGGCATGGCATTAGCCTTTGTGGTGTAATAAACTTCGACGCTATTTTAAGTATTTGATTATTAAAAATTTATTGGACCCCTAGGGTTGTAGGCGACCACGGCAACGCCATTGCCCCGGTGTTGCCGGGCTTGGGCTGGCTTGCTCAGGCAACTGGACCGACCGTTCCCATCGAGCTCTGTCGTGCAGCCTGGATTCAAGGTTCAGCCACAACTCAATTGCAGTAAACCACAGGCGATAGCCGCCCCAGTGCGGCGGTCGCGGAACTTCTGTGTCGGCGAAGCGAGCATGGGTTTCTGCAAACTGCTGTTCCAGCGCCTCTCGTGAACTGATGCCTTGGCTTTGTGAGCTGGCCCAGGCGCCAATGCGGCTGCCCCGGTGACGACTCAAGAAGTAAGCATCACTTTCTTTTGCCGGTGATTTAATTAGCAGACCTTCACCCCTAACCTGTCGCCCTTTGCTGTCCCAATGCATAACAAATGCAACATTCGGGTTTTTATCAATATCTGCAGATTTAGCAGACAGGTAATTGGTATAGAGCACTAGGTAGCCCGGATCTATGATGAAATCTTTGCAGAGCACAACACGGACGCTGGGTTGCCCAAGCTCATTTACTGTGGCTAATGACATGGAGTTGGGATTAGGTTGCGCCCGCTCCTGCATGGCCTCATCGAGCCAGAGTTTCGTCAGTGGCAGTGGGTTGGCTGGTAGGTTTTCGGGTAACAGTTCCATGATTCAGGTATCTCAGAAGTGGATCACTGAGCGAATACTTTTGCCTTCGTGCATCAGCTCAAAGGCATCATTGATCTCCTCGAGGGGAAGGTTATGCGTCACCATCTCATCGACTTTAATTGCGCCATCAAGATACTGGTCAACATAGCCTGGCAGTTGGCTGCGACCTTTCACGCCGCCGAAAGCCGTGCCGCGCCATACTCTACCGGTAACCAGCTGGAAC
>JABIQA010000086.1 GCA_018699155.1 Chromatiales bacterium
AGAACATCCGTATCGGCATGAAGATAGATAACATCAGCGCTGATATTATTCTTTCGAAGGGAATAAAATAATTCGGGCAGAGCGTTAAGGTCAGCCTCTTTATTGCGAGCATCAATGCCCAGAGCTAATTTCTCATAAGCCATGTCCGTGCTTTCTATTAACTGAGAAAGCATTGATCCCAGCAGGCTAACAGGCACATTGTCAATACAGTAAAAGTCGAGATCTTCCAGCATGTTCAGCGCAACACTTTTGCCTGATCCTGATAGCCCGCTAACAATAAGTATGCGCATTTTCTAAGATACGTTGCGTTTTAATGAGTCCCGAGCATGGTGGTCGGTTGTTTTTTCTTTATGTTTTTTCACTTGGCGATCAAGCTTATCGGCCAGCGCATCAATGGCAGCGTACATATTTTCATCTACAGCATCAGCGAATAGAGTGGCACCACTTACATGAATAGTTGCCTCTGCTTTGTGTTCGAGTTTTTCGACAGTAAGGATGCATTGGATATCAGTGACGTTATCGAAGTGCCGTTCAATACGCTTTATTTTATCGCCCACATACTGACGGAGAGCATCGGTGACTTCGACATGGTGGCCGCTTAGATTGACTTGCATATTTGACTCCTTAATTATAATTTTTTCGCAGGGTACAGCGCTAAATTAATTGGCGCTAGCTATTATCTTTAGTGTATTACCCGCTTCTTTCGTTCACTCGATGAGGGGATATTCATCGCCTCCCTGTATTTAGCGACAGTGCGGCGTGCAATATTGCTGCCCTCAGCCATTAGTAACTTGGCAAGCTTGCTGTCGCTAAGAGGCTTGTCAGGAGGTTCCTCACCAATCAGTCGCTTAATTCGCGCCCGGATAGCCGTGGATGATTCTCCGGTTCCGTCGGTTGCCGTTAATTGGCTGGAGAAAAAGTATTTGAACTCAAATACCCCGCGGGGTGTGTGCATGTATTTGCTTGTAGTGACCCGTGAAATGGTCGATTCATGCATGCCTACAGCCTCTGCAACATCACGGAGTATCATAGGTTTCATCGCCATTTCCCCATTTTCAAGAAACTTTACCTGACGTTCAACTATACACATAGCGACTTTGAGCAGTGTTTCGTTACGAATTTCAAGGCTGCGAATAAGGAACCTCGCTTCCTGCAGTTGCGAACGCAGGGTGCTGTGGGCGTCTCCGCTTGCCAGCGCGCTGGCGTAGGCATGGTTGATTGATAATTTCGGGGAAGTGCTGCGGTTAACATCAACCTCCCATCGGTTATCTTGCTTCCGCACATAGACATCAGGCACAACGTATTCTGCTGTGTCATTTGATATGGCCGAGCCGGGCTTCGGGTGGGATGCCCGAATTAGTCGGAGCGCTTCATCAAGATCCGCTTCTGAGACACCGAGGTTTCTGCGCAATATTGTCAGTTCATTATCGGCGACAAATTCCAGTGATGTAGTAGCAATATTTAATGCCAGCGAAAGACCCGGCTCATTAGCATCGAGTTGCTGCAGTTGCAGTTGAATGCATTCCGATAAATCACGTGCACCGACACCGATCGGATCAAGTGTCTGCAGTTTGCTAAGTGCTACTTCAATCTCTGCCGTTTTAAATTCGGGACCTTGGGGTAAGAAATCCGCAATATTTTGGAGGGTCTCGGTGAGATACCCGTCGTCATTTATGTAGTCAACTAGAGTCTGAGCAATAACAACTTCACGCGGACTGAACTGCTCCATTTCAATTTGCCAGAGCAAGTGCTGTTTGAGTGTTTCTGTGCTTTCGTCAGCGAAGTCAGGTTGCAGATTATTGTCGCCGAGGCTGGAGTTGTTGCCGGGCTCATCCCAGCTGCTTTCGAAATCTTCACCTTCAACAACTTCAACATTCGCTTCATCAGGATCAGACTCCATAGTCTCGAGTGTTGAAGGCTCTTCCTGTTCGAGCATAACGTTTGATTCGAGAGCCTCCTGAATCTGCGCGTTAAGTTCCATCACCGGCATCTGCAGCAGGCGAATTGCCTGCTGGAGCTGTGGGGTCATGGCGAGTTGCTGACCCAGTTTCAGCTGCAGTGAGAGTTTGGCCATCGATTTTCTGCTTGATCCTATGCGGGTGGCAGTGATTCCTGATTAAAGTGTAATTATGAGGCCGCTAAGCCAAATACGGTAGGGCCTATGTCATAGTTTGAAATCATCGCCCAAATAGACCTGCTGCACATGCTCATTTTTAACAATTTCGTCAGCAGAGCCACAGGCAATCATTTCACCATTCGCTAGAATATAGGCTCTGTCGCAGATGCCGAGGGCTTCACGGACGCTGTGGTCTGTAATTAGCACGCCGATATCGCGTTTGGTGAGGTGCTGAATGATGCGCTGTATATCCAGAACGGTAATAGGGTCGACGCCTGCAAACGGCTCATCCAGCATGATAAAACGGGGCTCGGCCGCCAGTGCCCGGGCAATTTCTACGCGGCGACGTTCGCCGCCTGAAAGATTAATGCCCTGGCTGTTGCGGATGTGGCTGATGTTAAGTTCATCAAGCAAATCTTCGAGCAATCTTTGGCGATCGTCCCTTCGCAGTTCTTGACGGGTTTGCAAAATGGCCATGATGTTATCGGTCACGGTCAGCTTGCGAAAGATGGATGCTTCCTGTGGCAGATAACCTAGCCCGAGGCGGGCGCGCTGATGCATTGGCATCGGCGTCAGGTCAGTATCATCGAGCATAATTTTGCCGGCATCGCAGCGGATTAGACCGACTATCATATAGAAGGCGGTAGTTTTTCCGGCACCATTGGGGCCAAGTAAACCAACCACTTCACCGCTTTTTATGTCTAATGAAATGTCGTTAACGACATCGCGCATTTTGAAACGTTTCTTAATATTTTGTGCTGAAAGTGTGCTCACGTATTAATCCGTCAGTTGCTTTAGTTCGGGTGAATTAGGGTCGATCATGATTCGAACGGAACCGCTGTCGCCTGAATCCGCGCGTATGCGCCGCGACACTAAATCATAGGTAATACTTGAGCTGCTCATACGGTTAGCGCCATCACTGAATACCGCTTCGTTACTTAGCGTGACTGTGCCCGCTTTCAGATCATAAATCATTAGCTTGCCTTCGCCTCGATTGACCTTGCCGGTCTCCGGATCAGTTTGCTCGAATCGTGCAGGCGCACCGGTTAACTCTGCGTGTTCTAGTTCATGCGCTATAAAGTTAAGACGGGCGCTGTCGCAGGTGAGCACAGAGAGTGCCGCTTCGACCCGAACATTGCCATTGAATACCCACAGCCCGTCATTAAAATCGATTTTGTCGGTTTCAGCGTAGTCTGCCGAAATACTCATGTTGCCTTGAGTGATGCGCAGGCCTGTGAACGATAATCGGTTGGTGGTGTAATTGAAATCCGACGAGTCTGCATCGATGCTAATGGGCATGTCAGATTGAAGCTCGTAGTCGGGCATCGCCGCCGCGAGAGGGAGTGCCAGAAGAACCAGCAGTCCGCTGGCGATATTACGGTACAAATTTGCCATTAACATTAGAGAGTATTTTAACCTCGCTGGTATCAAGATGAGCTTCCATGCCCGTCCCCTTTACTTGCTGACCGTCCCGCATAATGCCGACCTTCTTATTTGTTCTGGCCAGTTTTTCATCAGGGAACAGATTAATTTGTGTTGTTCTTATTGACGTCTCTGATTTGCCGGGGTCTTTTGAAAGGATAAGCACATTACCGCTAAGCTCAACCAGTTTACCATCTTGCGGAATCTTGCCTTTATCGGCGAACACATCCCATGGCACATCAGCAGATGGTTCGTAAGTGAGAGCAATATTGGTGAGGTCAATATGGTCATTGTCTGTCGACTGCTCAGCTCTGTCTGCCCGCAGCCGATAAAGTATTTTGCCATCTTTGCCGGTGCCGCTCATTTCGGCGCCCTTGATGAAGTAGGCCAACCCAAGCGATGGCGGGCTATAGTTTTCTTCTTGTTCAGGGTCATTGTTCTGCAGCATAACGAAGCCGCTTGCGCCTGCAGCTAATGCCAGGAGCACAACACGAACGGTAGAGCGTGTATCTTTAACCAGGCTCAAGTTTGCGCAACCTGCTGCGCATCGATCAGTAGGTCGCAGACTTCGCGCACTGCACCGTGACCGCCGGGTAGTGTGGTGCGCCAGTCTGCCTGCTTGCGCACGGTTTGATGCGCATCGTGCACGGCAACGGAAAGTCCAACGGCCTGCATGCA
>JABIQA010000003.1 GCA_018699155.1 Chromatiales bacterium
AGGCCGCATGTACGCGCTCGGCGCTGAAAGCTGGGCGATGGATATTATGCTCGAAGACCGAGAGTCACCGGATGACATTGACCATCTGCTCGAGATCTGGGCTGAAGATTTGCCGCCACTGGAACTCGATGAAGGCAGCCTTGTCGGCGTTATTGAAGATATGCAGGGCCGCCTGAATATCAACAATATTTACCGCAATGGCCAGGTTGACCAGATTGCGTATGAGCAGTTCACCCGTTTACTTGAAACGCTCGGGTTGGAAGTGCAACTGGCCGAAGCCGTACTCGACTGGATCGATCTCGATCAGGATGTCTGCTGTGCCGGTGGTGCAGAAGACGACACATACACCGCTAGAACGCCAGCGCACCGGGCAGCAAACCGTTACATCACCTCAACCAGCGAATTGCTTGCGATTGAGGGTTTCGACATGGACAGCTACCGCGAGCTGGAACCTTATATAGCCGCACTCCCGCCCGGCTGGTGCGGTGGTGGAGGGTTTACCCCAGTCAACGTCAACACTGCATCCGACAAGGTGCTGCTCGCATTGGACGCCAACATCACTGAAGCCAATACCGATCAATGGATCGCTGAACGCGAAGATATCGATGGCTACCGGGATCTGAGCGCATTCGATGGCGTAGTAAGCCAGGACTTACTGGATGGCGAATACCTTAGCCTGAACTCAGAATGTTTTGGTGTCACAGTCGTGATATCGATTGGCAGTTTCCGCTACTCTATGTACAGTCTGCTGGATAGAGATGGCAAGGCGGGTACAATTATTACCCGAATCCGCTATTTTGGCGTTTACTAGCGTCGACATTCTGGACTGTGAATTCTCAACGGGGTTATTTTGAGCAAAGTGCTTATCAACTGGCGTGATCTAATTCCCAAGCAAAGCTATGGTAATTACTAATGGCTGAAACATTGGTCATTCAATTGCCCGCCGACGAGTTTGGCGATGCCGCATGGATTTCGGTTGATGCCATGGGTGCAGGCACATCAGCACCTGAGCAAGGGCCTCTCGAACAAGCGGCAGCGGGCGCTGCAGATAAACAACTCATTGTGCTGCTGCCATCAGCTGCGGTTCTTCGCCTGCATTCAAATTTACCAATTAAAGGCAACGCGAAAATATTGAAGGCCCTGCCCTTCGCACTCGAAGACCAACTGGCCCAGGATGTCGAAAAACTGCATTTCGCCATCGGTGAGCGCAATGCAGAAGGCTTACTCCCAGTTGCGGTTGTCGAAGAAGACCGACTGCGGCATTACCTTCAGCAACTGGAGGCAGCTCGACTATTTCCAACATCGGTCTATGCAGAAAGTGATGCAATCACACCCATGCCCGCAACCACTGTGGTCTGGATCAACGATTCAGAATTAATTATTCGCGAACCGGATGGTAAAAGTAGCGTAAACGACATTGAAGAACTCAATACCATCATGTCGCTAAAATTTCCAACCGCAAGCGGCTTGTCTGCTACCACTAACAATGTACTTATTTATTGTTCAGCCGAGGCCAATGATCACCATCAGGAATTGTGGGAGTCGCTGCGCAGCCGGGCGCAATCGCTGGACATCAAACTGATCAGCGACAAGGGTATTGGCAAGCTTGCCGGCGCCATCGTAAGTCAGCCGGGCATCAATCTTCTGCAGGGGGATTTCTCTGTCAAAATCGATCTGTTTTCATGGTGGCCATTCTGGCGTAATGCCGCAATTCTGCTACTAGCGACCGGCATCATGAGTATCGCTAGCGATGCCGCATTGCTGTTCCAACTCAATCAAAAAGAAGCACAACTGGACACCGCGGCGAACCGTATTTTGACAGGTATATTTCCCTCTGCAGCCGGTGCAGCTGACCCCTGGGGCCAACTGCAAAGTCGTTTGCAAGGCGGTGGCAACATTACTACCGGCGGCCCCGACTTCATCGATGCATTAATTGTGCTGGCAGATGCTCTGGACAAAAGTTCTGGTATTAAGGTTGATGCATTGAATTTCCGCAGCGGTATTATCGACCTGCGTTTGGTGGCACCTGCCGTCGAAAACCTTGATACGTTCCGCCAGGCAATCAATGATAGCGGGCGCTTTATTGCCAACATCCAATCGGCCAATCCGGCTGGCAATGTCATTAAAGGGCGAGTTCAAGTAAAGGCGCAAGGCACATGAACGCAAACGAACTGAAGGCCCAATTCAACATATGGGTTCGCAGCATGACGCCACGCGAGCGATTAATGGTTGCTGCAGCATCGGTACTTATTGTTATAGCGCTTATTTGGTTGCTCTTACTCAACCCGCTGTACAGCTCGCAAGAACAATTAGCCCAAAGGGTCAACGGTAAATCCACCTTGCTGGTCGAGCTACAACAACGCGCCGCAAGCCGTGTTAGCCAGCCAGCAACAAGCAACATTCAGGGACTTGATCAATCGATTGTAGTGGTTATCGACAGAACCACCCGCCTACGCGGACTCAGCCAATACCTCAAACGCAATCAACCTGATGGCAACAACACTGTGCGCTTACGTTTTGAGAACGCGCCGTTTGATGACTTGGTGACCTGGCTCAACGAAGTAAAAATCGGTTACGGTCTTAACGCCACCTCAGCCAGCATTGACCTTGCCGGATCGCCAGGCCGAATTAACTGCTCGGTCGTGCTCGAACGCTAAGACGCTTAAGCCGCTTTCTAAGCCAAACTCCGGACACCTTTTACTCATGCTCAAAAAAATCACACAACTCTCGGAGCGGACCCGTCTGATCATCTCGGGGACAGTCGCAGTGTTGGTTTTTATTCTAATATTGGCGCCAGCAAGTCTAGTTATCAGCGCACTGCCCGGAGTGAGTATTGGCGCCTCGGGCATTAGCGGGAGTCTCTGGAACGGCAGTGCCCAGCGCATCAGCATCAATGGATTCTCAGTGAATGCCACTCGCTGGACCATTAAACCTCTCGCATTGCTAGCCGGTGCATTGGAACTGCGATTACTGACCAGTTGGCCCGGAGGCGAATTTGAAGGCGACTTAAGCGCCAGTATTACTGGCTCATTGCAGGTAAAAAATGCCAGTGTATTCGCATCTCTTAGCGAACTCAGTGAAACCGTCGGCATGCCTGCTTCAGGCCAACTTAGCCTCGAGATTGAATCGCTTGCCATCAAGGATAACTGGCCAACACAAGTCCTCGGCTCACTGAGTCTAAGTGGTTTGACTACAGTTCAGCCGGGAAGCAATGCGCCAATTATTCTGGGCGACTATGCAGTGGTCTTTATGAATAAAGTCGTCAACGACGACAAACCGATTACCGGCGCTATCACCGACAATGCTGGCCCGCTGGAGCTGAGCGGCCAGATAACGTTAACAGCACCCAATCAGTATTTGCTGGAAACAAAAATAAAACCGCAGGCGAATGCCGCCGAAAATCTGAAACAGGCTTTGAAGTTTATTGCCCCGAGCGATAACCGCGGTACACACGATTTCAAATTGAACGGCAGCTTCTAAACCACCTCACGAAACACACCAAGTCCGGGGAAGTAAAGTCCCAAACGCACCACTGCAGTTTCTGTTGGGTATGCCGCGTGTATCGCCTCTTTATAACTTTCTAATTGTTCGCGATAACGCAACACCTCATTATCAACAAACTGCTCAGTATCGCTGCCGCGATGAACACTGGTTTTATAATCAATAATCCAACGCTCGCCGGTTTCAGATACAAAGGTGCGATCAATCACTTTTCGTTCCATCCGCTCGTTCACAGCAAGGGTAATAGCCAACTCACTTTTCGCCAGCGTTTGCGGCGACAGTATCCAACGACCCTTTTCATCGGCAACTGCGTTATCCAGTGCAGCGATAACCCGCGCAATGCCTTGTGGAAGCTCCGCCTCAGTCACGCCTTGTTCCGCGAGCAATGCACTGCAAATATTCTCGGAATAAGCGAGCTGGTCCACACCCAATTCAGCCATTTGCTCGAGGCAGGCATGAACCACTGTGCCGACGATACGCGCCAGCGGACTCGCCCAATCAAAGATCACTGGTTCAGTCGGCAAATGAATACTGTGTTTTAATGCGGACGCTACTGGCGGTGACGGCTCAGGAGCTTTCCAGCCAGCAACAAAACGCCGCAGATCCGGTTGACGCCACACGGGGCCGCTGAGTGCTGACCCTGCCGGCACTTCATTCGGTACCGGCAATTCGCGAGCTATGACCGCGAGCATGCAACGCCCCAGTGAGTTGCCAGCAGGGCCGGCCATATTCCCGTCTTTGTCCGCCTTAAGGTAAACAAACGGATACAGTCTTTTGCGGGCACGGGTTACGGCCACATAAATTAAGCGGGCGCGCTCGGATAACTCCTGAGCCGCATCGATGCCACGAATAAACTCAAACAACGGGTCGGCCTCGGTGCCAAAACGCTCGACCGGAGCCAATAATAATCCGAAGCCGCCAGCAGGTCTCGGTACCTGCTTCCACAGCAATACCTTTTTATCATTAGCTGAAGTACTTCTGCCGAGAGCTGGCAAAATAACCGTATCGAATTCCAGACCTTTGGCCTTATGAATAGTCATGATCTGGACCTTCGCCTCGGCACTGGAAA
Organism: Chromatiales bacterium; assembly: GCA_018699155.1. Classification (GTDB taxonomy): domain Bacteria; phylum Pseudomonadota; class Gammaproteobacteria; order Steroidobacterales; genus JABIQA01. Next base: position 4,571 of record JABIQA010000003.1, read on the forward strand.
AGGTCACAGGCTGACTCTCGAGCTTAGCTAATAGCTCGGCGGTATCGGCAATATCATCCGAATCTGTCTCAGCTTCAATGAAACGAAAAAAAGCCTGTGCGGCAAGCAATTCGTTTTGCTCACGCGCTGCGGCAGGACCACCAATGCTTAACCACACACCTTCAACCCAGTCGCACAATGGCAAGCGACCCCGACGCTCAAAACCGGCGTCAATTGCCTTCACCATATACTCAATTCGGGCCCTGCCATCAGCACTGAGTTCTTTAGGCAAGTCTCCGTCTGTGAGCAATTGCCACACTGGTGCCTTCTGATCGGATGCGAGCAATGTGTGTAAGTCTTCAAGCAGCAATCCGCACCAGGGGGCACGCAGCAAAGCTGTCCATGCCAACCGATCGGCGGGATGCAACAATGCCCGTGTCAGGGCCAAAAGATCCTGCACCAAGGGAATGTCGGCCATGTGTTCAAGGTCTTTGCCTGCGAACGCAATGCCACGACTCCGGAGCAGATTAGCGACACCGGCTGCATGGCGACGACTCCGTACCAGAATACCGATACTGTCATCCGCTGTATCCGCACTTTGCTGCAGGCTTTCGATTAACG
>JABIQA010000002.1 GCA_018699155.1 Chromatiales bacterium
AAAGTCCGCTGCAACCAGAGCCTCCTGCACCCCATCCAGCTTGACGCGCGAGTTCATTGCGATCATCTGAGCCTCATCGATTAGGCCCTGCATACCGAGTATGGCGGCAAAAACCTCTGGTCGTTCTTGTGCCAGTTCAGCCCGGTAAATAAGTATTGCCTCATAAGGAGGGAAGTAGCCCAGGTCGTCTTCGAGTGTGCGCAGAGAGTAATAGGCGATTTCGGCATCGGTCGTGTAAAGGTCAGTCAGGTCGACGTCGCCAGCCGCTAACCCTCGGTATGCCAAATCGTGCTCGACGCCGAGAACATCCTGCTGGGGCAAACCGTAGTGCAAACGCAAGCCCGGCCAACCGTCGCCGCGCTCCGTAAACTCTGTGCCGAAACGAAATACAAGTTCCGGGTGTGCGCGGAGGTCTGATATACGCCGGATGTTGAGACGCTCAGCAATAGGCTCGCGCATACCCAAAGCAAAATTATCCCGAAAACCGAGAGGTTGGCTCATGACGAGGCCCGACTCAGCGAGCAGGTCTCGCAGTTCGGCATTCGAAGCCGGCTTATTCTGCGCGAAAATTTCATGCGTGAGCGTTCCCGTGTACTCAGCATAGATATCGATTTCGCCTGATACCAGCGCGTTAAAGACCAATCGCGTTCCACCGAGAGCCTGGCGATGTACAACAGTGGCCCCTGTCGAGGCTGCTATCGCTCGAATGAGTTCCCCAAGAACTACGCCCTCTGTGAAGTTCTTTGAGCCAACTATGATGGCGCGGTCGTCAGCAGCAAAACAATTCCCCGCTAGCAAGAGCCCACACAAAAAACTGATCGCGATGCGACGAGTCAACGGATTGTCTCCATGGTTTCAAGTGGCGAACGCTGTGCCTGAATGAAACGCCGGACAAAATCATCCGCAGGTTCACGCAATAACTGCTTCATTGCACCTTGCTGCACGATTCGACCATCGCGCAGAAGGACTATGTTATCCCCGAAGAAAGCGGCTTCACCCAAATCGTGCGTCACCATCAACACGGTCTTGCCAAGGCCCGTAAATATTTCACGAAGATCGGCTTGAAGGTCACGACGGATCATCGGGTCTAGCGCCCCGAGCGGCTCATCGAGCAGCAGCACTTCAGGGTCTAGCATCAGGGCGCGAATTAAGCTTACGCGTTGCTGCTGTCCACCGGAAAGCTGAAGCGGGTAGCGATCCAAAGCATCGGTGGGAAAGTGGGTGAGTTCGGCCAGTTCGCTAATGCGGGTCGCGATGCGTTCATCAGACCAGCCTAAATGGCGTGCCATCAGTGCTGCGTTGTCACGCGCAGACAGATGTGGGAATAACCCCCCATCCTGGATCACATAGCCCATCCGCTGACGCAAGTCAGGTAGGCGGGCTGGTTCGAGGAGCTGGCCCCCGAAATGGATGCTCCCCTCATCAGGTATTTGAAGGCCAATAATTAAACGTAATATCGTCGACTTTCCGCACCCAGAAGGACCGATCAGGACGGTCGTTTGTCCGGACGCGATTGACAAGTCACAACGCTCAAGTGCGCAGACATCGGAGTAGTTCTTGGAAACCTGGTTAAGTTCAAGCATTGAATGGCCGGTCACGAAATAGCAGGCCAATGTCGGCTGCGTTGAAATAGGGCGCTTTCTGTATACATTTGATAGACACTACCGCAAGATTAATTACAAAGCGAAACCAGATTAGGGAAAAATTTAAAGTCGATATGAATATTAAAGATATACGTCAAGAAATGGCGCTGCTCAACGATGTCGTACCACTAGAGGGGCATCGCTATTCAGCTTGCCTTCACACCTATGAGGCCGCTAGCAATCAGCGAGAGCTAATCCTCGAATGGTTTGCAGACCAGGTGATTCCTCAAATACCCATGGATAGTGCCTCATTTCTGAGTATAGGGTGTGGGGCGGGTGAGCTCGATGTGAAGATTCTTGAGGCAGGAAAGGCGCATGCTTCGACCATTGCCTATGTTGGACTTGAGCCGGACTCCCAGCAGTGCGAAAGATTCATGTCTAGTATGGATCTGGCAGGCAATCAAAATACCCGCGTAGAGGCGCTCAATACTGATTTCGAAAGATGTACGGAGCAGCGTCGGTTCGATCGGGTTTTGATGGTGCACTCGCTCTATTATATGGAGGATCCCGAACTAGCGATCGACAAGGCTCTAAATCTGGTCAATGAATCTGGCAGACTCATCATCCTGATTGCATCGAACGATACCCTGAATGAACTTTCATCATCGTTTTGGAAGATGGAGAACGGTGGCTCAAGCTGGTTTAGTGAAGATTTGAGCAAGCACCTCGAAGAACGCGGCGTTTCTTTCGAACGAAATCGTATCGAGGCAAGGCTGGATATCACGTCATGTTGCGAGCCCGAATCCGAGCAGGGCAGTCATATTGCAGATTTTATCGCGCAGGTACCTTTAGGGGAATTACCACCTGGCCTGCGAACAATGATATTCAGCTACCTTAAGGCAACGTCTCACCTCGATGGTGACATACGCTGGCTCCCGCATAATGTTGATGCTTTTGTAATCTAACCAAGTAGTCAAACTGGTTCGAAATACATAACTGCAAACCAGCGGTCTTCATCCTGCCACACCTTAACGGGGTCGAATCCTGCTGATTTAGCCAGCTCAATAAATTCATCTGGATGATATTTGTAAGAGTATTCGGTGTGGACGAGCTCGCCCTCAGCAAACTCGAGCTGATGCCCAGCTAATTGCGCCGAGTGCCTTCCGATACAGCGTAAATGCATCTCGATGCGACCATGCTCAGCGTTGTAGAGCGCATGATGCGTGAACTTATTGGTGTCGATATCGCCTTCAAGCAAGCTATTAAGGTTGTCCAATAAGTTAACATTAAACTGAGCAGTCACACCGGCAGAATCGTTGTAGGCAGCATGCAGAATATCCGCATCCTTTTTTGTGTCTACTCCTATCAATAGTCCGCCCGTATCCTGCATTTGCGAACGCATGGCGCGCATAAATTCAACAGCAGCATCCGGCTCGAAATTACCGACCGATGAGCCCGGATAAAAGAATACCGGCGGCGCATCATCCACAGCAAGGTCGATATCTATGCCCTGGGTGTGATCGCATACCTGCGGTGAAATTTTCAATTCGGCGTAATCGTCACTAAGTGATACGGCGCTGGCTTGAAGATGTTCCCCCGATATGTCCATGGGTATATATGCTGCCAGATCAAGTTCAGGTAATAACCAGCGAATTTTTTCACAAGAGCCGGCGCCTGGTTCCACCAGCGTCACGCCTGAACCGATAGCGGCACAAATCTCGGCGCGATGACGAACCAATATGGCCTTCTCAACCCGGGGCACATAATACTCATCGAGTTCAGTGATAGCGTCGAATAACGCAGACCCTTTTTCATCGTAAAAATATTTTGGTGAGACTTGCTTGGGTGACTGCGACAACCCGGCGATGACTTCTTGCGCAACCTGGGTGAGTTCGTCAGAAGGTTGTTCAATCTTCTCGGCAATAGATAAATTCATAGCAAACATTAATCCTGGTATGCATCAAACAGAAGAGCTAACTATCCGCAGCTAGCCTAATACCGGGGTATTGCCAGCTCTCTTGCGGATAAAGAAATTTTTGGTAAGTAAAGCGAATCTGAAACGCTAGTCTCAAGCAAGAGCCCATGCGCAACAGCATCTGCCGACTGACAAACTTGCCGCTGTACTCGACAACGACGCCTGGCAGCGATTAGCAGCCAGAGTATTGCAGGCAGACATTTTAGGCCTAACCCCAGCAGTAATCGAGCAACTGCTTCAGAGCACCATTGCCTCCAAGGTGCAACGATACCGCACCCGCGAAGCTAAATCGACTGAAATCTGCATTGCAAAAAAATGCGACTTACTCCCAATCAGCCCTTACTGTCGTTGTTTTAGCCTCTTAGCTTATGGATATAGCCTTCTTATTGGCTGTTTTGAGAGCTGAAATGAATTGGCTGAGTATTCTAAAAAGCGTGCAGGAAGCGTTCAATTGATTCGTGCATCTGAGAGCGGTCAATTCTGTCAGCCGGCGTTTCTGAGCTCTGATGGCTGGTTTCGAAGTGCCGTTATCGTCGCTAGAGGGAAGGGTGGTGGCATAGGTAGCCAAAGAAAACCTTAAATGATATTAGTTTAGCGCCACCTAGTGAATGTATTTCTAAGGCTTAAGGTAATCAGTTTCCAGTGAGCCTTCGCTATCGTTCGTGGCTGTTCGCCATCCTCCCGGGATCATTCCCAATTGTTGCATCATCCCCAGCGAATCTTCATTACCCCAGCGCGCGCAAATTCTATTGTCCCGAATTTGATAGGTATCCGTAGCGGTCATCCGGTAGGACATTCCCGTCGGTTCATAGCCCATAAAGTTGCCAGTCATTGTGCCAGTAGTAATGGTTCTCGAAACGACTCTGTCACCATCCACCAGAATGAATTCAGAGGCCAGCTTCCGGTCGGGAATGCCCTTCTTAAAATACGGAAGATACTCACGGAATGCATCAGGCCCTGTGGGCGCGCCAGGGTAGCCATCATGATTGTAAAAGTCGGCGGTAAAGAACTCGTCCAGACGATCCAAATCCATTTGATTATAAATCACATCAATTACGGTGAGGATTAATTCTTTTTTAGATTCGTCAGTCATAGTTAATCCTTGGCTTTAATTTCTAAGGTGTTAGGGGTCAGAGGTAATATGATCTGTTGTGTATCGCTTTGCGACGATCAGTAAGGAGTATTCGATTGTCCAGAATGCTCCTCTCATTCGCCGGTTAGGGACAGATTGACCATGCGTCGCATCAGGATGCGCATCTTCTCAGGGTCGTAACCGTTTATCTGGTCGGCGAGGAGTTGCTTTTCGACGACGACATCCGGCACATCCTCGGGCGGCGTTCCGGCCGCCAGTTCAGCTTCCGCTACTTCAATAAGCGCCATCCATAGCGCCTTCTTTTCCGCCACAACCCTAGCTGAACCTGTTGTGCCTTTCATTAGCATAGGCCGTCCTGTTTCTGGATCGAATGAGCCCGACATGTGTCCCCCGATTACCGTTTCGATATCGCGTTCTTCGACAAGGTTCTGCAGACGCGTGAAGAAATTCTCCATGTTCCAGATCCGATCTTCTGAGGGTGATGGGTTATAGAACATCGTCCAGCCATCGGGTGGGTTTGCAATATCGACAAGGAACAACAAATTGCCCGGGTTGATAACTTGCACCACCAGGCAGTTGTCGTGCGACGGCCCGAAGAAAAAGCTCTCGACAGATTTTCCAGCGAGTTCAATTTTGTAGTATTCATCAAAGGTTATATCCGGCGGCACCACGTGTTCTGGTTTTGTCTCTTCGATGTTTGCTGCGCATTGAGACTGTGCGACGATAGTAGCTCCAAGCGCTTTGAAAACTTCTCCGCCAGCAGCATGATCCTTATGCGAGTGGGTATAACTAAGGAATTTAATAGGCTGGTCGGTTATCTTTCGAATTTCATCAAGCAATATGGGAGCCGCGGTTTCTGTCATTGGATCGGTGACAATGACACCCTCATCGGTTACGACAAATACGGTCCGATAGAAGCTGTAGCGAAACGCATACACGCCATCTGCAACTTGCTCCGTTTCCCATAGTTTCAAGGGTATCTTCGTGCCCGGCATCAACATCGGAACCGGGGCATCTGGGCCCTCATAGGCAGGGCCTTTATGGCCGCTAGCGAGTGCGGTGGCAGCCAGAGTCAGAGCAACAGCTGTAAAGTAAAAACGCCTTCTATATTTTTGCATTATGTTGCTCCTCATCGGCCCATGTCGTAGTAGGAAAATACACGGCGCATGATGCTCGGTAAGTCTTCCTTGCGATACCCCGCATAGCCATTAAATTGATCGAGGTCGACGTATTTCAAGCGCACCAAGCCGTCAATGCCTACACCGCCAGCCGCGCGGACGGAACTGGCTTCCTCGAAAATGACATTCCAGAAAACAGCTTGGTCATTCACAATGCTGACTGGGCCCGTAGCCGATGAGCCTTCACCGTCAGCTGCACCTGGTGCGAGGCGGCTCGCCACGACCGTGTCAATGTTGCGCTCATCAGCAAGTTCGATCGTGCGTTGGAAAAACTCGCGTATGTTGTGCGGCCGTATGTAGGGGATGGTAGGGTTTTTGGGAAAGGCGGCTGCCGGAGGGTTCACCAGGTCGACAATCTGTATCAGTCCTTGACCCTCCACTGTGAACACGGTTAGGCAGTCACCGTGACTGGGGCCGAAATAGTTCAGACTCAGCTGCTGATCGCCGACTTTCACAACGTAGTCGTTGTCAAACGTTATATCCGGCATGACGACGTCGGGGTTAGGATTAACCAGGAATCGTTCGGCACAGCGCTCTTGGGCGACAACTTGGGCGCCATCCTCCAAGAAGGTTTCTGCACCCGCAACCCGGTCCCAATGATAATGCGAATAGACAACGTATTTAACTGGCGCATCGGTGATCGCCGCAATCGCTCGTTTGTAAGAGGGTGCGGCATCAATACCAAGGGGGTCTGTCACGATCACACCCTCCGTGTCGACGAGGAACAGACTGCGCTCATTGTCATGGGTGAATAAGAACGCACCCTCGCCAATTTGTTCGACGGCTTCCGGTAGTACCGCTGATTGCTTGCTGCATGCTGTTGTTATCAATGCGAGCGAAAGAACTATCCAATAAAGTTGCATCGATTGTTGCTCCAAGAAGGTGTGTTGATCCGAGGAAAACTATTAACTAAAGCCCTATCAGTGCGGCAACCTTGCTCAAATCTGAACTTGGCACCATCGCGGTGGCATGTTGATCCAGCACACCACGTTTGCCCACAGCAATCCGAATATCCGCATGTTTGAACATACCCAGATCATTGGCTCCATCACCACACACAAGCGTGTTTTCGCGACCGATCTGCAGCAGGTTTTGCAAATCAAGGATGTTAGTTTCTTTTGAATTTTGAAACATCATCGGGCCCCCGACGTCGCCATCTAGCTTACCGTTTACCTGATGCAGGATGTTGCTGGCATGATATTGGTAGCCGAGCACATCTTTAAAATGGCCGGTGCCTAGCGTGAAACCGCCACTTAATACGGCCACGTAGTAGCCGGCGTCTTTTAGCTGAGCAATAAGTTTGGCGCCGCCATTCATTGGTTTGAGGTTGCTGCAGACTTCAATCGCAGCACTGTAATCCATGCCTTTTAATAAGCCAACGCGATAAGCGAGTGCTTCGAAGAAGTCGAGTTCACCGTTCATTGCACGATTGGTAATGGCGGAGACTTTGTCTTTGACGCCATAGGCTGCAGCGAGTTCATCAATGGTTTCACCCTGTACCAGAGTGGAGTCGAAGTCGAATACGGCGAGTTTGGTGCGTGCTTGGGTCATGGCGGTTCTCTTTAATTGTATTGGTATGCATCATACGGATGCTGAAGCAAAGGGAAATAGTTAAGGGCGTATTTCCTGCTCAATACGACCTGAATAATCACAGGACCGATAGCGTCAGTATTATTAGTTTTTTATTCAATGGCTTACCCACGTTACCTTAGGGTATTTGCGCCGTTGTGCTAGGATGCGAGTTTTATGTATCTGCCCTTTTTCCGGCATTTACTTGTGATTGTTTTGTGCGGAACATGGATCCTTTTCGCACCGTTATTGTATGAGCGCTGATGCTATTTAACTCCCCCATCTTCCTTTTTATGTTCCTGCCGCTGGTTCTTGCCGGCTTTTATGGAGCATCGCGGGTATTCGGTCGGGAGGTTGCAATTGTCTGGTTAGTTCTGTCCTCTTTATTTTTTTATGGCTGGTGGAATCCTGTTTATCTCTTATTGATGATGGCATCGATTCTGGTCAACTTCAGTTTTGGCTATTTGCTACCCAGAACAGATGCTGGTTTTAGTAAACGATTAATGTTGTTTGCTGGTATTATTTTTAACCTCGGGTTGCTCGGCTACTTTAAGTACGCCAACTTTTTTGTTGATAGCCTGAATGCTGCGGCCGGTACAGGTATTGAGCTTGCGCCGATCATGCTGCCGCTCGCCATTTCGTTTTTTACTTTCCAGCAGATCGCCTATTTAGTCGATGCGTATCAGGATAAAACTCACGAGTACAATTTTTCGCATTATTGTTTGTTCGTGGTTTTTTTTCCCCAGTTAATTGCCGGTCCGATCGTTCACCATAAGGAAATTCTACCGCAGTTCCTATCAACTAGTTGGCGCCCGCGCTTAAACGACATGGCTATTGGCAGCACTATTTTTATCCTTGGGCTCGCTAAAAAAGTATTAATTGCAGACACGCTCGCTATCTACTCAAACCCGGTGTTTTTGCTCGCCGATGCCGGAGCTGATGTTAGTTTTATTCAGGCCTGGATTGGTGCCCTTGCTTATTCATTCCAGTTGTACTTTGATTTCTCGGGTTATACCGATATGGCGATAGGCCTCGCCAGAATGTTCGGTATAACGCTACCACTGAACTTTAATTCGCCCTATAAGGCTACAAGTATTATTGATTTTTGGCGTCGCTGGCATATGACTTTATCGCGGTTTCTGCGTGATTACGTATACATACCCCTTGGCGGCAGTCGCAAGGGTACATCTCAACGCTACATTAATTTAATGGTCACTATGTTAATCGGTGGCTTGTGGCACGGCGCCGGATGGACGTTCGTTTTGTGGGGAGGTTTGCATGGCGTTTATCTGGTCGTGAACCACGGTTGGCGTAATATTTACGCCATGCTTGGGTATCCGCTGGGTCGTGATCGCATGGTTTGGGGGTTTCTCTCTGGGCTGCTTACTTTTATTGCGGTGGTCATTGCCTGGGCGGTGTTCCGCGCCGACAGTATTGAAGGCGCTGGCACTATGTTACGGGCTATGTCGGGAATAGATGGTGTTGCATTGCCCACGAGCTGGATGAATGCGCTAGGCCCAGCATCAGTGGTGCTTTCTTCTTTGGGTGTCGCTACTGATGCTACATTTAAAGTGGCAGGCGGGTTGATCGCTGTTCTAGTGATTGCAGTTGCAGCTGCTATCGTATTCCTTTTACCTAACGTGCAGCAGGTGATGTGCCGCGCTTTGCCGGTGCTTGGGAGTGGCATGGCAGTTCTGCGTCCAGTTAAAGACTGGATGTGCTGGAAGCCAAGCTTGTGGTGGGCGGTGTACATTGGCTTTACCGCCGCAATCACATTGGGCTTTTTAGCTCGTGTTAGTGAGTTTTTATATTTTCAGTTTTAAGTTGAGAAGTGGCTTTTTGTGATTAAGCGTTACCTATTAGCAGTTGCTTTGATTGTGTGTCTATGCGCATTTTCTATTATGGGGTTTAACTGGCTCATTAACCCTATGGGGCTATTCTCTTCGCCCGTTATTTCTGGTGTGAATGTTGTTAAACCCAATATGTTTGCCTATGACCGACAGCTTAAGTCCTGGGGCATTTCAAAATTTCAACCTGACGGTTTGATTCTCGGGTCTTCACGCGCGTCTGTCGGGCTCAATCCAGACCACCCTGATTGGCAGACCAACGAAGTGTTTAATAGCGCTTTGTCTGCAACTAGCACCTATTTAATCTACCGTTATCTCAGGCATGCACAAGCCACCCGACCGCTAAAGCAGGTGGTTTTGGGTCTGGATTTTCTGTCGTTTAATGCCGAATTGGCGAAGACCATGTCGTTAGACGAACGATTGCTAAGTGTTGATGAGTCTGGGCGAAGGAATCCGGATTTTTTGTTGTCCCGCGTGTTCCAGTCACTCTATTCTTGGAATGTTCTTATAGCTTCGGTATCTGTGTTGTCGGCTAACCGGAAAGAGGTTAACCGTAAAATAGACCCTGAAACCTACTCACCGCCACTTGCTCGAAACGGAGTTATGCAGCCGGATAGTTTTCTTTCCAGTTTTTGGCTGCCAATAAGGGAAAGGGCTTATGGGACTCTTCGTCAGTATCTGAACACACTCTGGTTTCCGGAGCAGGGTTTTACCTTTAGTGATGAGCAAGGTGTCGAGAGCGACCTATTAGGTTGGTATCGACAAACTCTGCGTTATGCCTATGACGAAGATATCGACTTAAGGCTGTTTATTAGTCCATCGCATGCCTATTTGTTCGAAGCTATTCATGCGAGTGGACTCTGGGAAATCTGGGAAGAGTGGAAACGATTACTGGTTGCTATCAATGAGGAAGAGGCCAGTAGAGCAGGGCGTGAGCCCTTTCCACTGTGGGACTTTGCAAATTACAATGACTATAGTTCTGTGACGGTGCCGATGACAGCAGGCAAAGGTGTCAGCATGAGGGACTTTTGGGATGTGGGTCATTACCGTCAGGAAATGGGTGATGTTGTGCTCGACCGAGTGCTTGGTGATGTGCCCCCCTCAGGCTTCGGCGCGCGCATAAACGGAGCCAGTATCGATGATCATCTTGTCAGTATTCGCGAGTCTCGCGAGCTCTATCGCATTGAGTATGCCGAAGAAGTGGCAGAGCTCGACGCCGCGTTAAGCAATATACTGGCGGGTGAGACACCGCAGTAAAATGAATCGGTCGTACTCTTGTACTTAAAAAACCGCTTAAGCCCTAGGATTTAGTTAGAATAGAAGCACAATGAATCAGTCTAATCGTCAAAATCGTTTTATTTTCATGCAGCGCCGTCCAAAAGGCTTTCTCGGGCAGATCGGAGCCTTTGTTGTTGGTGTCACTGTATTGGCCGTGTCATTTGTGTTCGGGGCTTTTATATTGGCGGCTGTATTCGGCTTTGTTCTGTTGTTGGGGCTTATCGCCATAGTTCGTGCTTGGTGGTTGAGGCGGCAGATGAGTTCGGGTCCTGGTGTTTCGCAGAGTAATAGCGAGACACGCGCGCATGATGTCATTGACGGTGATTTTACGGTGATTGAAACTCAACGCAGCAATCGCAAAAACGATTAGACGCTTAAACGGATTTAGCGCTGAAGATTATAAAGCAGTCCAACAACGCTGTAGAGTTTTCAGCCAAATACTTTTCAGGGGTTGGCTTTGGCAATTTTAGATAGAGACCGTCGCAGACGACGGCGCAAGCGAAGACTGGTTTACAGTCTTATTTTTATTCTCATCGTTACTGGCCTAGTCTGGTTTCTTAAGCAGCGCTCAACCACCACTATCATGATCGTTACCCATGCCGAAGTTGAAGCGGGTGTCGAGAACCCTGGCCTCTCACCTGCGGGCCGTATTCGTGCCAATGAGCTGCTTCGTGTGCTCGGTGATGTGGACGTTACAGGCGGCTTAGACGCCGTATTCGCCACCCGTTGGCGTCGTACGCAGGAGACTGCTGAGCCTTTGTCCTACTTGCTTAATAAGCCCTTACAGATTATTAATGCTGCTGAACTCGAAAAGGTTTATGAGCTGTTGCAGGAGGATTACAAAGGCAAGGTCGTACTGTTGGTCGTTGATCCCGAAGATGTACAGCCTTTGGTGGCAAAGTTTGAAGGCAGCGATGATCTGCAGCCTATTGCCAGTCGGGAGTATGACAGTATTTATATATTGAGCGTGCCCTGGTTCGGTAAGGAAAGGACGTTGCAGCTCCATTACGGCAGGCCGTATATAGGGCCGCAATCTGACGTGGTTGAGTAGCCTGGCTCTTTGAGCCTTACAGAAAAACCGCGTACTAGGCGGTCTCAAAGTTGATTAAAGCAATGATTCGATAATTGCGGCTGCTCTCAATTATCGGTATTCTGCCGTGCAGAAATCATTGGCTAATAGCGATGCTTCAGCCGTCAATCCAGTTAGAATTAAGCTGTTATATACTGAATCACCATTTGGGCGTACTGCGGAAGTCCCTGACGATATGACGGCCCATTGAGTTGATAGTTTGATAGTAAACAAGGCCTCGGTAGCTCAGTGGATAGAGCGTCCGCCTCCTAAGCGGAGGGTCGCAGGTTCGATTCCTGCCCGGGGCACCATCTTTATGATCGAAAGGCTAGGCTTTGATTTGCTGCTGGGTAAAGGTTGGTGGTTTTAACTTAGGTGATTTGGATAGCTCTTATTGCTGAGGTGCATTACGTTGCGAGTAAAAGAAGTCGTTAAGGCATTCAAACTGGTTACTGCTGTTGTAATGTTCGGTCAGTTGGCCGGCGTGGCTAATGCAGGCGAAAAAACATTTGAGGTTTATGGCTACGCGGAGCTGGATTATATTCAGGATTCTGGGCTGGTTGATCCGGACTGGGTGGATACCTTGCGCCCCTCCAAAATCATCATCGATAGAAGCGAGTATCGCAGTGATAGTCAATCCGTATTCAGTGTTAAGCAGACCCTGCTTGGCGCTAAGGGCAATTTGCCGACGCATAATGGTGATGTCTTTTTTCGCGTTGAGTTCGATCTTTTCGGCGTAGGTAATGAGGCAGGTGAGACAACCTTCCGGTTGCTGCATGCTTACAGCGAGTATGGTCAGGTATTGGCAGGGCTAACTAACTCGGTGTTTATGGACGATGGCATTACGCCAAACTCTATCGATTACTGGGGTCCCTCTGGCATGATAGATGTGCGTAACTGGCAGCTTCGCTGGACACCGTTAAAAGGTGCCTCGACATTTGCTATTGCCCTTGAGAACCCCAGTGATGACATCGATGTCGGAGAGTTGCGGACGGTGCCTGAGTTTGGTGGTGCTCGTAGCAAGCAGGATCTCCCCGATTTAACAGCTCACTTCCGTCAGAAGTATGGCTTTGGTCATGTGCAGCTTGCCGGCATTCTGCGCGACATAGCCGTTGAAGGTGTCGTTGAGCTTTCTCCCGGAGTCGAGACGCCCTATGAGCGGTCGGATTTGGGCTGGGGGCTTAATTTAACCACCGTCATTAAGGTGTTGGAAAAAGACGCTATTCGCGCTGGTGTTGCGTACGGGCAGGCTATCGCCAGCTATATTAATGACGGTGGCATGGATGGAGCCCCTAGCCTTGCGCCGATTCCGGGTAATCCACCAAAAATTGCACCCGGTACTGACCTTGAGCTCGTGAAGTTGCTCGGTATTTCAGCTTTCTATGATCGTTGGTGGAGCGATCGCTGGAGCAGTTCAATAGGTTACTCATCAACTCAGGTTGATAATACCTCAGGTCAGGGACCAGAGACATTCAGGAAGGGCCAGTACGCACTCGTTAACCTGCTCCATTACCCCACCAAAAACCTAATGGTGGGAGCTGAGTTTCTATGGGGCAAGCTGGAAGATTTAAGCGGCGCAAGTAATGATGATAAACGTGTTCAGCTGTCTGTGAGGTACAGCTTTTCCAAGAAAAACTTCTTTGCGAAGAACTAGACCGCTGTTAGCATTTTATAGATAGCTGATTTCACAATTAATCGGCGTCTTCCATAGGAAAGTAGCATGAATATAACAATACAAAGGGTCTTTGCCGCAGTAATAATTGCTTTAGCACTTGCCAGTACAGCAACAGCAGCGGATATTACGCCGGCTGATTTTCAGCGGGTTGTTGATCAAGCATATGCAAAGTATAAAGGCCTTAATGAAGGCAGCAATGCAGATTATATTCCCATTCTTGCCGAGACTCCCAGTGATTTATTCGGTGTTGTTATTGTTACGCGGAAAGGTGCTATTTACTCGGCTGGCGACGTGAATTATAAATTTGCGATTGAGTCTATATCAAAACCTTTCACCGTGGCTTTGGTTATGGAGCAACAGGGCCCTAATGCTATTCGTGAAAAGATCGGTTTAGAGTCTACGGGGCTGCCATTCAATTCGAAGTTGGCGTTAGAGATTCACAAGGAGCGTTCTGTGAACCCGCTGGTTAACGCCGGCGCTATCGCCACCGTAAGCATGGTTGATGCCAAGTCGGAAAAGGACCGTTGGAACCAAGTCTTCTCAAATATCAGTGATTTTGCTGGCACTAAATTAACGGTACTTGAAGATGTCTATGAGTCTGAGTATGAAAATGTATGGGGCAATCGCGGCATAGCAAACTTGCTGTATGACTATAAACGGCTCTACAGCGAGCCCGAAGAAGCACTGCGCGTTTATACCCGGCAGTGCTCGATTGGTGTGAATACTATTGATCTAGGAGTGATGGGAGCAACGCTGTCTAATCAAGGCGTAAATCCCATTACTGACAAGCGGGTAATGCCGGCAAAGGATGTTCCGAAATTACTGGCAATTATGGCCACAGCTGGTTTCTATGATGAATCGGGCGAGTGGCTGTATTCAGCTGGATTGCCTGCCAAAACCGGAGTAGGCGGCGGCATTTTGGCCGTTGTACCAGGCAGGTTTGCTATTGCGGCGTTTTCACCACGCCTGAATGCGGCCGGCAATAGTATTCGCTCGCTCAATGCTATTCGTTATATCTCGGGAAAGCTTGGCGTCGGTTTATTCGGCCCCAATCTGGACGAGTAAGTAGCCCAATTTTTATCATGGCTTTGTGATGTGTGTTGTGTGTCATGCTGTTGGCCTGATCTTGCTGCTATTGTAAAGCGCTTGTCAGTAAAAAATAGGCACCGAGTATTTTTTGCGTCGGGTCTTTTATAATTAAATGGGTGGTTTTTCATGCAGCAGGCTTCAAACCATAAGGGCTGGATAATTGCTGTATTGCTACTGGCGGCCTTATTACGCTTTTATGGGCTCGCTGATGAAAACCTGTGGCTTGATGAG
>JABIQA010000001.1 GCA_018699155.1 Chromatiales bacterium
AACAGCAGAATGCTCGAAAAAATTATTTTTATTATCAACATGTTGATTAACCCTGCTTGTTTTATTGGTGAATTAACTGTCCGGAAGCGCCTTAACAGGCACTGGCATTACATAATGGGCAATCATACATCGCAAGCCGGAATATAAAAATGCCACATGAACGGCTGTTTGCACTCCAGCCATAGGGAAAGATAGTAAGATTGATACCAATGGACACTAGACAAATCAATTTGGGCGACAGCCTTCTTGCTGAGATTGGCGCCGCACTCAAAGTTGTCGCCAGCAAAGCACGGGCGTCAAAACCTTTCCCCGCGACCAGCGCCGAATCGAATAAATTGACTGTGGAAGACCAGCGGGCTGCAAGTGCATTGATGCGGATCAACCATGCGGGCGAAATCTCCGCGCAAGCGCTGTATCGTGGTCAGGCAATGGTGTCGCGCGATCCGGAGCTCAGACAACACCTCCTTGAAGCGTCTGATGAAGAGCGCGACCACTTAGCCTGGTGTGAAACCCGCCTAAACGAACTTAACAGCCGGCCCAGTCTTCTGAGTCCGATTTGGTACGGTGGTTCTTTCGCAATAGGTGCGCTCGCAGGCTTAGCAGGCGATAAAATCAGCTTGGGCTTCGTCGCAGAAACGGAACATCAGGTCACCGCACACCTGGAAAGCCATCTAAATGATCTGCCCGCAAATGACCATCGCAGTCGTGAGGTTATTCTTCAGATGCGCGATGATGAACTTCGTCATAGCACCCATGCACTCGAAAAAGGTGGGGCAAAACTGCCAGCGACCGTCAGGACCTGCATGAGCCTCACATCGAAGATTATGACTACCCTAGCCCGACATATTTGATATTTATGGTTTAATTTTGTGAAACCCTCTGCAAACACCTGTAATAGCTTGCTCTTCGGCTCGTAAAGTATTACAAAAGGCATCGGGTTATTTAGGAGACATAATGATGGCTGAGGCCAGAAAGGTTCTGAGTGATATTCCTGCAATTAACAGGTTTCTCACGTACTGCAGAGTTAGAACAGTTCCCTCTAAAACTGTGATAATTCATGCTGGAGATACTCCGGACACGCTTTACTATATTGTCGGGGGTTCTGTCGAAGTGATGATCGAGGATGAAGACGGCAACGAAATGGTGCTGGCTTACCTCAATAAAGGTCAATTCTTCGGAGAGATGGGTCTATTCCATGACGAGCCACAGCGCAGCGCCTGGGTTCGGACACGCATTGAGTCTGAGGTCGCGGATATGACTTATTCGCGATTCCGGCAAATTGCTAGCGAAAATCCCGGACTGGTCTTTGAACTTGCCACACAGCTTGCCAATCGTCTTGACCGCACCAATCGCAAGTTGGGTGATCTGGCATTCGTGGATGTTACCGGCCGAGTGGCTCACGCCATTATGGACTTATGCAATGAACCGGATGCAATGACTCACCCAGAAGGCATGCAAATTAAAGTGAGTCGTCAGGAACTGTCCAGGCTCGTCGGCTGCTCAAGAGAAATGGCCGGGCGCGTGCTGAAGGTTCTTGAAGAGCAGGGATTAGTTACGGCAAGCGGTAAAACCATTGTGGTTTTCAATGCCCGACCGAAACAAACCCTCACTGCCTAGGGCTTACAGGCTAAGCAATAAAAAGGCCGTCTTTATGACGGCCTTTTTATTGCTTAAACACGGAGCTCAAATCTGCTAACCCTCGCCTGCAGCAACGATACATTAATCTCGGGCGCTAACGCTCGCTAACTCAGCGCGCATCTTCGCAATAGTCTCCGCGTAATCACCCGCCCCAAAAATAGCGGATCCGGCAACAAAGGTATCGGCACCGGCTGCTGCTATTTCAGCGATATTAGCTACCTTTACCCCACCATCGACTTCCAACAAGATTTCACGATCCTGCAAATTGATGAGTTCACGCACCGTACTCAGCTTGTTAAGGGCTTCAGGAATAAAGCTCTGACCGCCAAAACCTGGATTAACTGACATGATAAGGATCAAGTCTAGCTGATCCATGACATGCTCAAGCCAAAGCAAAGGCGTTCCCGGGTTAAATACCAAACCGGGTTTACAGCCGGCATCGCGAATCAACGCAATGGTGCGATCTACGTGCTCACTCGCCTCAGGATGAAAACTAATATAAGTAGCACCGGCGGCGGCAAAATCCTGCACCAAGCGGTCAACCGGCTTCACCATTAAATGCACATCAATCGGCGCGGTAATACCATGCTTAATTAATGCCTCGCAAACCAGCGGCCCAATAGTGAGATTCGGGACATAGTGATTGTCCATCACATCAAAATGCACTATATCCGCGCCCGCAGCCAGAACGTTATCAACCTCCTCACCTAAGCGGGCAAAATCAGCGGACAAAATGGAAGGGGCTATCTGGTAATGACTCATGCGCGAGTATTCCTTGTGAGGTGCGGGGCGAAAAATGCAGTCATCCTATTGTAGGGGCGCAGGCAAGCTATTTGAAGCCGCGAGCATTTTTGATCACTTCATAAGCGGCAAGAATTTCACGGGTTTTCTCTTTGGAGACTTCCAGCATAGAGTCAGGCAAGCCCTTAGCCATAAGCTTATCAGGGTGATGCTGGTTCATTAACCTGCGATACGCGGTCTTCACCTCTTTATCGTTGCTTTCCGGCGTAACCCCGAGAGCCTTATAGGCTTGACCGAGATCCCGTTCCGGGCTCGCGGCTGGACGCTGCCCGCCTCCAAAACTTTGCTGAGCCCGCAAAATAGCCTCCAGTTGAGCCAGTTCAACCCGGCCAAAACCGAGGCCAGCAGCAATACGCCATAGCGAATCACGCTCCGCTGCTTCAATAGAACCGTCACTGAGGAGCAAATAGAACTGTATCTCCAGAAAACTGCGGACCAGCAGTTTTTGCCCTCTTAATGCCGCATTCAGGCGAGCCACCTGAGTATCCAGATCAAATCCCGCAGACTTTCCTTCTGAAAACAGGCCGATAGCCTCTCTAACCTGACTCGGACCCAAACGCAGCTGATGCATAACGCTGCGTGCAGCACTGATCTCCTCTTGTGAAACTCGGCCATCAGCCTTTGCGAGATGCCCCATAATCAAGAAGGTCGAACGGAAAAATTCACGCTGCACATCGCTGGATGCGCCGCGCAAGCGGCTTCCAGAGCCCTGAGCAGCGCGTGCCTTATCAAACTGATGCCCCCAGACGACACCCAGCACAATAATGAAAATGCGCCCAAGGCCTGGCATGCCTGATGTCAGCAAAAAAGCCGCGGCACCAACAATAATTTTACCGATCCAGGGCATAGTCGCCGTCAATCTCCAAAAAATCACGCCACATGGAATTCACCGCGCGCTCAGGTAAGGCTACAATAGCCAATCATGAAACTAACCGAAAGGTCGGATCACTCCAATGAACAAACCAGCACCCGCAGCGCTTTACGAATCCAGTGTGACAGGGCTTACCCGCCTGAATCAAGGCAAGGTAAGAGACATTTATGAAGTAGACCACGAGCACCTGCTCATTGTGACAACAGATCGCTTATCAGCATTTGACGTCATTCTGCCAAATCCTATTCCTGGCAAAGGCACTGTGCTCACACAAACAGCGAACTTCTGGTTCGATCGCACCAAAAACATTATTGATAATCATCTGACCAATAAAACATTGGCCGACATTCTCCCGAACCAAGCTGAAGCGGAAATTCTTGAAGGTCGCTCTATTGTTGTTAAACGACTTCAGCCTTTGCCTATCGAAGCGGTAGTCCGTGGTTATCTCATCGGCTCAGGCTGGAAGGATTATCAAAAAACCGGCGCTGTATGCGGCATCGCATTACCTAAAGGCTTACCGATGGCTGCCAAACTGCCTGAGCCAATATACACGCCGGCGACAAAGGCAGATGTTGGTGATCATGATGAGAACATTAGCTTTGAGGAAACGATAGACCTGATCGGCGAAGAGCTCGCAACCCGGGTTCGCGACTTGGCAATCGAAATTTATCGGTCGGGCGCTGAGTATGCATTAACTAAAGGCATTATTATTGCCGATACAAAATTTGAATTCGGACTGGATGATGATGGCAAGCTGTATTTGATCGACGAGGTCCTGACACCCGATTCATCGCGCTTTTGGCCAGCAGATCAATATCAGGTAGGCATTAGCCCACCCAGTTTCGACAAACAATTTGTGCGCGACTACCTCGAAACCATCGATTGGGATAAAACTGCTCCGGGACCTAAACTGCCTGCTGATGTGATCGAGAAAACCGCGCAGAAATATCGCGAAGCCATGGACCAGCTCACCAAATAGACTAAGACACAGACCTCCACTTAAAAAAGCCTATCACTTTCGGGTGATGGGCTTTTTTGTGCTCGGGCAGTGTTCGGACAATGGGTTACAATCTGCCCATCACTAACAAGCCTGCCAGCTTTGACAGGCGGTAGTCAGAGGTTTTGGTTTGGATACTCTTGAAATTATCGAGTCATGGCTCTGGAGCCCGGCACTCGAAAAAGCTACCGGTCCGGCAAAAGCCGCTGT
>JABIQA010000076.1 GCA_018699155.1 Chromatiales bacterium
ATTCCTTTACCATCAGATCCATTTTTACCAGTTCGGCTACTGAGGTAGCTTGCATCTTATCAAGAATTTTTGCGCGATGAATTTCAACAGTTCTGCTGCTGATATTGAGAATCAGGGCGATCATTTTGTTTGATTTTCCAACAGTGATCCAGCTCAACACCTCACGTTCACGAGCAGTTAGCAGCTTTAGTCGTTGGTTGATATCGGAGAACTGTGATTGCTCATGACGGCGATGTAAATCTATTTCCAGCGCCTTCCTGACACAACTTAGAATTACATCCATCTTGGCTGGCTTTTCTATGAAATCGACAGCGCCGGCCTTCAGCATCTCGACAGCATTTGCAACGGTTGCATTGCCGGTCAGAAAAATCACTGGAGTCCTGTTGCCCCGCGCAATTATAGCCTCCATCAACTCCAGGCCATTGATGTCGGGCATCCCAATATCAAGCAGTAGGCATCCTGGGTTGTCTGGACTGTAGTTCAGCATGAACTCTCGGGGCGAGGTATAGGTTTTGACCTTAATGTGCGCGCTTTCAAGGATGTCGCTGAGAACCTTACAGATATCCGGTTCATCATCGATAACGTATACCGTTGGCTCGGTTGGCATAGCCTCTCCTTGATGTTATGGGCTGTAGTATATTCCCGATCTAGGGCTATGCAAAGCATCCAGCGTTCGGGTGACAAGAGTCTTCGCGGTCATCTGAGTTGTCGTTTTAGGCTGGCCAGTTGGTGCGCTCGCCCTTCTTGTAGAGGGCCTCAGCATCGATCACGCTTCAGGTGCTGTCTGTAAGTGGGCAGTCCAGACAGACAACCTCGGGCTGCCCTAAATATTTGGCCCATGGCACCCGTGGTATAAAACTGTGGCTCGGAACCCCGTAACCTATCGGTTAACTAGGGCTCAACCAGCCGTCTGTAGGCCGCGTGCGATGCCGTTAATGCTGGCAAGCAGCGCATCCAATAGGTTGCCGTTATTGCAGCCTTCGGCACGCCAGCGTTTGAGTAGTTCGACCTGGAGCAGGCTCATCGGGTCAACGTAGGGGTTACGAAGCCTGATTGAGCGGCGCAGGGTTGCATTTTTATCGAGCAACCCTTCCTGCTCGCGAATCGCCAGTACGTGCTTCACCGTAAGATCGTATTCCGCCCGAATTTCTGGGTAGAACTTGTCATGGAGGTCGCCAGCAAGCATGGAGTAACTGCGCGCAATATCCAGGTCAGCAATGGCCAATGCCGTTTGTGCATCAGTTAGCAGGCCGTTAAAGAAAGGCCAGTCGCGCGCCATAGTTCTTAGCGTATCGATGCCGTGTTCCTGTATAGCCGAATCCAGCCCGCTGCCTGCACCATACCAGCTAGGCAACATGTGACGACTTTGGGTCCAGGCAAAACTCCAGGGTACTGGTTGTCGCCCGTTCGGCATCGGACCTAGTTCGTCGGCTTCTTCTTTGGATGTGTCAGTGCCTAGTCGAAATCGTTCGATCACATCGACCGGTGTGGCCAGTCTGAAGTAATCGTGAAAGTGTTCCGTTTCAAACACCAGTGTTTGGTATTTCTTGCTGCTTTCATTGCCGGCAATATTCATGATGTTGCCCCAGAACTTAATCTCGGCACCATCCCGTTTTTCGGGAAGGCCTGTGGCTAACGCTACCGTGCTAAAGGTTTTTTCCATGGTTCTTGCGGCAATACCCCGCACGCCATAACGCGCATTTACTGCTTCGCCGTTTTCAGTGGCATGCAATCTGCCATAGCTCACGGAATCTGCTTTTCCATCTCTGGTAGCAGTGCCACTGCGACCATGAAATATTGTGGCTTTAATGTTGGTTGTATCGAAGACATCCACCAGCGTATTCCTGGCCCACTGCAACGCCCAGCGCGAGGACATAAACCCACCTTCTGCGCTGTACTCCGAGTTGCCAATCATTACTGTTTGGTAGTTGCCTCTGCCCCTGAGGTGGTTTTGGTAGGTGTCATCATTGATCAGCTGGCGCACGATGCCTGGCCCTTGTGCCAGCTCCGATACGGTTTCAAACAGTGGCGTAACGTCGAGCCTGACATTGCCATTCCGGCTGCGCAGGTCACCCCATGAGCCAAGCAATAGCGCAGCCATAACGTCATCGACACCCCTGCAGTTACTCACAATAAACGAGCCAATCGCGCGTTTGCCATAGCGTCGTCGACAATAGGACAACGTCTGAAACACTGCCAGTGTTCGCTTGGTGTCATTGGTCAACGTGTCACTGGGTGATTCATTGCTGTTTAGTGCATTACGAATCGTTTCGAGCCTTTCGGCCTCAGCCTGCTTGACCCAGTCAGTTTGTTCCAGCGCGCAACCAACCGCTTTTTGAATGTCTCTCGCATTTTGCCGGATATCCAGCGATAGCATATAGAAACCAAAGGTTTCAACACGCCGGATTAGTCTTTCTACGGCAAATAGACCGGCATTTTGCCCCCGGTGATTCCGGAGGCTAGTAGCGATTAATTGAAGGTCGTCAATGAGCTGTTCGGCGGACTCATACGGAAAGATGTCATCGTCATAAGTCGATTGCAACCGCTCGACAATTAAACGAAGAAACAACCGATAGGGCATATCCCGATAACGATGCGTTAGGTTGCCCCGCGCTCTAGGGAACTGGCTGCTGTAACTTTCTATGTGTTCTTTGATTCTAATATCAACACCAACCCTACTTTCACTCTGGCTAAGTTTTTCAGCCAGCATCGTGCATTCTTTATGGTAGAGGTCAAGAATTAGTGAGCGCTGACGGGCGAGCGTCTCGCGAATTGTTCGGGCAGTAATGTTGTGATTGTTGGCAATGTCCCCGCCTACCCAGGAGCCGAACTGAAAAAAAGTTTTAATGCGGGTGTTTTCCGCTTCCTGCCCATAGGCATCGCGCAGGGCCTGTTCGATCGACTCGTAGATTGACGGTATTACCGGATAGATTACGTCGGTAAGGAAAAACAGCATTTGTTCAAGTTCATCGGCAACGGTGGCAGCTTCCGACGGATTCTCTTCGGTTTGCCAGATTGCGGTGACATCGGCGCGGATGCGTTCTAATGCTGCACTGGCTTCTTGCGGCGTCAGCGCCGGATTCTGTATTTCGACCATAAGCCGGATAATGTGCTGCTGCTTACGCAACATCGTGCGTCGGGTTGTTTCAGTTGGGTGTGGGGTAAACACCGGCATGATCTCAAGTTGATTGATGAGCTCCAGGCACTCATTCAGACTTAAGCCCGCATCGCGCAGACGGAAGATGGTGTCATCAAAGGCCCCCGGCTGACGTGTCGACCGGTCCTTCAGGTAGTCGCGACGACGGCGGATACGATGCACCTGCTCGGCGCTATTGACCAGCTGAAAATAGGTTGAGAAGCCCCGGATCAGGTCGCGTGCCATCTCGGGTGACAGCTTGTCAACCAAAGCCGTAAGTTGACTATCATCTCGCTGTTCCGCCTCTCGGGCTTCAATGGCTAGCCGGCGCGCATTTTCAACGACGTTGAACAATTGTTCGCTACCTTGCTCAGCCAGAAGTTCGCCGATCATGTTTCCCAAAGCATGCACATCTTTTCTTAATGCATCATCTTTTTCTTCAAATAATGCGTCCCGTCGGGCCAAGCTGTCATCACCTGACTTGGGGGCAATTGAATTGATGTCTGTTTTGGGAGTTTCTTGCATGAGTTTGTCAGTTGAGTAGATTTTTGGACGAGGAAAAATCAATAACAAGGTCGGGCAGATGCCGGATCAGTATTGTGCCTGTTTCTGTGTCTGCTGTAATCAGCACCGTCGGAGTATCATCGCGTATTTTGCGCTGAGGGCAGACTTGCCCAGGTCTTATGTCAGCCTCGCTTTGCCACTATTTCATTGTAAGTTACTGTATTTGTTGTTGTTGATTGTTGCTTTAGCGCTTTCTATAGCCGCTGTCTAGCATTGCGGCAGCACTTGCATCCATGCTATTACGTTGTTTGTTTTGGTGATTTAGTGCTGTTTTTCTGCTCGCTCTGCGATGGGGAAACTCTGATAAATAATATGCTGCTTCCTGAACCTCATGCACTGGCGGTGATTCTGCTGACGGTCGTGACA
>JABIQA010000171.1 GCA_018699155.1 Chromatiales bacterium
ATATTTACGCCGAGAATATGTCAGTCTGTTATCGACAGCCTTTAATTTTAAGCGGTATAGGAAATAATTAGCGATGTCTGAAGCGTCAATCGATAGTTCACAGCAGGGTATTAAACTCGGTTTTCTTGAGTTAGCACCGGGTGTTAGCCGCACCAATGCCTTTGTGTTTTTCTACGCGTGTTTTACCACTATTGGTTTTCTGACATTTATTTCCACTGGTACCGCTCAGGTACTGAATGCAATTGGCGTTCCAGCGGACCAGCAGGGCACCATTACCGGAGACCTGGTCGTTATTACCGAGATTGTGCAGATACTTATCTTCGGTTTAGTGGGCGTGATAGCCGATCGCATCGGTCGTCGTGAGGTCGCCACTGCCGGCATTATGCTGATGGGTCTGAGTTACCTTCTATACCCCTACGCCGAAACGGTTAATGAACTGATGGTTTATCGGGCGCTGTATGCCTTCGGCCTGGGTGCATCCGCCGGCATGGTCGGTACCCTAGTAGCAGATTATCCTGCGAATTCTTCGCGCGGCAAGTTTGTGGCTGTTAGCGGTGTATTTAATGGTCTGGGTGTCGTTTTGGTGACTGTTATATTTGGTGCCCGTGCAGCGCCCGCATTAGTTGAGGCCGGGTACGACCCGCTTGCAGCCACCCGAATTACTCATGCGATTGTCGGTGCGGCCTGCATTATCTCCGGCGTGATTTATTACCTGGGTCTGATGAAGGGCACGCCGGGTAAAAAGGAAGATCGCCCACCGTTGAGCGAGTTGGTGTTTTCCGGCATTACCGAGGGGATAAAGAACCCGCGTATTGCGCTTGCTTACGCCTGCGGCTTTGTGGCCCGCGGCGATCAGGTCATTCTTGGCACATTTACTGTTCTTTGGGGTGCCCGTGTGGGTATTGATAGCGGCCTGGATTACGCCACCGCTTCTGGTAAAGGCGCGTTGATTTTTGCGATTGCCGGCACAGCTTCTTTGTTGTGGTTGCCGGTGCTGGGTGTCGTCATCGACAAAATGAATAGGGTGGGAGCAATCATTCTGTGTATGACTGTTGCCGCCATTGGCTATTCATCAACTTACTTTGTGAATGAAGATACGATGTTCACTCAAAGTGGGTTCCCGTTAAGTCTGCAAGCAGTATTGCTGTTCTTTTTGCTTGGTGTTGGTCAGATTAGCGCATTTTTAGGCGCCACGGTGTTGATCAGTCAGGAGGCGCCGAAGCTCAAGCGAGGTGCCGTGGTGGGTATGTTTAATACCTTCGGTGCCATCGGCATTTTTATCGCCGTAGCCATTGGCGGCCGTCTCTTTGATGTCTACGGCGGTTACGCACCGTTTGTATTGGTCGGCGCAATGAATCTAGTGGTGGCGTTATTGGCCATTGTGGTGCGAATTAAGGCGCCGGGCGCCCCGGTGACTGGCGAGCCAGTGGAAGCTATCCACTAAAACCTGAAGTGCAGTCTTAAACCGCGCAGGCGTATTTATATGCCTGTGGCGATAAGACCGCTAGACGAGTGTTCCCGCGTCATCAATCCTGCGATCGTTAATTTGATAATTTAGATTCCTGACGGTTTAGCGAGACGGCAGTGCTTTGCGTTTTGGCCCGGCTTTGATCAGCTCAATAAATGCACCGAAGGTCTTCTCACCGAGCGCTGTTGACGCATTAATATGCTTGCCCGTTTGTTTCAGCATCTCATCAGCCGATGCCAAGTGTTCGGTATTGGCCACCTCTTCAAGCATGCTCGGTATGGTGAACCAGCGCTCTACCATCGCTTGGTCAACTTCTAGATGAAACTGAAACCCATAGATATTGTCACCGAAGCGGAATGCCTGGTTGGCACAATGTGGTGAGCTGGCCAGATGCACCGCACCGGGGGGGATATCGAAAGTATCACCGTGCCACTGAAAAACCTGTTCGTGACCGGCCAGATGCTTAATCACAGGGTCTCGCAGCCCTTCTTGTGTTGGCGTGACCTCATACCAGCCGATTTCTTTAGTTTGGTTGCTGTAGACATCGGCACCCAGCGCGGCCGCAATAAGTTGAGCACCTAGGCAAATGCCTAAAATGGGCATGTCCTGTTCAATGGCA
>JABIQA010000080.1 GCA_018699155.1 Chromatiales bacterium
CTGCATTAATAGAAAGCATTGCTTTGCCTAAATCAGCATGTAACTTGTCAAATACAGGCTCTCCCAGACCGACAGGCACACGAGTAGCAATAACATTCACACGTGCGCCAACCGAATCACCCTCTTTACGCAATGCATCCATATACGTTTCAAGCTCGGCAACCCGCGACGGATCTGCACAGAAAAACGGATTGTCATCGACGGTACTGATATCGACGCAATCAAGTTTGATAGGGCCCAACTGAGCCAACCATGCATGAATCTCAATGCCTAGCTTCTCGCGCAAATACTTGCGGGCAACGGCACCCGCCGCCACTCGCATAACTGTTTCACGGGCGGATGATCGACCACCACCACGGTAGTCACGGACGCCGTACTTCATCTGATAGGTATAATCAGCATGCCCGGGTCTGAACCGGTCTTTAATTTTGCTATAGTCCTTCGACTTCTGATTGTTGTTCTCAATCACAATGCCAATCGGCATTCCGGTGGTCACACCTTCAAAAACCCCAGACAAAATATTAACGGTATCAGGCTCGCGCCGCTGGCTGGTGTGTCGCGATTTACCCGTCTTGCGACGCTCAACATCCGGCTGAATATCTTCAGGCGACAACTCCATTCCGGGAGGACAACCATCAATAATGGCGCCCAGCGAGGGACCATGACTCTCACCGAAAGTGGTCACTTTGAACAACTGTCCTATTGAATTACCCGCCATGTGCGTGCCTTTTTCGTAAATTACTGTTACGAACACAAAAATCCGTAACGCTAACAGCTACCGATTAGCTGTCACTAGAGACTGAGCTGCAATCATAGCAATGCCTTCGCCGCCATGCTCGAATTCCAGCCACATAAAGGGTAATTCGGGACAAGCCGAATCCAATGCTTCCCACTGAGCGCCCACCTCCAGAAACAATATGGCGTGCGACTGCATGTGAGCAGCACTGTCGTGAAGTATACCCCGGGCAGCGTCTAGGCCATCATTGCCGGATTTAAGCGCAAGTAAAGGCTCATGATTGTATTCTTCGGGGAGGTTGTTGGCGGCCTCAACCGGCACATACGGCGGGTTGGTAACAATTAGGTCGAATTTTCCCGGCACACCATTAAACAAGTCCGCCTCGAGCAACTGCACGCGGTCCTCAAGCTGATGCCGGGCAACATTCTCGCGAGCTACCGCCAGAGCATCCGGGGATATATCGGTAGCCACCACCTCGGCATCCGGAAAAGCCAACGCGCAGGCAATGGCGATACAACCACTGCCAGTGCCAATTTCTAAAATACGCTGGGGCTTTATATCACCGAGCCAAGGCTGAAAGCCATCGGCAATTAATTCGGCGAAAGGGGAACGCGGTATCAGCACCCGCTCATCGACAAAAAACTTCAAACCCGCGAACCAGGCCTCATTGAGCAAATACGGCAATGGCTGTCTTTCTGTAACCCGTCGACTCAGCAGCTCATCAATACGCTGCAACTGTTGTTTGGTTACCGACTGCGCGTATGCACCGTCGGGTATTGGGTAATCGATGCCGCACACGTGAAACACCAACCATGCGGCTTCATCATCAGGGTTGTCGGTGCCATGCCCATACCAAAGTGGGGCTGCAGCCAGATGCGAGGCAACACTTTCGATGGCTGCATCGACTGTTAGCGATGCTTCCGGGTACTGAAACGTATAATCCATAGCGCACTCAATCAAAACTCTTCCAACAGAAACCTATCAAACAAACAGTGTTCTGCATGTAACATAGCCGCCGCAAGAGCCGCTGGGGCTTGCCGGGGCAACCGCAAGCCGCCATGATAGCCTCTAATCCGCTGCAAATACTTAAGAAATGGATACCTGATGATGAATACATCCGGCAATGACAACGAAAAAAAAACACAGCAATCATGAAAAAACCAACCCAAGAAAGCCTTCTGGTGCGCCTGCAACGACTCCTGCCAGCTAAGCTCATGGGCAAGATTGTGCATCGCGCCGCTCTGTCAGAGAATTCTTTGCTAAAGACCGTGCTTATCAATAGCTTCATTCGACTCTATAAGGTTAACCTGTCCGATGCGGAGAGCCCGAATGCTGGCAGCTACCGAAGCTTCAATGCGTTCTTCACCCGTAAACTTAAAGATGGCGCACGACCGATTGATGAAAGTGACAGTACTGTGTGCTCCCCGGCAGATGGCACACTCGCCGAATCAGGGCTGATCCACGGTTCAAAACTCATTCAAGCGAAAGGTATTGACTACACCGTAGAGCAGTTGTTCGCGAGTTCGGATCTTGCTGCCCAGCGTTTTATAAATGGGCGCTTCGCCACGGTGTATCTCGCGCCTTATAACTACCATCGCATTCATATGCCTATAGCAGGAGCACTCACCGAATCGGTTTATGTGCCGGGCGGACTTCTATCTGTAAATGCAGCGACCACAGCCCAGGTGCAGGGCTTGTACGCTGAGAACGAACGACTCATCCAGCTATTTAACGGAGAGAACGGCCCCTTCGCCGTTATTATGGTCGGCGCTTTGAATGTTGGCAGCATAACCACTGCCTGGGGTGGTGAAACTCCGCAACACGTCCGCGAGAACGGTCATCATTTCCTCCACACCAAAAGCGATCCGCACACCTATTATGAGAAAGGCGACTATCTGGGCCACTTCAATCTCGGCTCCACCGTTATCTTTCTTGCCGGCCCAGAGCAGTTGAACTGGGAAGAAGGGCTTCAAGCCGGCACCAGCTTGAGAGTCGGCGAGCGCATAGGTACGCTGAACTAAATGCCCAGCGCAACGCGGCAAAAACTGGAAGTTCGGGCCGAATACCTGCGTGCCGCAAGAGCCTATTTTACCGCGCAAAATGTGCTCGAAGTGGAAACACCCATTCTCAGTAATCGTGCGGTCACCGATCCGCACGTTAACTGCATTCGCGCTGGCAGCAAGATGTTTCTGAGGCCATCCCCCGAATACGCATTGAAGCAACTGCTCGCTCAAGGCAGCGGTGATATCTACGAGATTGGTAGGGTGTTTCGCGATGGCGAAGCCGGCAGCCGCCACAATCCTGAGTTTACGATGGCTGAGTGGTATCGCATTAACTTTAAGTTGCGACAAATTATCACTGACACGGTTAACTTTATTACTCATCTTGCTGCTACAAGCCCCCAACCGGTTACCCGAGTTGAGCAGATTCAGTACACAGAATTATTCCGTCATTTCACCCAACTTGATCCGCTTAGCGCATCTGCTGAAACGCTCGCTGATTTCGCGATGCGCGAATTGGCAGATCAACTATCGCCCAACCTGCGCAAAGCCCTTGGGGATGACCGGCAAGGCTGGCTTGACCTGTTAATGAGCCACCATATTGAGCCGAAGCTAATGCCCGACACACTCACGGTAGTAACTCACTATCCGGCCGAGCAATCACTGCTGGCGCGGCTGAGTGATGAGTTCCCGGGTACAGCTGAGCGCTTCGAAATCTACTATCGCGGCTATGAACTGGCGAATGGCTTTCACGAGCTCGCCGACCCGCAGGAACAACGGCAACGATTTCTGAATGACCAGAAGGCCCGGGCATCTGCCGGAGCGTTGGTTCCTGAAATAGATGAGGCCCTGCTAAATGCACTTAAAATGGGTCTACCGGATTGTTCAGGAGTCGCCGTTGGTATCGACCGGCTCATTATGGGCTGCGAAGGCTACCGGCACATCAGTGACACACTGGCTCTGTAAACTCTTACACATTAAATGCCGGTCAGAACTGACCAGCATTTAATGTAAAAACCACGACTCGAATTTATTTAACGCGCGAAACATACTCACCGCTGCGGGTATCAACCTTAATAACCTCGCCCTGCTCCACAAACAATGGCACACGTACAACAGCACCGGATTCAAGGGTGGCAGGCTTCACACCACCAGATGCAGTATCGCCCCGAACACCTGGATCAGTTTCGACAACTGCCATTTCCACAAACTTTGGCGGCTCAACCATCAGCGGGCCACCGTTCCATAACGTTACTGTGCAAACCGCCTGTTCTTTCAGCCACAGTTTTGCATCGCCAACGCACGCTTGATCTGCAGCATACTGCTCAAAACTAGTAGGCTCCATAAAGTGCCACATCTCGCCGTCGCTATAGAGAAACTCCATTATGGTTTCCATTACATCGGCAGCCTCAAGAGACTCCCCCGACTTGTAGGTGCGATCAACAACACGGCCCGTTTTCAGGTTGCGGATTTTTACGCGGTTAAATGCCTGCCCCTTGCCAGGCTTAACAATCTCATTTTCAATAATTGAACATGGGTCACCATCAATAAGAATTTTGAGACCCGACTTAAAGTCGCTAGTGCTGTAATTTGCCATGAAAAATGCCTGTTGTTAAACCGCTGTGCAACCCACACGAAGAGGCGCACATTAATACCGAACGCCCGAAACTGCAAAACAAACACCCGAGTATTGTCCAGAATAGAAAAGAGATTATGTCGGAAGCTGGCCTGCTGCAAAGCAAACATTGACCTTAATTCCTAACACTGCAATCATAACACCCGCAGGCTCCTGACCTTACATAAGGTGAACGATCTCACAATTTCTGATGCGGGTCACAGTAAAACATAGGCATATAGATAAAATCGCAGATTAGGATCCGGATACTCCGGTTAAGCACCCATCCACCCAGGAACAAATCGTTGAACAAATCAACAAACGTCTCTCTGATCGTTTTGGCGCTCGAGGATGACAATGTTCAGGCTCTTAATTCCATACTGCGGGATGCCCGACACCCGGTGCATTGCCGGCGTATTTCGGCCTTGCAACAACTCAAAGATGCTGTAGCTGAAAACACGCCTCAGATCATTCTGATATTTGCTGACGAGCCTAACCTGGACTTACAAACCGCCTGCGATATCGCAAAACAATACTGCCCGAAGACACCGGTTATTGCTGTATGCAATCTGGTAAACGAAACCACAATTACCGATGCGATGCGGGCTGGGGCTAGAGATATTGTTTCGCTGAGCCATACAGAAAGACTGGTATTTGTATTCGAGCGCGAATTGCGCTCCTATCATCTTGAGTATGGCTTTGAAGATGCCATTATGGCCGCAAAGCGCTACAAACAGGAACTGCATAACCTTACGCAAGGCGTGACCGAAGCAATCGCCGACATTCAGGAAGGCATTGTCGTTGCTGCAAACCCAGCATGGGTCGAAATGTTCGGCTACGGGAATGAAGATAGCCTGATCGGAACACCGGTAATGGATCTGTTTGTGGAGGATGACCAACAGGTGCTGCGTGGCGCACTGGTTGCGTGCCTAAAAAATAAATGGGATCACAGCAAACTGCGGATGAATGGCTGTAAGGAAGATAAAAAACACTTCGGACTGGAGCTGCTACTTGAGGTCGTAAGCTTCGATGATGAGCCTGCTGTAAGGGCGATTGTCGGCATTCAGAGTTCTGCAGATCAGGCGCCGGGGGAACTGCTCGAAAGCTCCATACAGAAGGACCCTGTAACCGGCTTCTATCATCGTCATTATTTCCTGTCGAAATCAAATGAACGGATCAACGAACGATTGGAAGGTGGCGTACGTGCAATTATTTACCTGCGTCCCGATAAATTCTCGAATGTTCATGAAGACATAGGCTTGCTTGGAACCGAACAGATCTTGATTCAGTTTTCACAGGTGCTGTCTGACTACATGCAAACACAAGACTTATATGGCCGCTTTGGCGGCACTCAGTTCACCGCAATTATCGAACGCGGCAGCATGGTAGAGGTTGAGAACTGGGCTGAGCAACTGCGCAAAGCATTGGCAGCAAAAGTGTTCGAGTATGAAGATCGATCGACCACGCTGACCTGCTCTATCGGCCTAATGGAAATTGACAGCATCGAGGTGCCCGTCGAAAACCTTCTGATTGAAGTTGAGCTCGCCTGTCGAGCCGCCCGCGACTCAGGTGGCAATTCGGTGCAGGTCAGCCAAATCACCATGGATAAAAAACAGACCCTCGAAGCTGATAAATTTTGGTCTGACACGATACGGTCCGCCCTCATGGAAAACCGGCTGCGGCTGATTCATCAGCCTATAGCCAGCCTGAATGAAGATATTGATAACGCGCACGATACACTCGTGCGTATCATCGACAATGACGGCAATATGATGCTTCCGAGTGAATTCATGTCGGCGGCTGAGCGTATCGGTCTGACCAAAAACATTGACCGCTGGGTCATTGGCGCTTCAATTTCATTTGTGACCGCTACTCAACCTGAAATGGTCTTTATCCGCCTATCACAGCAGTCAGTTGTTGACGAGACCACCTCAGGCTGGATTCTTGAGACTCTCAAGAATTCCGGCATTGATCCGCGCCGAATTTGTTTTCAGCTAAATGAAGCTATCGCTGTGGTGCACTTACGTCAGGTGCAGTCACTGGCCGAGAAGCTAAGGACTGCAGGCTTTAGCTTTGCCCTGGATCACTTTGGTGGCAGCGATAACTCCTTGCGTTTCTTATCGCATGTGCCGATGGACTTCATCAAACTTGATGGCAGCATCATGCCGGGGCTCCACAAAGACAAAGAACTGCAGGAAAAAATTAAGAATATGAATATTCTGGCGCAGGGGAAAGGCATCAAGACCATCGCGGAACAAGTACAAAATGCAAACACCATGGCGGTACTCTGGCAGTTGGGTGTGGCGTATATGCAGGGCAACTATGTCGAAGTCAGCGAGGTGATTCTTGAAGATACCAGCACCGGCATGACACTCATCGACTTACCTGTTATCGACGAAGATGAAGCAAAGGCCCGCATGACATAGCAAGGCGTTGCCAACGCCTTGCTTTTCAATAAAATGCCTACTCGGTATCGCCGACAATTGCTTTAGACGGTTTACGTTCGACACTCAGGCTATCCACTGAACGATAGTTTCTTGGCAACATCATGCCGCGGCGACCGCGTTCGCCAAAGTAGTGATCAAGATCACCACCCTTTATCGTCATATGGCGCTTTCCACAATGCACCACTAGCTTGTCTTGTTCATTCAGCAGCGCAACAGCAACCATGCGCTCTTCACCATCTTTAAACTTCTTGGTTGGAATACCCAAGATCTTATTGCCTTTACCACGCGGCAGTTCGGGTAACTCCTCAGCCCAGAACAAGAGCAAGCGTCCGGTAGAACTCACTGCAGCAACCATAGTCTCGCCCGGGAACGGCTCAGAAGCGAAAGATGCAGGCGCCAATGGCTTGCCATCACCTACCACGCGTAACGCAGCTTTACCGGCCTTAGCACGAGTATGCAGGTCACCGAGTTTGACGAAGAAGCCATAGCCGGCATCGCTGGCCACCAAATAACGTGCTTGCTCATTACCAATCATCACACCACAAAAGCTTGCGCCATCAGAGGGCTTTAACCTACCCGACAAAGGCTCGCCCTGACCGCGCGCTGAGGGAAGTGTATGGGCCTGTAGGCTATAGGCGCGACCAGCGCTATCCATAAACACCGCAAACTGATTACTGCGACCTTTCGCTGCAGCAAGAAAATGATCACCTGACTTATAACTTAATGTCTTCGGGTCGATATCGTGGCCCTTTGCCGCACGCGCAAAACCACGATGCGACAAGACCACAGTGACCGGTTCTGCCCCAACCAGCACGCTTTCGTCCATTGCCTGCGCTGCGTCGCGCTGAACCAGCTTACTGCGACGAGCATCACCACATTCTTCGGCAGCTTC
>JABIQA010000118.1 GCA_018699155.1 Chromatiales bacterium
ATCTAAGCGGGAAGCCTCCCCTGAGATAAGATTTCTCTTGATCCTTGAGATCACTGAAGGGCCGTTGAAGACCACAACGTTGATAGGCTGGGTGTGGAAGCACAGCAATGTGTGAAGCTAACCAGTACTAATTGCCCGTGAGGCTTGACCATATAACACCCAAGAAACTTGGGGCATATGCAGATCCAAACTACGCTCGTCATTTTTTTTAGAAATGACAATAAGAGTAGATCTAATCAGATGTGGAAACACATCCTTTACGTCAAAACATTCCAGATTGTTATTTTTTCGAGGTAGAAGCGCCTGAAGTGCTGCTTCCCTCAACCGGTTTGCCTGGTGACAATAGCAAGTAGGTACCACCCGATCCCATCCCGAACTCGGAAGTGAAAATACTTAGCGCCGATGGTAGTGTGGGGTCTCCCCATGTGAGAGTAGGACATTACCAGGCATTTATTCAAAAGCCCCGTCAGCTAAAGCTGACGGGGCTTTTTTTTGTGGGGATGAGTTTTTTGTAAATGTGTTACGGTTAAATCTGAGTTTTTTATTTGATTGCGAAACCTTATAGGAGTCAGTCTTATGAAGTTGTTCAATGTGTTCAGAGTTTTAGTGCTTATTCCTGTTGCCGCTATCCTGATTTCCTGTGTGGGCATTTTTGCAAAAGCAGAACGAGGTACAGTGCCGGATCTTCTCAGCAGCGAATGGGCACTTACTTATATATCCTCTATGCAGCTGAATACCGATTATCGTCCAACGCTAATGCTCACTGAAGACCTCACAGCATCGGGGTGGACAGGATGTAACCGCTACAGTTCAGGTGTAGAGCTTCCTGCCGAAGGCGATCTTGTTTTCACTACTATTGTCACCACTAAGCGCGCTTGCTTGAATAAGGCAATGAAATCTGAGGATGCTTATCTTGCCGCTTTAAGCAGCGTTGACAAGTGGAGCATTAATCGAAACACACTGCGTTTGATGGACAAGGATGGCATTACAGTGCTTAGGTTTAAGCGCTTCGGTGCCTCCCCAGGGCCAAATATTTAAAAGGTTTTAATCGTGCGCGCCCAGAATAAGAGCGGACATTACTTTCTTTTCAGGCGCTTGCATGAGGCTAGAGTATCTGCAAGCAGGATTAAAGCTTTGCTTAACCGCGGCCAATCAGTCGCCCGGTGCAGCCTCGGTAAATAACTTCAATCAATAGTGACAACTCAACGACGCCGATAACTATCCAGAGCATAGGTTCGACCCCTAAGTACAGTGGTGTAATTACGGCCACTCCAATTCGTAGGTAAGGACATGCAGATATTTTGCGTACTGGCTGCGATTTGGTTTTAATCACGCCTGTTGTCTCTGGCATTATCTTGGGAGCAGAGCTAAAGTCTATCGCTATCGATTTGGGAGGCAACAAACAATGAAAAGAGTATTTTTAATTTTATTGGTTTTCGGTGTTGGGTTGGCACAGGCCGAGCCGGTCACATGGTACTTGGTCGATGCTAACTTCGCTGGTGGCGGCAGCGCATCCGGCTCGTTCGATTACGATGCCGATACCAATGTTTATTCCAGTGTCGCGGTTACATCCACAAGCGGCAACACGTTCGCCGGCGCTGAATATCGCTATGGGATGCTCAGCTCAAATTACCTCCCTTCGGCAACAAACGTCAACTTCAGCCCGGCATCCCAACCTGTGGCAAATGAAGGAGCGCTTGTGATGGCATTCGCATCCGCGCTGACTAATGCCGGAGGTGTGGTTGATATTGTCGTTGGAAGCAGTCTTTCGAAAGAAGGCCTCTGCGTTGAAGCACCTTTGCTTCCTGAGCAAAGGCTTTCCTGTGATGGTGGCGGGAACGTGAACTGGCTCAGAACATTTAAGGAAGGCTTTGTGACGAGCGCACCAAATACTGAATAGCTTGTATATTTAGCATGTTCGTATATCGATAATGTACGTCGCACAGCCCGCTAAGCCGCAGCGCTGCCCCTATGGACTGTTTACGATACTAGTCGGCACCTTCCTCGGTAATCTTCAATTGCTCGCGGATATGAATGAGTCCGCGCCGTACTTTGGTCTTTACCGTGCCCAGCGGCATGTCGAGCCGCTCTGCAATTTCGCTGTGGCTATAGCCCTCATATACTGACAGCGAAAGAATCTGTTGGTGTTCAGGGTTCATTTCACCTAGTACATCGACGACATTTTGCATTTCGGTGTACTGGGAAATATCCTCGCCTTCTTTCACTAGCGCCGATTCAGGCGTGTCATCTATGGTGCTAATACCAGGGGCCCTGCCTTTCTTGCGCAGTCGGTCAATCAGTCGCCGCCGCGCAATGGTGGAGACAAAGGTAACTTCGGAACCAAAATCAGGGTTGAACCTGGCAGCGTTGGACCATAGCTCGATAAGTATTTCCTGTACCGCATCTTCCGCATCTGCATCCATACCCAGATAACGCCGCGCCAACGACCAGATCAGATCATTGTACTGCGTCATGCAATCGGCTACGGCAAGCTGGTCGCCGGCTGCGATGCGTTGAAGGATAGATAAGGACATCGTCTGCTTCAGCCTTCCACCAGTTTAATGCCGGCTTCAACTGCAGCGATCACTGATGTTGTATAGGCATCGGCTCCTACCGTTTTAGCCATGTCAGGAGCCTGGTCGAAGGCGTAACCGCCAACCATGACTTCGATGCTCTTTTCGCAGCGCTGGCGAATTTCCTTAATAGTGTCTGTGACTTGTGGTAACTGGACGTCGAGAGTTGCCGATAAGATCAGCAGATCAGCATTAAAGTAGCTAATCATCTTGGGTATATCTGCTACTGGTACATCTGAGCCAAGATAAATAACCCGCCACCCTTCCATTTGATATAAATCAGCAATTGCACGGATACCGATGTCATGTGCGTTGGTGGCTACTGATGCAGCAATTAGCGTCTTTCCGTTAGCTTCTTTGCAGGGACTGCCTTGGGCAAGCACGGACATGGCCCGTTGACTGGTAGATGTCACTAAATGCTCTTCGGCAATGGTGATGTCTCCCATATGCCATAAGCGACCGATTTCCCGCTGTGCCGGCAAAAGCACTTTAGTATATAGGCTTGCAGGGCTCTGCCCTTTCTGTAATGCATCGAGCAACTTATCTATGGCAGCGGCCGAGTTTCCTTCCAATACGGTTTGCAGGTAATCAAGCGTTTGTTTGCCGGTTGGCGTATCCGCATCAGGCTCTCCATCATCCGGCGTTGCCACGCCACTCTGCAGAGTTTCCAATGCTTGATTTATATACTCGATTGGCGCGGATCTTCCTACTTCGGGTAAGCGCTCTTTCAAAGTATCCCGGAGAGACTCAAGACTCGCAGCAACATAACGTTCATCGATATTGCGTGCTAGTAGCGCCTTGCGAAACCAAATGGCACGGTTGATAAATAATTGCGGTTGGTTAACGCTTAGTGCGGCTGACAGTTCTAGAACTCGTTGGGTGATATGGCTTTTCCAAGCTGCAAACTCATC
Source organism: Chromatiales bacterium (assembly GCA_018699155.1). Lineage (GTDB taxonomy): Bacteria > Pseudomonadota > Gammaproteobacteria > Steroidobacterales > JABIQA01. Next base: position 3,485 of record JABIQA010000118.1, read on the forward strand.
TTTTGAGTCTGTATCCGGATTCCGTTCAAGCATAAGCCCTGCAGCAAGTCCTGCGTATCCCGATGCGCCTTTCTCGAGCAGCGTGCTCGCGAACTCAGTGTTGGTCCTCATAGAGAGACCCTCCGTAGGTATGTCAGCAGTATAGCGCGAGGCTGCCATCGGCATATAGGAAGTCGTCACCAGTGGGCAATGAAATGCCTGCCTGACTGCTTGTCGGGCGAAGACAACACGGCCGCAAGGTATTAGCTAGGGATTCTAGTACGCCTGTTGTTCAAGTTGAGTGCGTGGCGCAGATGAGTGAATGTGATGAATACGCCACTCGCCATCATTCTGTTCCAGAATCGCAGTGGCGAAGCCGCTAATACTGGTGGGGGTGCCACGAAACTTTCCCGATGCCGTATAGGAATAGATAGCAAAGCCTAGCGTTTCTTTGAGTTCGCCGGTGATTAGATCCATTTGATAGTCGATATCAGAGAAATCTTCCATCTCAACCAGAAGGTGATTGTCTCTAAAGTCTTCCCACTGCCAGTTAGGGTAGCCGCTTTCGATAATGATGAAGTCACCTGTCAGTATGGCTTGTTCGGCCTTCTCCAGTGATTTTTCCTCCATGGCTTGGCTATATAGGTTTAGCAGACCCTGTATTTGCTGTTCATCTGCAGTAAGCGCCCGTGAATTTTTGATGGGTTCTTGTGGCGGCAGTCCGGTATGGCTTGCTCCGCTGCCAAGAGCGCTTAAAGGCAGCGCTATGATTAGTGCGCTCGTAATAGCAATAAGCTTTTTCTGAATAGTGCTCTTCATGATCAGCTTCCTCCATAGACGGAAATGCCTGCCAATGAGCGGAAAGGTGCTGTGAACCCAGTATCGATTAGCTGTAAAGGCTGTTTATCTTCCAGGTCAATGCGCGCTGCAGCCCCGGTAAAGACGTTGGCGGCCAGCGCATAGCGTGTATCTACATCGTGGCATACCTGAGCCCAGCCATACCCTGGCAGAGGGATGGTTTTCAATATTCCACCAGACTCATCAAAAACCTGTAGACCCTCTGCGGTTGTGCAGAGTAAGCGGCCATCGGGTAAATAGTCAGGCGCGATAAACCAGCGTTTATCTTTACGATCATAAGGGTCTGCATCAGGAAAACCTGCTAGGTCATCCATCTGTTCACCAGTCTCAATATTAAGGCGCATGAGTCGGCGTGCAGTCTCGGTAGTGTAGGTGATGAACTCGCCCGACGGGTGCATTGTGGAGTGAGTTACGCCTTTGAAATTGGTGAACTCGGGTGCATTTTCAGCGGGAAAATGATTTAGTAGGTTGAGATCGGCGTCGTACTTATAAACATCACCGTCACCTAGGCGTCCGTCTTCCAGAGTTTTCGCCGTCGTTCCTTTCCAGATTTCACTGCCAATGAAATACTCGCCAAAAACCATGCTGCCGTCGGCACAGAAACTAACGCTGCCTAATCCGCGGCCTGGGTACCAATTCTCTAGTTGCTTGCCATCCGTATTCACACGAACAACAACATGATTTTGGCTATCGAACGACCAAAGCGTGCCGTCTGGTGCAAATCGGCAGCCAACGATCAGGTATTTTGTGCCTTCTGTGTACAGAGTGCCCTTCGGCCGCCATTCTTTATCAAATTGCAGGATTCTGCCTTCGCCCATATGGTCATCATTGACGTTATTGAGGTAAGTGCAGCCAAGGAAAATATCGCCTTTTTCGAAGGGCTTTAGTGTCGATGTTTTCAAATCCGGAAGTGCCTGCATGATATCCTCATTCATCGTTGTTGATGCGAATTGGTGGCTACTCTAAAGAACCTTTCTCAAGTGAGCAAGGTAAAACGAGGCACCTATATCATGATGTGATAATCATGTTAGAACAGCATGTTGCTTTTGCAGCAACAAAGATTTGGCCCGCTTGTTTCTTATGAGTTGGCTGGAGTTTTCCGAAGTTGCAGTTAGTTCACTTTGTGCGCGTCAAAATAGCTGTTCAGCGCAGCGTAGATATCTATTACATCTGTGGGTAGTTTGATGTGCTCTATAGGCACATCTGTTTGATTACGAAGTGACGCATCGAAAAAGCTGCGGGCGGCATTTGCTTTGTCTCGATTAACCCCGAGTTTTATGAGTTTGGCGATGGCGTCGTCCAGATAATCCTTTTGAGGCATGTCGAAATCAACCAAATCAAACTGATGTGTCTCCAGCGCTTCAAGAAGCTTGCTGTTGTAGGCTTTCCATATTTGCATGCCCTTATCGATTGGCGTGTTGTCACGAACCTGAAGTGATAGCGCAGTCTTATAGGGGTGCCGGTATGTGCCGATAAACTTCATGTCGGGCTCGGCTTCGAGCCAGAACTCCAGCGAGAATAGCGCCCGCGGGTCTTTAAATCCCCAGAACTCGGTCATATCCCCTTTAATATCGGCAATGATTGAATCGCGTTCGGTTCGGGCTGCATCATTCCACTCCCTCACTTGCGTTGGATTGTTCCACGACCCGCCTGCCAAGCGTAATAATATATCGTTGGTTTTAGTGATTCGGGCATTTTCTCTATTGCCCTTTTTATTGTGTTTGTTTTCAGTGAACACTTCGCCGAGTTCAATGCCCATGTTTTGCATTATACCGGTCAGGCAGCTTGTGCCACTTCTGTGCATACCTGCAACGAAAATACATGTCATCAATTGAGCCTTCTATCAGTGGTGGGTATTGAAAATGAAGAGATTATTCTAGTTGCTCTGAGTGCGGACTGCCACGAGCCTGATCATGTCCTGTAACGCAGGACGCCACTCGCTCACCGACACATCGGCCACCTCTTTAAGGAGAGATGCATCGAGCACGCTGTATTCGGGCCGGGTGACTGGAGATGGAAAATGGCTGCTGAGAACTCCTTTAATAGGGACTGTTTTTTTGATGACCCCTGCGGCCGCAGCTTCGTCAACTATAGCCTGCGCAAATTCAAAGCGGCTTACTTCGCCAAAGTCTGAAAAATGATAGATACCGGTTGGTGGTTGTACAGCCAGAATTTTCCATAATGCCTTGGCCAGGTTCGGGGCGTAGCAAGGCGAGCCGACCTGATCCGTAACAACGCTTAGCGACTCGCGCTGTTGTGCGAGTTCGATGATTTTTAGAGCAAAATTATTGCCATGGTCGCTATAAATACCGCTGGCCCTCACCACCCACGTTTTGGGATTTGCCTCGATTGCGGCCAGTTCACCGGCCAGCTTAGTAGTTCCATATGCATTCAGCGGATTGGTTTCATCACTTGGAGCATAGGGCGTCCTCTTGCGACCATCGAAGACAAAATCTGTTGATACTTGAACGAACGGAATGGAGTGCTTGGCCGCATAGACCGCGAGCACCCGAACTGCATCGGCATTAATGCACATAGCCAGATCGGTTTGGGTTTCGGCTTTGTCCACATTGGTATAGGCGCCGCAGTTCACTATCTGATTGGGGCGATAGGTATTTAGAAGCTTGTCCAATGTATGGGGTTGGCTAAGATCGAATGCGGCACTGTTCGGTGCAATAATTCGGGTATTCGCCGGTGCGAGTTCTTGTAAGCAGGAACCGAGTTGTCCTGCGCCTCCGGTGATCAATGTTGAGTGCATTATGTGGCTACTATGATTGGTTATGTATCGGGTAGGTTGGGTAATTTTTATTCAGTATCGCTGCCGTTTCTTTGAGCTCTTTTTCAACTATGGTATTCGCCAAATGCGGAACAGTCGGTAGCTTATCGGAATTGATTAGCGCCTTGAGAACGGCTGCGAAATAGAGGGCGCTAGCCGCGCGTCTGCGGGCTCGCCCGGCAAGATTGACATATTCAGAGAGGCTCAGCTTTTCGACAATATTTTTCGTGCCATAGCGCATATCACCTAACCACATAGCCGGACGCGCGAGCAGGGTGTTTTTCCGCTTTATAGAGA
>JABIQA010000132.1 GCA_018699155.1 Chromatiales bacterium
TAATCACACGCAATTTTTACATGGGCCAGAATTCGCCCCGCAATTTGAAATTCCACCCATGACCTTCACCGATCACTCGGGCCATTACTCGGTGGATGAGGATTTGTACTTAGATTCGTCAGGCGTATTCAAAGAGCTGCACGCGAATATCTATGGCACCAACATCGTGCAACTGGAGCCTATCATCAACGACATGTGGACCGGCATCGCAACCTGTCTGGTCCCGCTGGGCCCGAATTCGTGTGAGGCCTACCGTATTAATGTGGTCAAGAAGGCCGATGTGCCAAACGGTTCCCCCGAAGCCTATCAGGCAGTATTCGATGGCCTCAAAGCCATGAACATGCGGATCATGTCGGAAGATCAAAGCGTTTATCAAAACATTCGGTTTGTGCAGGGCGCGTTGCTGGAGTGCGATCGTGAACTGGTAAAATATTTTGATTACCTGCGCAAGTACCCGAGGGCCAACCCCGGCCGCGAGTACATCAACGGCGAAGGAACAGGATAACAAGGACAGCGCTAACGATGCCGTTGAGGATGACGTTGCATACCCGCGCACTGTATTTTTACAGTTTGCATCAAGCTAAAGTATTTTACGCCCGGTACAATTCGGCCGAATATACTCCTGCCCGAAAGCTGCGCGAGACAGCCAGCAGAGGCATCTTTATTCTCGTGCAGGGATTTAATGAAGAGGGCCATTGACCGGGAAACGTTTTTCGACATGGCACGAATTGCAATATTGCCAACGGGCTTTTGCAACACCGGCAGAGAGCGACTCACATCGGGTAGAATGAAGCTATGAATAATCAACGACTCGCGTTTACGCTGCTGCTTGCCACATTCATCGGCGCCTGCACTCCCGGTAACGGCCCGGCCACGGCCCAACTGAAAACCCTGGTGCCCGGCAGTGCCCTGCACTCCCCGAATGGCATTACGTTTGGGCCCGATGGGCACCTGTACGCCGGCAGTGTGAGTGCGCAAACGGTGTTTCGCATCGATGTGAGCAACGCTGCTGTAGAAGTGGTGGTGCCCGAGCCCTTTGGTGAAGCCGACGATGTGGCGTTTGCACCGGATGGCAGGCTGGTTTGGACGGCACTGGTTGCCGGTGAGATTCGGGCCTTGCAGACCGATGGCACGGTAACCACAGTGGTCAGCGATTACCCATTGATAAACCCGGTTTACTTCACCACCGACGGGCGCCTGTTCGCCGCACAAATTGGTTTTGATCGACTGTATGAATTTCCTGTTGATAAAGGCCTTGCGTTAAACGGTGAGCCGCGACTTGTCGCCAGCAAGATAGGCAACCTCAATAGTTTTGAGATTACCGACGACAACACACTGTATGGGCCACTGGTCAACAACGGCGAAGTTGCCCAAATAAATATCGAAACCGGCGAGGTCACCGTAATTGGTGGCGGACTGGGCACAGTGGTTGCCGTGAATCTGGATGCCGCTGGCAACGTCTGGGCAATCGACTGGGTCAGTGGTGACCTGTGGCGGATTGCCAAGGGTGATGACACCCGTTGGCAAAGTCCGGAGCGCATTGCCACGTTGACACCACCGCTCGACAACCTGGCAGTGGGCCCAGATGGCATGATCTACATCAGCCGGCCAGCACACTCGGCGATAGAACGAGTGGACCCTGCAACGGGAAAAAACACCACTCTCATTGAGGGGTACCTCGCCGCACCAGGCGGCATGACGCTGACCACTCATGATGGTCACGAAAGCTTGCTGGTGGCAGATGGTTATGGCTATCGCATAGTCGATACACAAAGTGGTGCCGTAACCAGCACCTTCGATATTACCGGCTTCGGTTTTCCGGCAGCTTCCGTTGCTGCTGCCGCCAATGATGATTACTTTGCACTCACCGATGTGGTGGTGCGGCCCAGCGTTTACTTGGTCGATCGTAAGACCGGTAAAACAATAGTCAAATGGCGCGACATTAAAAGCGCATTGGGCATCGTCCTTAGCACTGATGGCAATCCGCTAGTCACCGATTATGCCAGCGGCACACTGGTGCAGTTAGATCGCACCGATCGTAAACTCCGTAATGTTATTGCAACGGATCTGGCTGGCCCCGTAGGACTGACTTGGGCTAATGACGAGCAGGACGCCGTGTACGTTGCCGAATCACTCACCGGCAGCATTACTCGAATTGAATTTAATGGGCAACGTACGCCGATTGTCTCGGGTTTAGCACAACCCGAAGGCATCACCCTCATGAGCGATGGCCGCATCGCCGTGGTGGAAGTCGGTAAGCAACGACTGCTGGCGGTAGACCCCGCTAACGGCGCCGTGGAGGTACTGGCAACCGAACTGCCAGTAGGGCACGCTGCTGCCAATGCAGCGGCGCCCATTCACCTGCCGAGCGGAGTCGCTCAGGGTGTCGATGGAACGCTCTATATCAGTGGTGACTTGGATAACAGCATTCGGGTGCTGCGTAACTAGTTCTTCGACTTAGGCTTCACTTTTAGCGGCCATCGCAAGCTCAGGAGTAGCCTGGGTTTTTGCAGGACTATGAGTTAATCTTTAGAGCGCGAGAAAACAACATGGCTAGTAATCAGACCGTTGCTGTCGTGTTGGGTGTAAATTACTTCCACGGTATTCGCGTCTACCATCCGCCCTACGATCTGGCCATTTGCATCTACTGCCTCAAACGTTTTCCTGTCATTCCAAAAAACACCTATCCAGGGCTCTGCTATATTACTCGAGATCACACTGCCCCACATACGCCGACCATCTTGATGCGTCAGATTAATGACAAAGTCTGCGCTACTCGCTCGCGGTATTGCCTGTTCAGAAGCTCGATCAGGGTAGTACACAGGCTTGCCGAGAACCACGGCCTCAGATGTACCTTTCCACGTCCCAACCATGCTTGGAAATTCGTCTGCTCTGACAATATCGTCGGCTCTTACAATACTGGCAAGACCTAAGCCAATCACTACACTCAAAAATACTGCTAATTTCATGTTTCTCTACTTCCCTGTCTGTTTGCAATGCCACCCCTACCTCAAACAATAAGCTAGGAATAATTAGTCTCGTAGTAAACCCACTCTGGCAAATAGCCAGCACCAGGCCAGTGTTCAGGTTTTTACTCTGACCCCATTTATTCTGCACTCAACTAGTTAAGGGATGCGCGGTGCTGTCCTGCTTCAGCAGTGCGTCACAGGGCAACCGTGGACTAGGGATCTTCGTGACTCTTCTGGGTAATGATGCCCCGACGGTCGGCGAAGAAAGGCGGTTTACATCATTCGTGCGTAAAGATTAAACAAAATCCAGATCGTGCCGCCGACCATTAAAAACAGGATAAGGCTGGTGAAGAGCACGAGCTGAAGATCGTCGCGGTGAGAGTGCCAACCAATGTGCAGGAAATAGCGAAAATGCACAACGATCTGCACCACCGCCAAAACCGCAAGCGCAAGCAGTCGCTCGAAGTACGGTAAAACCTCGAAGATCACCAGCCCGAAAGCTAGGCCAGTCAGTACGAGTGCCAGTAGACGGCCGATGCAGTAAGACCTAAAATCCTGTGCATACGTTTCGACGTGCTCGTCAGTCATTGCGTCGCCCTTCATAGTGCCGCCACCCCGAATAAGTAAACAAAGGTGAAAATACAAACCCACACGATATCCAGCATGTGCCAGAACAGAGCGAGACGCATCAGTCGCAGTTTCACCTGCGTGGTGCGACCCAGCACCAGCAACTGCACCAGCATCACGATCATCCAACACAAACCGGCCGTAACATGGATGCCGTGGGTTGCCACCAGCATATAGAAGGCTGATAGGAAGCCACTGCGTTGAGGCACAGCCCCCTGCTGCGTCATTATCCAGAAGTCGCGCACCTCCATACCAATGAAGCCGGCACCTAAGCAAAACGTCAGGACTAACCAAAACACCAGGTGCCGCCTATCGGCTTTGTACTTCAGAGCCAGTGAGGCCATGCCGAAAGTAAGACTGCTGCTCAGCAATAGCATTGTTTCGATAAAGGCGCTGGAAAGATCGAAGACATCGGTCGGGCTGGGGCCGCCCGCCTGGCCTTGCACGCTCATGCTCGCATAGGTCGCAAACAGTATGGCAAACAGCACCAGGTCGGCCATCAAGAAAACCCAGAAGCCAAAAATGACGGGCTCGGACTGGTCATGGCTGTATTCGTCGGTACTGCCCAGGTTCAGTCCTGGGTGGAGAAGTTGCTGCCGCTTCATGCGATCACCTCTGCGCGGCCGACATTGGTGCTGGTATCTTCCTGTTCACGCGGCGTAGTGGCGCACTCTCGCACCTGCGCAAGCCAGGCTTCATGATCTGCACGCACTGTGCTGGCGGGAATAACGCGTTCTGTTTCAGTGACAAAGCTGCGCGCTATCGCCGCCCCCCAAATAATAACGAAGGACACGGCCACCAGCCACCAGATGTGCCAGACCATTGCAAAACCCAACGCAATTGCGCCAACGCCGATAACGGGGGCCACTATGCTATTTTTGGGAACAGCAATGTCTTCGTAGGTGTCCGGCGATACGTAGGCTTTGCCCTGCTCCTTCAGCAAGGTGAAGGCGTCCTGCCCTGATACCTCGGGAATAACGGCGAAGTTGTACTCCGGCGGTGGCGCGCTGTTAGACCATTCCAGTGAGCGGCCATCCCAGGGGTCACCCGCCGGTACGCGCCGCTGGTCGCGGTGGCGTACGCTGACGATCAATTGCACGATCAGTAAAATGAAGCCCGAGAACAACAGCAGCGCGCCGACAAATGACGCCTGCAGCCAGCCCAGATACTCGGGTCGGAACCATTCAACGGTGCGACGCATCGCGCCCATCAGCCCCAGTGCGTAAAGCGGCATAAAGGTCAGGTAAAAGCCTATGGACCAGCACCAGAAGGACGCTTTACCCCAGCGCTCTGCCAGGCGGAAGCCGAATGCCTTGGGAAACCAGAACTGGTAGCCGGCGATCATGCCGAACAACACGCCGGGGATAACCATATTGTGGAAATGTGCGACCAAAAACAGGGAGTTGTGTGCTACGAAATCCACTGGCGGATTGGCCAAAATCACCCCGGTCAGCCCACCGATCACGAACGTGACCAGAAACATAATGGAAAACAGCATGGCCGTGGTCAAGCGGATGCGTCCGCGCACCATCGTCAGCAGCCAATCATAGACTTTCACACCTGTCGGCACGCCGATGAGCATCGTCGCGATACCGAAGATGGCATTCAGGTTGGCGCCCTGTCCCATGGTAAAGAAGTGGTGCAACCAGACGGTAAAGGACAACACCGCAATCGACATGGTGGCAACGACCAGGGATTTATAGCCGTAAATAGTTTTGCCGGAAAAGGTTGAGATCACCTCAGAGAAGACTCCGAAGGCCGGTAGAATTAAAATGTAGACCTCGGGGTGACCAAACAGCCAAAACAGATTGGCGTAGTTCATCATATTGCCGCCCAGATCATTGGTAAAGAAGTGGAATCCGGCGTAGCGGTCCAGCGCCAACATCAGGGTCGCAATTGTCAGCGGCGCCATCGCAAAAATCATCAGGACGCTGGTGCAAAGGCTGGTCCAGCAGAACAGTGGCATGCGAAATAGCGTCATGCCAGGCGCACGGTTTTTATAGATTGTGGTGGCAAAGTTAACGCCTGTCAGCGTAGTGCCGATAGACGTCAGGCTGATAGACCAGATCCAGTAATCCACACCCTCGCCCGGGCTGAACTCGATGCCAGTGTAGGGCGGATAAGCTGTCCAACCTCCGGTTGAAAACTTACCTACCACGAGAGAGATCATCACCAGTGCGGCACCGGCGGTGGTCAGCCACAAGCTGATGGCATTCAGCAGCGGGAAGCTCACGTCGCGGGCGCCGATCTGCTGCGGCATGATGTAATTGATCATGCCGGTAATAAAGGGCATCGCCATAAAGAAAATCATGATGCTGCCATGGGTACTGAACAACTGCCCGAAGTGATCGGGCGTCAAGACACCCGGGTCGTTCACGGCGATAGACTGCTGGTAACGCATCAGCACGCCTTCGATAATCGCCCTGGCGAGCATGACGAAAGCGACCACGATATACATGATGCCGATTTTTTTGTGGTCGACACTGGTCAGCCAGTCGAACCACAGTGTCTTCCACCCTCGGTATAAGGTGAGCAGCACCGCCGTGGTGATCATGCCTATCACCAGAACGCTGCCGGCGGCCCCGTCGATAAATTCGCTCATTACCGGGTTTTCGAAGGTTTGTACAAAAGAAATGTCCTGGGGAGTTAGCCTGCCCAGTAAAGAAAAAAACGATTCAGAAGTCACAGATCAGCTCCATCCGCTTTCATGTGGGGGTGGCCACCGGTGAAACTCGCTATGACCCCGTTGAATAGGCCTTCAGCAACGCTGCCGAAGGATTGGGGCGCCGGCAGCACCGAAGGCTTCGCCAACAGGGCCCAGGCGGCATCATTTAATGGTGGCTTGGAGGTGCTCGTCTTGGTTGCCCACGCATCGAAGTCGGCCTGACTCATCGCGTTGGTCATGAACTTTTGGTTGGCGAAGCCCATACCGTTGTATTGGGTATTCAGACCCCGGAATTGGCCGGGCTCTGAGGCGAGGAGATTCATTTGCGTCTCCATGCCCGCCATCGTGTAAATTTGGCCACCCAAGCGCGGGATCATGAAGGACTGCATCACCGTACCGCTGGTCAGGCGA
>JABIQA010000074.1 GCA_018699155.1 Chromatiales bacterium
CACCAAACTTAAAGCCGTTCTCAAAGATATACCCGACAGTAATGCCAACCGCTTCGATATCAAAATCGCCGCCGGCCCTTTCGTAAAAAATGGCCGCAGCAATGTTGTTGCTGAATTTGTAGGTGTAATCCGCGCTGAGGAAAGCTGACACATCGCCGCTACGGGTTGCAGCACCGAGAGAAGCGTTAATACGATTCGGGTTATCTTCTGCGACGGCCGGTTGGACGAACCCGAAGTTAAGGCCAGCCAATGCCAGAAGACAAGGTAATGCAGATTTTTTCATAATGTCAGCCATTCTTTAAGCTAGTTACGTTTTGTATTAAAGCGCCCGCATAAGCATGCGCCGGGCTTAAGTCTGTTCTAGATCTCTATGGCCATAGCTACAGCTTCACCACCGCCAATACACAGTGATGCAATACCTTTGCTCAAGCCTCGGTTATTTAATGCATGAATCAATGTGACTAAAATGCGTGCACCGCTTGCGCCAATCGGATGGCCCAGGGCACAGGCGCCGCCATTGACGTTAACTTTCGCATGATCAATACCAATATCATGCATGGCTGACATGGTGACGCAGGCGAAGGCTTCATTGATTTCAAACAGATCAACATCATCAACTGACCACTGCACCTGTTCAAGTAATGCTTTAACAGCACCAACCGGCGCCGTGGTAAACCACTCGGGCTCATGTGAATGGCTTGCATAACCGACAATTTTTGCCAAAGGGGTTAAACCGCGTTGTTTGGCTTCTGCTTCGCTCATCAAAATGAGTGAAGCCGCGCCATCTGAAATTGATGAGGATGTTGCCGCCGTTACCGTACCGCCTTTGGCAAAAGCAGGACGCATGGTTGAGATGAGCTCGAGGTCATGTTTCGCAGGCTCTTCATCGACCGATACGGTATGTTCTTTGCGACGGTGTGTGAAGCTTACCGGAGCAATTTCACCATGAAAGGCACCGCTTTCAATAGCCGCACGCGCACGTTGCACTGACTCAATAGCGAAACTGTCTTGCGCCTCGCGGGTGAGGTTGTACTTCTTTGAAGTCTCTTCGGCAAAGTGGCCCATCATGTTTCCGTCGTAAGGATTCTGCAGACCATCGAAGAACATGTGATCGAGAACTTCCTGATGACCCATGCGGTAACCCTCGCGGGCTTTTGGTAGCAGGTAGGGAGAGCCACTCATTGATTCCATTCCACCAGCGAGAACCACGTTAGCAGAGCCGGCTTTGATCATATCGCTGGCCAGCATGACGCTTTTCATGCCTGAGCCGCAGACCTTATTAATAGTGGTTGCGCCGGCAGAGATTGGCAGACCGGCTTTTAGTGCAGCTTGTCGTGCAGGAGCCTGACCAATACCGGCTGGCAATACACAGCCGATGATGGCTTCATCGATATCTGCCGCGCTGAGTTTGGAGTCTGCAATGCACGCTTTAGTAGCGGTGGCAGACAGATCGGGTGCGCTCACCGATGACAATACGCCTTGAAAGCCACCTAAAGGTGTTCGACGGGCAGCGACAATAACAATAGTGCTCACGATGTGCGGTCCTGTGTAGGTATTCATTTTAAGAGTGCTTATTTTATGGAAATCATTGTAACAATTTAGACTGCGCGGTATCAGGTTCGTTTAGTTCGGCCAGTATGCTCTGGCGGCACAGCAGCTTCAGCTGTTTCGCGTCTTCGGCATCGGCACCAATGCGGTGGGCAGGCTTTAGAATGACGTCTATGCGGCCGGGGCGGGCTAACCACTGCTGAGCAGGCAGGATTCTTCGTGTGCCATGGATAATAATAGGTGTAATCGGCATCCCACCGCTTGCGGCAGAGATGAATGCGCCGCTGTGAAATTTCTTGAGCCCGGGTTCAGCAACAAAGGTGCCTTCAGGAAAAAAAACTATTGATTGCTGATTCTTCGCCGCCTTCATAATACGGCGTGCGCCACCAGCGCTGCTTTGTGCGTGTGCGCGACTTACAAATTGAGTGCCGAGACGCTTAAGCATATAGCCGGCTCCGGGTACGGAGCTCATTTCCTGCTTCACCACATACTGAAATCGGGCCGGTAAAACCGCGGTCATCACAATGCCGTCGAGGTAGCTGGCGTGGTTGGCGACAACTACGCCGGGTTCGTCGGGAAGCAGTTCCAAACCTTTAATGCGCGGGCGCAGTCCGGAAAGTGCCAGTGAGATTATTGCTCCGCTGCGTGTGAGTTTTCGACGGGCACTGATTCCCGGCAGAATGACCAGCGTTAGCGTTACGGCACTGCCGAAAACGATAAAAACCAGCCATACCCACAGTCCATAGACCCCGAAAATAACGCGTTTTAGCCAATTATAGATTATAGACATTTAATTAAATCAGTCGCTTACGTTGCATTGTGGTTTTTGTGAACCCGGTCACGGCGCTTAACATTATGGGTGAGCATAATCCTTAACCATAAGGAGGAATCAATTTTGTATTGATGTCCACCGGGCCTCGAAGGTTGGCGTAGTCCCAACAGAACTAAGGCTCCGGACACAGCGATGATCGGTAATGCTAGCTTGATTATCAGGTTATTAGTGGAGTATAGGCAAATGCTAAGCCGAGCTCTGTGCATTAGATTCCATTTAAAAGGTTTGCTGACCAGAAAGAAGTGAATTAATGTCACATAATACTGAACAAGCGGTTAAAAATTCGTCCGAGGTTATTATCGACCAGTTTCTCGATGCAATTTGGATGGAACGCGGGCTTTCTGTGAATACACTGGGCGCATACCGTGCGGATCTCGTGTCTTTGCGCAAATGGTTGGCCAAACGCGATACCAGCCTTATTTATGCAACCCGCAGTGACCTGCTGGCGTTTATTGCTTGGCGTACCGAAGAGGGTGCAAAGCCGCGTTCGACTGCGAGGCAGCTGTCGAGCTTCCGTCGTTTCTACAGGTACCTGCTGCGTGAAGCTCAGATCCAGCAGGATCCCACCGCTAAAATTGAAATGCCCCGTATTGGCCGTTCGTTGCCACAGTCACTGACCGAGGCCGAAGTTGAAGCGTTACTTAATGCTCCCAATGTTAAAGACCCGCTCGGTCATCGTGACCGCACTATGTTTGAAGTTTTGTACGCCACTGGTCTGCGTGTTTCTGAACTCATTAACCTGAAGCAGTCAGAGGTTAATCTTAATCAGGGTGTTGCTCGGATTGTCGGTAAAGGCGGTCGCGAACGACTTATTCCGCTGGGCCAGGAGTCGCAGCGTTGGTTGCGTGACTTTATTGGTGGTGCGCGTTCCGAAATTTTGTTGGAACGGCAGACTGATTATCTGTTTCCGACTCGTCGTGGAGACCGGATGACCCGCCAGGCGTTTTGGCACATTATTAAACGTTATTCGAAACTGGCGAATATTAAGAGCAAGATGTCACCGCACACTCTGCGTCACGCATTTGCGACGCATCTGCTGAATAACGGTGCAGACTTGCGCGTGGTGCAGATGTTGTTGGGTCACAGTGATCTTTCAACGACCCAGATATATACTCATGTGGCACGTGCCCGCATGAAAGAGTTGCACGGTCAGCATCATCCGCGTGGGTAGTCTTGTAGTCTTGTAGTCTTAATACCTAAGCAAAAATGGACGCCAGTGGCGTCCATTTTTATTTAGTGATACAGCAGTTGTGCTAGAGTCGCCGCTGGTGACAGAGTTACTCGCCATTTGCTTTGTCTGCCAGCTGGGAACATCGTGTGGATTTTGATGTCCCACAATTCACTCCGGTTATTTTTTGATTCTTAGAGAATTTATAATGTTTGCATCCAGAATAAATAAGTATGTTTCCCTAATGCTTTTGTCGCTAGCCAGTTACCTCATTGTCGGCGTAGTTATGGCGCAGGATAAGGTGCCTGCCGGGCATAAACTGTTGATGGAACAGTTCGATAACATCAAGCCGGGTGATATTAAGGCGTCAAAGGTTACCGGCTTGCTGGAAGTGAGCTTTGATGGCACTTTGCTGTATGCCACAGAGGATGGCCGTTACCTCATTCAGGGTGATGCCTACGATGTAGAGAAAAAGATAAATGTCACTGAAGAAGGTCGTGCTATTGCGCGGGCCGAAGCCCTGACTAATGCAGACCCCGACACCATGATTGTGTTTGATGTGGCGGATGGTAAACCGGATTACACCGTTACAGTATTTACGGATATCGATTGCGGCTATTGTCGTAAGCTGCATCGTGAGATTCAAACGTATACCGACCTCGGTATACGTGTGCAGTACATGTTCTTTCCACGATCCGGACCCAATACGCCGAGCTGGGCGAAGGCAAATAATGTCTGGTGTGCCGATGACAAGGCTGCTGCATTGACTAATGCCAAAGCAGGCATTGATGCTCCCGCCAATGATTGTGGGCCTACACCGGTTGAAGGTCACTATAAGTTGGGTCTCGCTGCAGGCGTTACAGGAACCCCTGCCATAATGACCGAAACGGGCGTATTGATTGGCGGTTATGTGCCGGCGCCGGAATTGCGAGAACGACTTGATGAGATAGCGGCTAACTCATCGTAAGTTTTTATTGCGCGCAAAATATGCCTAGCAATAAATATATTGAGTAATAAAAAAGGGCGTGTCACTGACACGCCCTTTTTTATGCTTAGCCTTTGCTGTGGAGGCAAGTTTGTTAGCGCTCGAGGTACTGGATTTTGTCTTTTTTATCTTTCCAGTCGTCGGCATCTTCGGGCACGTCACTGATCTCGGTAATAACCGGCCAGATCTGCGACAGTTCAACGTTCAGTTCAATGAACTTCTCTTGGCCGTCCGGCACTTCGTCATCGGCATAAATCGCTTCGACGGGGCATTCTGGTTCACACAGGGTGCAGTCAATGCACTCATCAGGGTTAATAACCAGCATGTTGGGGCCAACGTGGAAACAATCCACAGGGCAAACTTCAATACAATCCTGATACTTGCAACGAATGCAGCTTTCGGTAACGACAAAAGTCACGAAACTCTCCTAGCTAAAAAATCGGGCTCAGAACCCTAGATGCGGCGTACTTTAGATGGATAAGCCGCAGATTCCAACTTTAAATGTGTAAGTCGTCCATCCGGTGCAAGCAGTGAACGAGGTTGTCACGGCCGGTTTGCCGTGGAGCGCCGGTTCAGGGGTGTTTTATGCGCCCGGCTTGCGCGTATAAGACGCTTTGCTCATCGGTTGCGAGCACGTGCAGATAGTGCTTTAGCGCCATAGTTCCGCTGGGAAAGGCGATTTCATTCCAGGGGATATCGGCCGGCGCAAACAGCCTGGTATCGGTTGACTCTTCGCCTACGCCATAGCTATCGCCTTTTAGTGTCCCATGAAAGAAAATATGTGCCTGTCTGGCATGAACCACGTCTATAACTGCCAATATTCCATCGATTTCGACTTCAGCCAAGGCCTCTTCATAGGTTTCGCGCATGGCTGCGGCGGCGATTGTCTCATTCAGTTCCATGAAGCCTCCCGGCACCGTCCAGAAATTGGCGCGCGGTTCAATGGCCCGTCGACACAGCAGTATCTTACCTTGATGACTGACGATGCAGCCGACCACCATTTTCGGGTTTTCGTAATGCACGGTATCGCAGTCTGAGCAGACATATCGCAGCTTGTTATCTCCGTCAGGCTGCGCCACAACAAGTTTGCTGCCGCAGTTGGAACAGTAGTTCTGAACCACTCCGGTTGGTTTGATATTGGTATCGATTTTCATAGCGGTCCTTGCCAGTCGGCCTCAGCCCATACGCTCATGGCAAAACAAGGTTGCTGTGCCGGCTCTTAATTATAGTTTAGCGCTAATCGAATACTAAGCATTGCGCGTATGTAGCAATCTAAGCAGCAAAGTTAATAAGACGCAAGCTAACTATCGCCACATAATTGCTGTGGGCTAACGGCTTTTGGTGTGGGGCAAAGGGGGAGTTATGCAGAATGTATTTGCTGCAACTATTGCCTGGAAGGCGGGAAGGGTATTTTATGCCCTATGACACGAGCTTTTTAAAGGCCATGGCTTCGCTCTTCCTATCGATTTATAGCCCAGTTACTTACGGCGAACCCTGAATCGTGCTAGATTTCTGCCATATTTATCTGCTCATAGTCAGGCACAATTGCTTTGTCATTGCGACTGACCTTGGCGAATAAGCAAGTTTTGAATTGTGAGGTGTTTGTGACCGGTTTCCCAGAGTTTTCTACTACTAAGTTGCGGTTGTACGCTGTATTACGCCTGAGTGTTGTTGTGTCGGCTTTGGCGCTTACTCAGTGCAGTCAGTCTGATGAGCCAATAGAACTTGTTTACCCGCTGGCGGAATCAGTGTTGTTGCCAGGCGAGGAATGGCAACTTGTTAGTGGTGATTATCTCTATACCGATGCACCTGCTGTTGATAAAAATGGCCTTGTGTATTTTTCAGATGTTACCGGATTCCAGACTTTGCGTGAAAATGCCGACGGTTCTATTTCGGTATTTGATGATAACAATGGGGGCAGTCAGGGAATGATGTTTGGTGCCGATGGCCTGCTGTACACCTGCAGCAATCGCGAAGGTAAGTTTATCACTTACGCACCTGATGGCAGTAAGGCAGATCTTTATATCGATAAAACCTATCCCGTGATAGGTAACCCGAATGCAGAGCCTGAGTTTTGCAATGACATCGTTGTTACCAGCTGGGGTGATATTTATTACACCGACCGAGCGAATCGGCAGGTATTAATTATGCGTCCCGGCGAGGAGCCTGAGGTCGTAGCATCGGGTTATCGCCCTAATGGCATAATTCTTTCGCCTGATGAGAATGTGCTCTATACCACTGATAGTATTGATCCGCGCCTTTGGGTGTTTGGCATTAACGCGGACGGTACCTTAGAAGATAAGGGTAATGTCTTCGATCGGGTGTCAACGAATATCGATCTGAACGGTCAACAGATTGCAAAGAACCGGCCGGGCACTGATGGCATGACGATCGATAGTGAAGGGCGTGTCTATGTTTCCGCCTTTACCGGTATTCACGTCTACAGTCCCGACGGTAAAGTTATTGGCGTTATTCCCCGACCGGGTGTTTTTACCTCTAACCTCGCGTTTGGTGGCGAGGATTTGGCTTATCTTTATTCTACCGGCGCGAATAAAACCTTTAAACGGAAAATGAATGCTCAGGGTGCGCCATACTTTCTGCGGGCGGCTGTTGAGAGCGACTCGCCTTAGTCCTTATTCGAGCGGCCAACTTATAAAAGGGGGCTTATGCTTAAGCCATTGTCTTGTTGCCTATCTTTATGCGCATTTATGGTGTTGGTTGCGACAGCACCCCTGCACGCGCAAGTCTCTGCTGATCGCCCTGGAAAGGGCGGCCCCCCGACACCAGTTACGGTGACTACCCGTATTGTTGATATTGCAGACATCGACAATGTTAAACAGCAGTTCACTGTAGATGTTTTTATGAGCTTCTCATGGGTAGATCCGCGACTGGCTCTTGCAGGTGCATCGGCATTAGGTGAAGGGCGGGTCCTTGGGTTAAATGAACTGTGGATGCCAACAATTACTGCGGCAAATAGCCGTGACATGCAAGCCCGTTTGCCAGAGCAGGTTGTTGTTGATGATTTTGGCAATGTCACCTATGCGCAGCGCTTCTTTGGGAATTTGGCTGTCGATATGGAATTTAAGCAATTCCCTTTTGATGACCAAATATTGTCGGTTGATTTGATTTCTTTCGGCCACACGATCGATGAGCTTCAGATTTTAAATGATGCGGATGGCTCAGGAATGAGCAATGATTTCAGCGTTGAAGGCTGGGTTTTTAGTACCTTGCCTGTGGACAACAAACCTTTCAAGATTGTGGGGCAGAGTCGACAGGTTCCGAAGCTTTCGATTCGCATAAAGGCGGAGCGCGAGGCCTCTTATTATCTTGTAACAATGATGCTCCCCATGTCTCTTGTGCTTTTTATGGCATGGACAGTATTTTGGTTGCCTCCAAGCGTAGTGGCACCGCGGATTGCCGTGTCCACTGCCTCTATTTTTTCGTTGCTTGCTTTGGGGTTTAGTATTCGCCTCAATCTTCCTGCTGTGGCTTATATCACCCGTGTAGATTGGTTTATTTTAGGTTCTACCTTGATGGTGTTCGGGGCTCTTGGGGTTGCTGTTATCGGCAGTCGCTTGTCGATACGGGGGATGGAGGGCGCGGCTGAGCGTTTAAATATTCAGGCTCGCTGGTCTTACCCGCTGCTCTTTGGCATCACGCTTTTAATTGCGATTATGATCTAGGCGTTTTTGACAAGCAGGCGCAAAGAAGCCCCGCATTGCCAAGTTTTTCTGAGTGCCCTGCGGGCCAAGATTGAGCCGGTACGTTTTTGCTAGCACCGGATTTTAAATTAGGCGTCTGTCAGCATCATAATGCGGTATATCGTTATAGTTTGTTATTGCCACTCGCTTTCCAGCCAGACATTTGCCGAGCGCCAGGGCTGCTGAGCCAGTTGTTTTGGGGTTGGCTCAAAGAAGTTAACAAAACCGAATCGTGCAAGTATCTTCCTGCCTCGGGCTGTAGCGATACGATTGCGGCCATGCATAAAGCGTGTGTTGTCTAAAACGAGTGTGTCATGTTTTTTCCAGCGATGCTTGTAGCTTAGCTCTTGTGATAAGTGCTGAATTTCATCGCAGACTTCCTGAGGAATGATTCGTCCTTCGGTAAACATCGGGTAGTCCTCACGCTTGTGGTGAAACCTAGAGAAGAGTAGGTAGTTGCCGAAGGCTAGTTCATCGATGAACATGGGCTTGTGCAGTGAAGGCCTGCGAAATATACGTTGGTAGTTGTTCCCATCCTTGCGGAAGTGGCAACAGTATTTGCTACCTACCGCTATGAGGTCATCATTATTGGGATTATCGAGGCCAAGCCATTTTTTTAGCTTCTCAGGCTCGATTAGGTTGATAAACTCCAGGTCATTGTTCAGTAGAAGCTCCTTTGAGCTCTCGCTTAAAGCTTTTGCAATCGTGACCCCATCGACGAAACTTGTTTGCCCCAGCCTCCACGGCGCGATCTGGCAGTTAAATAGAGCTATGTCGGGTTGCCATGGTTCTCGACCAATCTCTGGATGCATATAAAATTCGTCACCGCCTTCATTGACTGTTTGCACCTTGTGATCATCGGTTACACTTTTACGACTGGGGTCGTGTTTGGCAACTGAGCTGGAAATGAATCGATCACCGAGGTTTTTAAACGCTTCGGTACTGCCATTGAAGCCGCGAAACAGAATGGCTCCGTATTGTTTGTGCAGCGCTATGATCTCCGCATCGCTGATGTCGCTCATCTGTTCGTCACGAGTTTCGGGCTTTATTGTGACAAAAGGACGCTTAACGCTTGGCGTTTTAACAATCATTATTTATAAGAGTCCGCATCATTCTCAGGATTATCTCATAATATAGAAAGTATTGTGATTAGCGGACAGCCCGTGGTCGCTAAAGTACGCGCTTCATCGCTGTAAACTCGCCGCTAACGTTTAGGGTGACATTCACTGTTTCATTAGAACGATTTCGCCAGAACCAACCGTGGCTGCCATCGAACGCAGCAATGAGTTCACCCTCATCACCGGATACGGCTTTGGCTTTGCTGTAGTTGTGATAATCGATGCCGGCATTGTCACCATGGGTGTCGAAATTGACGTGGCCTGTATCAACAGTCCATGAATACGTCGCTCTTGCTAACTTAATCATAGTCAATTTGACTTCAGCTGCTTCGCCGGGAGCGAGCACAATACTTATTGATTCTTCAGCGAGGGCCTGTGTTGGTTGGGAACTAACTGGTTGGGGGCTAATTAGGCTCATTTCCTTTGGCTGCTCTTGCAGTTCGACGATTTCTGCGGTTTCTATTTTTGCTTCTTCAGCCAGTTGAACTTTAATCTCACCCATTTGGGTGAGGCCGAGTGCTCGGCCAACCCCCGTCGGATCGATTCCGTACTCAGCTGGCAGAACCACGGTAACCAGTAATGCTGCGGCAGTGACTAAGGCAACAAAAGTCGATATTGCCAGTTGGCGAGATGTCGGCAGTTCGTTTTGATTTGGAAGATTTTCTTTATACATGGTAATGCCTTGTCATTGTCTGATTAGGTTATGGAATAGCCTACCAATTGATAGCCTATAAGCATAAAGCCGGCGGTCAGTAATAGCGTGTTGGCATTGTACGCTTGAGAGTAAAAAGAAGCTGTTCGGCGCCAATAACTCATAACGATTAAAATGCCGGAGAGTGCCAATAGCTGCCCGATTTCAACGCCAACGTTGAACGCGAGAAGGTTTGCGAGAAGTCCTTCTCTGGAAATCTCGAATTCCTGCATTTTCGTTGCGAGTCCGAAGCCATGAAATAATCCGAATATTAATACAGCAATTTTCGTATTTGGCTGAAATCCGAACCACCGCTGGTAAGCACCCATGTTGTCCAGTGCTTTATATGCCACTGATAGCCCGATAATGGCGTCGATCAGATAGGCATTTGCAGCGATATCAAAGTAAACACCCAGAATTAGGGTGCTCGAGTGACCAATGGCAAACAGCGTGACATAGATGCCTATATCAGCAAGTCTATAGAGAAAGAAAATGACCCCAATAAGAAACAGCAAGTGGTCATAACCCGTGACCATATGTTTTGCACCGAGATACATAAACGGAATGATGTTGGTCCCGGAGATTTCTTGAATGTAGCCCTGATCGCCTTCCGTTACGCCGTGAGCACTGGCAACACCAGAGAGTATGAGCAGTATAAAAAAGCTGCAGCCACGGATGGCGGCTGATCCAATTGTAATGATCATCGGTTTAGAGTCCGAGGGGTTTTGACGGTTAATGCATATATAAACAGTATTGTGATTGGCTGACAAGTGTCCCCCTGTCGGTTCAGTCCGAATTAATGGCGTTGCGGTGAGCATCCAAGAGCGTCTAGTTCTCACGGATTTGGATAGAGCCCTAAGTCAAACGCCTATACAGGAGGGGGCTTCTTGCCGACCTTTCTTTTTTTGCATGTTGGTCTCAGAACGCTTTTTTATGTGATTCTCCCTGGAGGTTTTTTGTTGGGGTTTGATGTAGGATAGCGAGTTATTAGCGAGCTATTTCGACCGTAAAAGTGAACCTATGTATATTAATTTTTGGTACCCCGTTTGTACGACGGATGAACTCTCAACTGATGCACCTTTGCCGGTTAGACTGCTTGGTCAGCGGCTCGCTGTATTCCGAGATTCTGAAGGCAAGCCGCATGTGCTGAGTGACACCTGCATTCATCGGGGCGGTTCTCTTGGGCATGGCAAAGTGAACGGCGACTGTATTGAGTGCCCCTATCATGGCTGGCAGTTTGATGCCGATGGTAAGTGCCAGTTGATGCCGTCGGAAGATGGAATGAAGCCGCCCGCACGAGCTAAAGTTGATAGCTACCCTACTGAAGAGCGCTATGGCGTGGTATTCGCATTTCTCGGCGATTTGCCGGAAAACGAGCGACCACCTTTATATGAAATTGAAGAATTTGATTCTGATGAATGGCGGCCGAGTGCCCCAATAGTTTTAAATGCGAATTGCTATTACGAGCGCTCAGTCGAAAATGGTATTGATCCGGTTCACAACCAGTTTGTTCATCCGGCCCAAGGTTACCCGCCTATGCATAAGGAAACCTTCCGGACTTGGGATAATGAATGGGGTACGGGGTTTGACGCTTACTTCGGTGACCCTGTGCTTGAAAATACCGTATTGGCAAAAGATCGCAATGTCACGGGTGAGTTGAAAGCTGGGTCATGGTTTCACGGACCGAATGTTTTGGTGACATCAATTTTTGTGAATGCTGCAAGCAACCTGGTGCAGTATTTATTTGAAGCGCCAATTGATCGCGATCATACGAAGATTTATTTTATTAACATGCGCAACTTCATACTCGATCCAGAGCTTGACGAGAAGGTGATGGAAGTGAATTTGAAGATTACCGCTGAGGATATCGGTATTCTTGAGCAGTTGTATCCCGTCAGAACACCTGACAGCCCCGGGCGCGAGTTGATGACATCATCGGATGCTATAGTGAAGCGCTATCGGGAGTGGCTGGGTGACTGGAAGAAGAAAGGCTGGCTCATTGATCAAAAAATATTGAAGCAGGAAGATGGCGATGTGGCGTATGCGATTCCGAGTCCGGCGCGTCGTCAATCGGGCAACTGGGTGCTTGAATCTGTGCCTCTGGTGCCGGGTGAGGAATAAACCAGCGGTCGCAGCGACCTAACTAAATTTAAGAGAGATTAATATGGAAACCGTAGTCGTCAGAATCGCAGCGCGCGAAGGCATGGAAGATAACGTTGAGCAG
>JABIQA010000131.1 GCA_018699155.1 Chromatiales bacterium
CAAAGAAATCGGTGGCAGAGATGGGCCTGAACCCACCCGTTTCGGGGATTGGGAGAAGAACGGACGTTGTATCGACTTTTGAGCCTGCAGTTTATGGCGCTAAAGCAGCGAACGTTTTTGAGAAAGATTTTTAATTAAGTGTTCTTGATTGCCGGCGCAATGTGAATTGTGTCGGTTTTGATTGTTGAGGAAGTGCACATGCAAAACCCTGATCGGCCTTTATCGCCGCATCTAAGTGTTTACCGCTGGCAAATCAGTAATGGTTTGTCGATTCTGCATCGTATAACCGGCTTCGTGCTGGCCACTGGTGCATTTTTATTCACCCTCTGGATTCTATCCGCTGCTGTCAGCGATGAATATTATGACGGTGTAATGGCTATTTTAAGTAGCGGGTTCGGTTTGCTGATAATGTTCGGCTATACCTTCTGCTTCTACTATCACCTGTGCAATGGCATTCGCCATCTGGGCTGGGATGTTGGCAAAGGCTTCGAGAAAGCCACTGCGGTAAAAACCGGCATTGCTGTTGTGGTTGTTTCAAGTGCCCTCACGCTGGGTTCCTGGGCGATTCTAATGGGAGGTGTCGCATGAAATACCGCACTCCTTTAAGTAATGTACTGGGGCTGGGTTCGTCTAAGACTGGCGTGCACCATTGGTGGGTGCAGCGCCTGACCGCAGTAGCACTTATTCCGCTAACGCTGTGGTTTGCCTTCGCGATTGTTTCGCAGCGTTTGGATTTCTCCAGCTTTGAATCTGCCCGCGAGTTTATTGGTCAGCCTATTCACGCCCTGTTACTTATTCTTCTGACCTTCACAATGCTGCATCACTCGCAGTTGGGTATTCAGGTGATTGTCGAAGATTACGTGCATGGTCCGTTGAAGGTTGTTGGATTGATCGCCAGTAAGTACGCACACATCGCCGCAGGTGTTGCTGCAATTTATTCCATTGTTGTTATTTCGGTAGGACAAGTGTCATGAGTGACGAGACAAAGTCTGAATATAAGTTCATAGATCACACTTACGATGTGGTTGTTGTAGGTGCAGGTGGTGCAGGTTTGCGTGCCACCTTTGGTTGTGCCGATGCTGGCTTGAAAACTGCATGTATTACTAAAGTGTTTCCGACCCGTTCGCACACTGTTGCGGCGCAGGGCGGTATCTCTGCTTCTCTGGGTAACATGGGTGAAGACGATTGGCGTTGGCATATGTACGACACTGTCAAAGGTTCCGACTGGCTCGGTGACCAGGACGCTATTGAATACATGTGTAAAGAAGCGCCGGCTGCCATTATTGAGCTTGAGCACTACGGCGTGCCGTTCTCACGTACCGAAGAGGGCAAGATTTATCAGCGTCCTTTCGGTGGCATGACCACCAACTACGGTGAAGGCACTGCACAGCGTACCTGTGCAGCGGCCGATCGCACCGGTCATGCAATGCTGCACACCTTGTATCAACAGTCGTTGAAGCACGATGCCAAGTTCTATATTGAGTACTTCGCACTCGACCTGATCATGGAAGACGGTGTCTGCCGTGGTGTGATTGCGCTGGATATGGCTACCGGTGAAATTCATCGTTACCGTGCCCACCGCGTCATTCTGGCGACTGGAGGTTACGGCCGTGCGTTCTTCTCTTGCACCTCTGCACACACCTGCACCGGTGATGGTAATGCGATGGTGCTGCGCGCAGGCCTGCCGCTGCAGGACATGGAGTTCGTTCAGTTCCACCCGACGGGCATTTATGGGTCGGGTTGTTTGATTACGGAGGGTTCGCGCGGTGAGGGCGGTTACCTGACCAACTCTAAGGGCGAGCGGTTCATGGAGCGTTACGCGCCATCAGCTAAAGATCTTGCATCTCGCGATGTGGTATCACGTTCAATGACTGTCGAGATTAATGAAGGTCGTGGTGTGGGGCCTGAAGGTGACCACATTTATTTGCATCTAGAACATCTTGGCCCTGAAGTAATTGCCGAGCGTCTGCCGGGTATTGCGGAAACCGCCAAGATATTTGCCGGTGTTGATGTGAACAAAGAACCTATTCCGGTTCTGCCTACCGTTCACTACAACATGGGTGGTATTCCGACGAATATTCATGGAGAAGCGCTTACTCAGGACGCCAATGGCGTACTGACCGAAGTGCCTGGTTTGATGGCGGTTGGTGAGACGGCTTGTGTCTCTGTGCATGGCGCCAATCGACTGGGTTCAAACTCGCTACTCGATCTGGTTGTATTTGGACGTGCTGCCGCACATCGTTGTGCCGATAAAATCGGTGTAAATCGCGGTCACAAGAATTTGCACGACGATGCCGGCGCCGAGACCATTGCGCATCTTGATAAGCTGCGCAATGCTAGCGGCTCAAGGCCGACGGCTGAGATTCGTCTGGAGATGCAGAAGACTATGCAGCAGCACGCTGCGGTGTTCCGCACTGGCGAGACTCTGGAAGAGGGCATTAAGCAGCTTGATGCAACCTATGCAACTTTCCCTGATGTGAAGGTTCAGGATCGCTCATTAATCTGGAACACCGATCTGATTGAAACCATGGAGCTTGAAAACTTACTGATGCAGGCTCAGGCAACAATTAAATCTGCAGTTTCGCGTAAGGAAAGTCGCGGTGCGCAGGCCCGTGAAGATTATCCTGATCGCGATGATGCAAACTGGATGAAACACAGCTTGGCTTGGGTGAACCTCGAAACCGGTGCTGTGCAACTGAAATACCGCCCGGTGAAACTGGAGACTCTGACTGATGAAGTCGAGACTGTTCCTCCTAAAGCCCGCGTTTACTAAGGGGATATTTGAAAATGGCTCAATTTATTCTGCCTCCCAATTCACGGGTTAAAAAAGGCAAGCACTTCAAAGCTGAAGGTGCGAAGAATTTGCGTAAGTTTGTGGTGTATCGCTACGATCCTGATTCAGGTGAGAATCCGCGCATTGATACTTATGACATCGACATGGACAAGTGCGGCCCTATGGTTCTGGATGCGTTAATCAAAATCAAAAATGAAATTGATCCGACGTTGACGTTTCGCCGTTCATGCCGTGAAGGTATTTGCGGTAGCTGCGCAATGAACATTGATGGTGCTAACACGTTGGCTTGTACCCAAGCTAACGAAGACATCAAAGGCGCTGTTAAGATCTACCCGTTGCCGCACATGCCGGTAGTGAAGGATCTTGTTCCTGACCTCACCAACTTCTATGCGCAGTACGCATCTGTTAAGCCATGGCTGCAGACTCGCACGCCGCCACCGCCTGATCAGGAGCGCTTGCAGTCTAAAGAAGATCAGGAAAAGATTAACTCGCCGTCCGCCTGTATTCTATGCGCGTGCTGCTCTACTTCTTGCCCTTCATACTGGTGGAACGAAGATCGTTATCTTGGCCCGGCTGCGTTGCTGGCTTCATATCGCTGGTTGGTTGATACCCGTGATGAGGCAACAGGTGAGCGTCTTGACGAACTTGATGATCCCTTCCGTCTGTATCGCTGCCATACCATTATGAACTGCACCAATGCCTGCCCGAAGGATCTGAATCCTGCGAAGGCTATTGGTGAAATCAAGCAGATGCTCGTCGAGCGTCAGCACTAAGCAGCAAAACCGGGCGCCACGTTGAACAACTGTTTCAACGTGGCGCTTTTTTGTTTCCGCACCCAAAACCGGTTTTATGCTCTGCTTGTAAAAAAATCGGTACGACCACGTGCCGAATGTGGATGAATTAATGACCGACCCTAAGTTCACACCAGAGTTTTTAAACAAGCTGCGTTGGCGTTGTCGTCGCGGTATGCAGGAGCTTGACCTGCTGCTGCTCGCGTATCTGGAGCGATATTTTGAAACCGCTGAGCACGCGCTACAGCAGGCCTTTCTTGATGTTCTCGCCATGCAGGATCCGGATATCTTCCATCTTTTAACCGGCCGTAATACCTCGGACGATGTCAACGTTCAGGCCGTTATCCAGGTATTGCTTACTTTGCACAGTAAGTAGCGCTGGCCAGTATCCTGAGTTACAAGTTTCGAAGATAAGGCTGAATCCGTGAGCATCCGTATTCCTGGTTTCCTGTTTCAGCCGCATGCTGTGTTCGATAATCTTCAGCATTTCACAGCAGCCTCAATTATTTTGTTTATCCCTTTTTGGTATGGCGAGTTGTTTCTCGACCGTCCATTTCTATGCGTAGACCTTCGATTTACAACTCATTCGTTTGCATGAGCCGACGTATATTTGATCTATGTCCTTTAATCGATTGTTGGTGTTTCGCCCGGTACAGCAGCGGGTATTGATGCTGGTGCTGGCGGGAGTCGGTGCATTGGCGGCAATAGCTGTGCTTCTGAGCGACCTACCTTGGTGGGGGCGGGCTGTAGCATCAGCGTTTGCTGGCTCGATTCTTGTGTTTGAGGTTCGTCACTTGCATCGGGTGCCCCGCAGTCTGCAGCGACTGCCAGATGGGGTATGGCTCGCCTACCCGGAGCCCACTAAAGTCGTTGTTGGCGTAAATAATCCGATTAAATACAGGCTGGAACGGCACTTTTTGGTGGGCAACTGGTCTATATCTTTGGTGCTAAGAGATAACCGCGGTCGAAAGTTAGCGGTCTGGTTACTGAAGAGCACTTGTTCAGGCCCGGAATGGCGGCGAATTAGAGTGCTGCTGCGTTGGTCGGATGCTAGTCCGGGGTAGGATGTTTAACGGTTGTTGGGTTGGTGATGCGGGCTTCGGGTGGGTATCGTATTAACTGTTAAACGCGGGGACTTGTGCTCTGTAAATGTCGTAAACTAAAGCAACGCAGCGGCTAAAGGATGATACCTATGATTGGCCGCAACTTGAGTTATCGAAAGCAGACCGTGGTTCGTGATGCGCCCGGTGTTTCTAGCGCCACGGCGCGGGACCGGGTATCGCGGACATCTTTGCTTGCAAAGAAGGGGTCGGCTGCAAAAGGGATACAGGGCGCGACCAGATCCGTGCCAAATGCGGGTGTTGGTGGCGTTAAATCTATGAGCGACAGACAGATTGATCAATTGCTGGTAGACCGCGTGAATGCGGGAGAGAAGCATGCCTTTGACCTGTTGGTGGTGAAGTATCAGCAGCGCTTGATAAACCTGATCATGCGCTATGTGCACGACCACTCGGAAGCTATGGATGTGGCGCAGGAATCTTTTATTAAGGCCTATCGTGCATTGCCCAAGTTCCGTGGCGATAGCGCGTTTTATACCTGGTTGTATCGCATTGCGATTAATACGGCCAAAAATCATATGGTGGCAGCTCGCCGCCGACCTCTGGCGTATTCTGAAGATATCGATGATCCGGAGCGGTACGAGTGGCATTCAAGTTTGCAAGATAAAGACTCTCCCGAAGCGCAGGTTTTAGGCGAAGAGTTGCGCGAGACGGTTGAGACGGCGATCAGCAGTCTTACGGATGACTTGCGAACGGCAATTATGCTGCGTGAACTTGATGGTTTGAGTTACGACGAAATCGCTCAGGCGATGGATTGTCCGGTTGGAACGGTTCGCTCGCGGATTTTCCGTGCCCGTGAAGCCATTGATCAGAGTATTCGTCCATTAATAGATGAAACAAGTTAGTCCAGTAGCAGTTATTGGTGTAGGTCAGGTCAGCGTGATCGCTACCGCCTTTGAAACGTATAACGCTTTGCGAGTGCAAGGTGAAGCAGGGCTAAGGTCCGGGGTTAAGTGAAGAGTAATGAGTTCCGATAAGTATTCAGATTCAGCGGATATGCCGCAGGTTAATTCGACTATTGATGAGCAGTTGTCAGCGTTTATTGATGGCGAGTTGCCGCAGGAAGAAATGGAATTGCTGCTGCGTCGTATCGAACGCAATGATGATTGCCGGGGCAGGTTTTCACGTTATATCACTATCGGCAGTGTGCTGCGGGGCGATGTGAGCCAGTCTGACCGGATTCGTGTCGGGGTTATGCAAGCGGTCACCGGCATCGAGCATACTGATATGGAGCTGCCTGAAAAAGCGCTTAAGGCACGCCCGGTCTTCGGGCTTCGGGTGGCTGGTTTGGCCGCCGTTGCTGGGATTTGCGGTCTCGCTATAATGGGTGCACAGCCTTCGTTGCTCGGTCTCGGAGGGCCTTCAGAGCCCGCGTTGGCTGAGCTTGTAACCCCAACCGTTGCGGCAGCAGTAACGCCAGTTCAATGGGTGGCGCCGAAACAGGGGGTGCAGTCAGATCGTATGACCAGTTATCTGGCCGCTCATGGCGAACATGCCCGGACTATATCTTGGCGGGTTGCAGAGCCGGGGTTCGCGGTTCAGCAGGCGAGCCTGAGCTATCGATGAGCGACCGATAGTAAGCGCATCTTTTAGTTATATACTTTATAGTTATCTTCTATAAGCCAATGTTTTTAATAGATAATAAATTAATGAAAAGACTTATTTCTGTGCGTTTATGTCGTTTGATCGGGCCCTTGCTTCCGGCAGCTGTGGCGGTGCTTGCTCTGTTGCCAGTGCTGGTTGTTGCTATGAGCAATGATCCGCGGCACTGGATAAACAGGATGCATATAGCTGTTGATAGCACCAACTATCACGGCACTCTGGTCAGGCTCAGGCAGAGCTCCTCTGCTACCGCCGATGCGCAATCTGAAACTTTCCGTATTTATCACCGTGCCGTTGATGGTGAGGTGAGTGAGCGCTTGGTCGGCATGGACGGCGATGGCTTTGAAGTCATTCGCAGTAACTCAGAAACCATCTGCGTTTTTCCGGAGCGGCGTTCAGTGGTTGTTGAACCGCGGGCGAACAGCTCGAAGAGTCCCTTGGCAGCGGGGCTGCCAGCCTATTCGGAAACCATGGAAGGTCATTACACTTTTGCTGTTATTGCTGATGAGCGAATTGCCGGCCGAAAAGCAAAGGTTTTGCAGATTGCTGCCGCTGATGAGTACCGCTATGGCTACCGGATCTGGCTCGATACTAAAACCGCAATGCCACTTAAGTCGCAGCTGCGCAGCTCGAACGGGCAGAGCTTGCTTGAAGAGGTGATGTTTGCAGAAATCACACTGCAGGCGGAGGTTGATCCCCTGATGGTTGTTTCTGCATACGATATCAGTAAGTTTGACCGGGTTATGCCTCAGGCCAATAAGGTCGTTGAGCGCAGTGCAGAGGATATCTCATGGGCAGCTGTTAAGTTGCCGCCGGGCTTTGTGTTGACTGCGGTTCATCACGAAACCATGCCCGATGCAGCAGAGCCCCGTTTGCATCTGGTTTATACCGACGGTCTTGCATCTGTATCCGTTTTTATTGATTCGGCTGAGCCAGATCAATATGAGGGGGCTGAGGTTATGGGTGCCACCCATGCATTTACCGTGATGGTGGGTGGTCAGGTGGTTACTGCAATCGGGCAAGTGCCCGCAGAAACCGCGCGGCAGATTGCCTCATTAATGCGCTATCAGCCCTGATAGTGCTCATTGGCGATCACGCCATTCATCTTATTTTGCTTTATAATAAGCCCGTAATATTTTGTTTATAAAGCTATAAATCTATAGCTAAATGGTGCTTTTACGCTCGGTGCAATGTGACAGTGTTCCTTGAGTGGCGGTAGGGCATGACGTAAAATCGCCCGAAGTCGTTGGCTTGTAAGCCTTGAGCCACGCACTTTTAATGGCGCAGATAGCCAGCAGATCGTTTAGGGTCCGGGCTCGGAATCGGGTTTGGAAAGTACAGATGCTAGGGAATGCATCGGGCCAATTGCAGGCCCACTGCGCTACCGTCAACGGACAGTAAAACAACATATGATTCGGAAATTGCTCATCACGGGCCTAGTTGCAGTCGGGCTTTTTGTTTTGCTGGAATTCAGCTATCGCTTTGTCTTTATTGGGCCGAAAGCGCTAAATCCGTTTGCTGTAAACAGCTACACGACGCTTATGGGCTCGCGCCATGTCAAATCGTCTGAATTTCCTTCAGTCTATTACGAACTCAAACCCAACCTAGACGTTTTATTGCGAGGAGTGCCTCTGCGAACCAATTCTCATGGCTTGGCAGATAGGGAGTACTTGCTGAAAAAGCCGGCCAATACTTATCGCATTGCTCTGCTCGGCAGCTCCTGGACTATGCCTGCATCGGTGGCGCCAGAAATCGCTTATCAATCTGTGCTTGAAGAGCAGTTAAATGCTCGCAGCACCGGAGTGAACTACGAGGTTATTAACTTCGGGGTTGAGCAATACGGTCTCGGCGAGATTATTGGAACCCTTGAGCACCGGGTGCTGGCCTTCGAGCCTGATATGGTGATTCTTGCGGTAACTCCGTTTACAGCATTGATCAAATGGTTTGATCGGCAAACGTCGTTTCAGCCGCCAGCTGATAGTGCGCCAATTTTTCAAAGTATGGTTTTATTGCAACTGGGTATAACAGAGCCTCCGGTAACAAATGATGTATTTCCTGATGCTATTAATAATGAATACCCGGGTTGGCAAGCTTTGTTTGCGGCTCAGCTGCCAGCAGCGTTGTATAGGGCAAAAAAATTCTGCGATGCTAATGGCATTGATTTTGTGTTTATGTTTTTGTGGTTTCAGACGTGGATGGCTACTACAGAGGCTCGAATAACAGACGTCCTCGAAAACCTGCAGATTCCACTAGTGGATGGGGCGAGTGCATTGGCTGATGGCGTCACGAACTATAAAATAAGCGAAGTGGATAGGCATCCAAATGCGGCAGCACATGGTGTTATCGCCTCGGAAATGATGAAGTATTTAGAAACCCAACTTGAGTTAAAACCAAATTGAACCTTATTAAAGCAATACTTCGTGGCATTGGCGCCTTCTTAATATCCATGCTGATCTTTCTGGTACTTCTGGAAGTGACGTTGCAAATCTACACCCGTGTATCGATATACTATGACGTTGAAATGGCACGCTACGCCAACGAAATTAAGGTTTCGGCAGATAACCCCAAGGTGGGCCATTATCACCAGCCAAATGCCGAGGCCTATTTAATGGGCACCGAGTTCAAGACCAGTTCACATGGCTGGCGGGATCAGGAGTATGACTACGAGCGCAACGATGCGTATCGCGTTGTGGTTTTGGGTGATTCGCTTACTGTGGGTTGGGGTGTGGAGCAGTGGGAGACCTATGAGCACCTGCTTGAAGAACGCTTCAATGAAGTGCGTCCGGTGGAAATGATTAACACCGGCAATGGCAACTACAACACCGAACAGCAAGCCAATGTGTATTTCGACAAAGGTGCGAGTTACAGTCCCGATAAGGTGGTTATGTTCTACTTTATTAACGATGCCGAAGTTACACCAAAGCAATCAGAGTATCAGTGGTTAGCTTACAGTCGTGCCGTTACCTTTTTCTGGTCGCGATTGCGTGGTTTGTTCACCCGTTCCGATCAGGGGCAGACATTTGAAGGTTTTTATAGCGCTTTGTATGCCGATGACCAGCCAGGCTGGGTTGCCTCTCAGGCGGCGTTTATTGAGTTGCGTGATGTGCTTAACGAAAAGGGTGTTGAGTTTCAGGTGGTGATGATTCCTGAATTGCATAACGTGCAGGATTATCCATTTAACGATGTCTATGACAAGGTCTATGGCTTCCTGCAAAGCGAAGGCATTGATACGCTGGATTTGCGCACCGACTTTGCTACCTATACTGGTAACCCGGTGAATTTATGGGTGGCCTTAGATGATGCCCACCCGAGTGCGTTGGCGCATCAGATGATTGCCGATGCCTCATACGATTTTGTGGCTAAAGGCATGTTAAATACCGAGGTGGATGATGAGCTTGGCATTGATGCAAGCTTGGAAGCCGAAGCTGCATCAAGCACTAAACAGGGAGAGTAAGCTAATGGCCAACAATGATGTCAGTGTCGAGCCCAAGAAAGGGTTGTGGGCTCGATATAAGAAGTTTGTTCTGGCGTTTCTGGTTGTCTGGGTGTTGCTATTAGTTGCACTGGTAGCCATGACCGATCAACAGAACCTGCCGTTTATATACCAGTTCGGTTAATTCGTTCATGGCAGTTTTTGCCGGTTCGGAATATTCGGCGGGGTGGTTCGGTTAGCGGAGCTTTCGGCGAAGAGCGCCTTGTGTTCACAACTCATGCTAGTTAATCCGGTCTTAGTTAACCCTATCTTAGTCAATAATGGATTCCTCTATGTTGCGTTGTCAGGCCGTTGTTACCCGTATTGATTTGGCTGAGCTTAGCCTGAGCGTTAGTCCGCAGCCGGCTTGCAGCAGTTGCAGTAAAGGCAGGGGTTGCGGCATGCAGCTTTTCGAGCGCCGTCAGGCGCTGCAATTGACTCACCCCCTAAGCCATATCGAATCCGCTGCTGGCCTTGCGCCGCTAATGCCGGGTCAGCGCGTTACGCTGAGTGCATCTCCCGGTGAGCTGTTGCTGTTCAGTCTCCGTGCTTATTTGTTGCCGCTGACGCTGGCGGTTTTGCTGTCGGCGTTGTTGTCAACTTGGGGTAATCTGGCGGCTGTGGCAGGGATGGGCTTTGGTTTGGCAGCAGGTTATCTGTTCAATCGTTGGTTGCCGCCTTCTGTCCAGCGCTTCCGCCTCGGGGTTGTATCTGCCAATGGATGAGCCATTGCCGTTGCTCATCGTCTACAGTCGTCGCGGTTGCCATCTGTGTGAGGAAATGCTCGAGGAGCTCGAGCCGCTGGTTCGCGGCAGGGCCCAGGTTAGGGTGAACGATGTCGATACTAATCCGGAGTGGGTAGAACTGTATGGACTGCTGGTGCCCGTGTTATATTACTCCGGCTCTGAGGTCTGCCGTTACAGGTTGGATCGCAAAGCCCTTCTAAAGTTGTTGTCTGATAGCAAAATCTGATCGAGCGTCCCGTTGACGGGTAATGCCGCATGGATGATGCATTGCCCGGTATAAACATGCGCTGCATACGTAATTTTTCCATCATTGCCCATATTGACCATGGCAAATCGACACTTGCCGATAGGTTTATTCAGATCTGTGGCGGACTCGAAGAACGCGAAATGGCTGCCCAGGTGTTGGATTCAATGGATATCGAGCGTGAGCGCGGTATTACCATTAAAGCGCAGAGTGTGGCGCTGACCTTTGCCTCCGAAGATGGTGAGACCTATCAGCTCAATATGATAGATACGCCCGGGCATGTCGATTTCTCCTATGAAGTATCGCGTTCACTCGCGGCCTGTGAAGGCGCTTTGCTGGTGGTGGATGCCAGTCAGGGCGTTGAAGCGCAGAGTGTGGCGAACTGCTATACCGCTATCGATCTCGGCCTTGAAGTTATTCCGGTGCTGAACAAAATCGATTTGCCTGCCGCAGAACCTGCGCTGGTTAAAAAAGAAATTGAGAATGTGATTGGTGTTGACGCAAGTCAGGCACTCGAAGTGAGCGCGAAAACCGGCCACGGCGTGCGCGAGTTGCTGGAGCAGTTGGTAAAAATGGTACCGCCACCCAAAGGCGATCCCGATGCACCATTAACCGCACTTATTATGGATTCCTGGTTCGACAGCTATGTTGGTGTGGTGTCCCTGGTGCGTATTATGTCGGGCACCATGCACAAAGGCAGCAAGGTTACGGTGATGTCCACGGGCATGACGCATATTGCTAACGATATCGGTGTGTTTACCCCGAAGAAAACCGCTCGTGATGTTTTAAAGGCCGGCGAAGTGGGTTACATGATCGCCGGCATTAAGGAGATTTACGGTGCGCCAGTGGGTGACACCGTTACCACCACCGATAAAGGCACTAAGCAGCGCTTGCCTGGTTTTCAGGAAGTGCAGCCACGGGTATTTGCCGGTTTGTTTCCCATTAACTCCGAAGACTTTGAAACCTTCCGTGATGCGCTGGGCAAGCTGAACCTTAATGATGCGGCGCTGAAGTACGAGCCTGAATCATCTGCTGCGCTAGGCTTTGGGTTCCGTTGCGGCTTTCTCGGCACCTTGCACATGGAGATTGTGCAGGAGCGTCTTGAGCGTGAATACGACCTTGAGCTAATCAGTACCGCACCTACTGTGATTTATAAAGTTAGAACCCACGACGGTACCGAGTTAAGTCTGGATAATCCGTCGGCATTACCTCCCGTCACTAAGGTTGATGTGGTGATGGAGCCATACGTAGTGGCATCCATCATGACGCCGCCAGAATACGTTGGCAAAGTTATGCAGCTGTGTATTGAGAAGCGGGGTATCCAGACGGGAATGAAGCATCACGGTACCAACGTTACGCTTGATTATGAGTTACCGCTGGCTGAAATCGTGCTTGATTTCTTCGATCGATTAAAGTCGCTGAGTCGGGGTTTTGCTTCACTCGACTATCATCTGGCCGATTTCCGCGAGGGTGACCTGGTGCGGCTTGATATCATGATTAATAAAGAAAAGGTCGATGCTCTGTCCATCATTGTGCATCGCGACACGGCCTATGCCCGCGGGCGGCAACTGGTGGATAAGCTGCGTGAGCTCATCCCCCGGCAAATGTTTGAGATTGCCATTCAGGCAACGATCGGCGGAAACATTGTCGCGCGCTCGTCGGTTAAAGCCCTGCGTAAAAACGTAACCGCTAAGTGTTACGGTGGCGATATCTCTCGTAAACGTAAATTGCTGGAGAAGCAGAAGGCCGGTAAAAAACGCATGAAACAGTTCGGTTCGGTAGAGATCCCGCAGGAAGCGTTTCTGGCGGTATTGCAGTCAACCGATACATCCGCTAAGAAGTGAAGATTACTAATGGCTTGACCGCAGTAATCTGAACGCAAACGAAGTCATAGGATATCTAACAGAGCAATGAATATTGATTTTTCGTTAGTGCTAGTTATTGCCACAGCTGTAACAGGCGTGGTATGGGGGCTCTGGTTGGTGTATTTGCGCCAGACAGGCCAATCATCGGTAACGGCCGAAGATCGACGCGATGCGGGTGAGGCGGCAGCGTCATCGCCGAACGCCATTCGCGAACCCGTATATGTTGAATACGCGCGGTCATTTTTTCCGGTGCTGCTCATTGTGCTGGTGGTGCGTTCGTTTTTATATGAACCGTTCCGGATTCCGTCAAGTTCGATGATGCCCACGTTACTTGTCGGCGATTTTATTTTTGTGAACAAGTTTGAATACGGCCTGCGCCTGCCGGTGTTAAATACCGAAATTGTTGATTTTGGCGAGCCGAAGCGGGGGGATGTGGTGGTTTTTAGATTGCCTTCGGACCCCAATGTTAATTACATCAAGCGTCTTATCGGATTGCCCGGCGATGAAATAACCTATCGAAATAAGCGGCTTTACATTAATAATGAGCCTGTGAACATAGAATATTTGGGTTTATATGAGACTGACCTTGGGGCTGAGGTGCGAATTGCCCGAGAATCTCTTGGTACGGTAGAACATGATATCTTGTTAATGCCATACCAGCAGAGTATGGAAGGTACATTTGTGGTGCCGGAAGGTCACTACTTCATGATGGGTGACAACCGCGATAACAGTCGTGACAGTCGTTACCCCGGAGTGGGCTTTATTCCAGCGGACTATGTTGTTGGTCGTGCTGTGCGTATCTGGATGAACTGGGATTTTCCAGGGTCATTGCAATGGCGGCGCATTGGTATGGCGATTGAGTAACGGAGGGCTCATGCAGGCGCATAGTCTTTGCAGAGCACTTACCGGGAGAGGAGAAGATTATGCGCAGTAAACAACAAGGAATTACAGCAATCGCTATGGCAATCATTTTAAGCATGTTTGCTCTCATAG
This sequence comes from Chromatiales bacterium, assembly GCA_018699155.1. Classification (GTDB taxonomy): domain Bacteria; phylum Pseudomonadota; class Gammaproteobacteria; order Steroidobacterales; genus JABIQA01. The sequence continues at coordinate 13,626 of JABIQA010000131.1, forward strand.
CCTACGCGGGGTTTATGGTCATACCGATTTATATGGAGACAACCAAAGTCGATGTCATCCTTGATGATGTTAAGGCCGAGTATGAAGGGAAGCCTGTCAATATAGGATCTATTCGTAGTTCAATTGGTAAGCGTCTGAATATTGAGGCGGTTAACGGCCTGAAGGCGACTGACTTTGTTATTAAAAAGAAAAACCGGAACATCCAAGTTGGTGTGACTTATCAGAAAGATGTTCGCTATATCGGCGATCTGTATCTGCTAGTAAAATATGACAATATGGTTGAGCTCAGTCAGTGAGTAAAGCGGCACAGTGGGCAAAGGCCGCGTTAAGCTACAACTTTTCTGATATTGCCTTCCTGCATTTGGCGCTAACCCACCGCAGCGCTGCAGCCGAACACAATGAGCGTCTCGAATACCTGGGCGACGCTGTTCTTGAGCTGGTCATTACCAATGCTTTGTATCGGCTAAAGCCCCGTACCGATGAGGGTGGACTAAGCCGGTTGCGATCGTTTTTGGTGCGCAAGGGCACGCTGGTTGAAATTGGTGGAGAGATCGGTATCGCCGGACAGTTGGTGTTGGGTTCTGGCGAGAAGCGCACCGGAGGTCATCAGCGGGCCTCCATACTTGCCGATACCGTTGAGGCTGTTTTGGGCGCGGTGTATCTTGATGGTGGCTACCCGGCCGCAGAGCAGGTTATTGAGGGCTTGTTCGCCAGTCGTTTGAAGTCGTTGCCCGATGACGGCGACCTAAAAGACCCAAAGACCATGGTTCAGGAATATTTACAGGCACAGGGTGAGCTCCCACCGGAGTATGATGTGCTCAAGATCACCGGTAAGGCGCACCAACAGACCTTTAAAGTGACTTGTAAGGTTGCCCCTCGTGGCGTAGAAACCGAAGCCAGCGGTGCTAGCCGGCGCAAAGCCGAGCAGCAGGCGGCCTTGCAGATGCTTGAGTTGTTAGAAGAGCGCAAGGGCTGAATACGGACGTTTAGCATTCACCCGGTCATTGCGACTGGGTGACTAATTCAATAATTTTATAAGGTATAGCTTGTGGTTGAAGGTGGCGTTTTTCCCGATTACAGAAGCGGCATGATTGCCGTCGTCGGCCGGCCCAATGCCGGCAAGTCGACGCTACTGAACGCATTAATCGGTCACAAGATCAGCATTGTTACAGCGAAGCCGCAGACCACGCGACATGCCATTCTCGGTATTCTGACGGAGGACAACCTACAGGCTGTTTTTGTGGATACCCCGGGTCTGCACGAAGTCAGCGGCAAGCTCATTAATAAAGCCATGAACAAAGCGGCTGTCGCCTCCTTGGAAGGTGCCGATCTGATTTTGTTTATGGTCGATGCACGGGGCTGGACTGTTAATGATGACTACATTCTGCAGCGCGTTGCCGAAGCAAAGGTGCCTTGTGTTTTACTTATTAATAAAATCGACTATGTAAAGAAAAAGGAACAGTTGTTTCCCTATTTGCAGTCGGTCTCTCAGAAACACGACTTCCTTGAAGTTATGCCAATGTCGGCACTCAAACAGGCGCATGTAGAAAGAGTGAAAGATCTGGTGCTTGCCAAAATTCCCTCAGGGCCACAGCTGTTTCCAGATGGCATGCTTACCGATCGTGGTGTGGGCTTCCGCGTGGGCGAAGTACTGCGCGAGAAACTTATGCTGTCGCTGCACGATGAGGTGCCTTATGGGCTGGGTGTCGAGATTAACGTGCTTGAAGATTCTGACGATCAGCTCAAGGTTGATGCCACCGTCTGGGTTGATCGTGAATCGCACAAAGGTATTGTGGTAGGCAAGGCAGGTGAACGTCTTAAGGGTGTGGGCCGTTCGGCACGTCTGGAGTTAAATAAAATCTTCGGTCGGCGGTTTCATTTGCAAACCCGGGTAAAGGTTAAGAGCAACTGGGCTGACAATGCGCAGGCTTTGCGCCAGCTTGGTTACGACGAGTATTAACGCGGCGCTGAGTTAGCTAATGCGACGCTTACAGAGTTACGGAGTTCATGGCGAATCCCACACGGGTTGAACTGGAGCCAGCTTGGGTACTGCACACCCGGCAGTATCGCGAAACCAGCATGATGCTCGAAGTGTTTACGCCGGGCTCTGGACGTATAGGTTTAGTGGCCCGTGGCGCTCGCCGCCCCAAATCCCCCTTACGCGCATTGCTGCGCCCGTTCGAGCCTCTGGTGCTCTCTTGGTCAGGCCGTGGCGATTTGGCGACATTGCAACAGGCCGAGCGGACTGGCCCCGGAGTCACACTCCGCGATGCGGGTTTGGCGGCTGGCTTTTACGCCAATGAATTACTTATCCGGTTACTGGAACGGCGTGACCCACACCCTTTGCTGTTCGCGCATTACTCGGCATTGCTTGAAGAGTTAGTAAGCCCTGAGCGGATAGAGCCGGGGTTACGTAACTTTGAAATCGCATTGCTCACCGAGCTCGGCTTTGGCCTGAACCTAGGGCACTCAGCACAGGACCATACACCGCTCGATAAAGAGAAAAACTATGAGTACCAGCTCGAGCGAGGCGTTGTGCCGGTGGCTATGGAAATAGGTGGTCTGGTGTTTAAGGGGTCGGTGCTTCTTGCTATTGATGCAGGCAACTGGACTGACCTTGAGACCCGCCGAGCTGCGAAACGTTTATTGCGTTACACGCTAGACCATTACTTGGATGGGCGTGAGCTGAAAACCCGCAAGGTGTATACGGCAATGCTGAGTGGAACAAACGGTTCCGACTAGTCTGTTGACGGTTGTGCTAGCAGTGTAGCGATGCGAAAATGCGACTTATTATGTGCTGCTTTATCTTTCCTTAACTTTAGAAAACCAAGCCAATGACTTCTCAAGTTCTTCCAGCGTTTGATGAGCTGTTACTCGGCGTTAATGTCGACCATGTCGCTACGGTCCGTCAGGCTCGTGGCACCCTTTATCCTGACCCGATTATTGCGGCGCTTGTTGCAGAGCGTGCCGGTGCCGATAGCATTACTGTGCACCTGCGTGAGGATCGCCGGCATATTCAGGATCGCGATGTACGGGTATTGCAAGAGACGATGAAAACCCGGATGAATCTCGAGATGGCCGTAACCGATGAAATGCTCGCTATTGCCTGTGAAGTAAAGCCGACTGATGTTTGTCTGGTGCCGGAAAAGCGCGAAGAGCTCACTACCGAGGGCGGCCTGGATGTGATCGCTGGCTTGGACCGTATACGCGCAGCCTCTGAGCAACTCCAGTCGCAGGGTATTCGTACTTCATTGTTTGTTGACCCGGAACCTGAGCAGTTGGATGCTTGTGTACGTGCCGGCGTGCCGGTGGTTGAGTTGCATACCGGTTGTTACGCCGATGCAAAATCAGAGGTGCAGATAGAGCACGAGTTGGAACGGATCGTGTTGGCTGCTCGGCATGCGCATGAGATGGGTTTGCGAGTGCATGCCGGTCATGGTTTGCATTACTCAAACGTTCAGCAGATTACGCTTATTCCGCATATTGTTGAATTGAATATTGGCCATTCAATTGTGGCGCATGCGGTGCTCGAGGGTTTCGAGACAGCGGTGAATGAAATGAAGGCGCTACTGGTTCAGGGCTTGCGCGAACGGCAAGCTCTAAACGTATCTCCACGCTAAGGAGTAAGCTGTATGACCACAATGGTGTTCGATATCGAGACTGTTCCCGACGTTGAGTTGGGACGCAAGTTGCTGGGACTGGAAGGTGTTAATGACACCGATACTGCTAAAGCTATGGTCTTTAATCACTTGCAGTCCAGTGGTTCGGAGTTCTTGCCTTTATATCAGCAGAAGATCGTTGCTATCTCTATCGCCTGGCAAAGCCCGGGCGAATTCAAAGTGTGGAGTCTGGGTGACGAGAACAGCACAGAGGCTGAGCTTATTCAGCGTTTCTATGACGGTATCGAGCGTTATACCCCTGAGTTAGTGTCGTGGAACGGCGGTGGTTTTGATTTGCCGGTGCTCCACTATCGGGCTTTGCGTCATAAAATTCAGGCTGCGACCTACTGGGACCACGGTGAAAACAATCGTGATTTCAAGTGGAACAACTATCTAAGTCGTTATCACTGGCGACACCTTGATGTGATGGATGTGTTATCAGGATTTCAGCCGCGCGCCCGCGCTGGCTTGGATGTGATTGCAACCATGCTGGGTTATCCCGGTAAAATGGGTATGGCAGGTGATCAGGTTTGGCCGGAATACGAGCAAGGCAATATCGCCGGTATCCGCAACTACTGCGAGACCGATGTACTGAATACTTACCTCGTGTATCTGCGCTTTCAGTTTATGCGCGGCACTATTGATGCCGTGCAATTGGCGGAAGAAGAGGCGCGGGTGGAGAGCGCGCTTACCGACTCAGGCGAACCGCATCTGCAAGCATTTCTTGATACCTGGAAGGCAGCTGATACTGCATGAGTCGCCGCGGAAAACCTTTTAAGCAGCCGGAGCCTGAGCAGGGTGTTGTGCGAGATGTTACGTCGGATGGCAATGGTGTTGTCAGTAGCGTTGATGGAAAAGCCGTGTTCGTTGATGCCGCACTTACGGGTGAGCGTATTGTATTTCAGCGGCGCAAATCCCGGCGTCGCTATGACGAAGCCGATCTGCTGGAAGTACTCGAACCTTCTCCTCACCGGGTTACGCCACGCTGCCCTCACTTTCTCACCTGCGGTGGTTGCACTTGGCAGCATCTCGATGCCGAGCATCAAATACTCGCCAAGCAGCATTCGCTGTTGCAGGCCTTTGAGCGTATTGGCGGTGTTGCGCCTGCCGAGGTGATGCCGCCATTGTGCGGTTCATCCTGGGGCTATCGTCGGCGTGCGCGGTTTACTGCTAAGTATGTTGATGGCAAGGACCGCATGCTGGTGGGCTTTCGTGAACGGCTCAAACCCTTTGTTGCAGTAATGGACAGCTGTGAAACTATCGATCCGGCATTAAGTGCATTGTTACCTGAACTGCAGGAGCTCATAGGCGGTCTCAGTATTTGCCGAAGGGTTCCGCAGATTGAAGCGAGTGTTGGTGAGGCAGAAACCAGTTTGGTATTTCGTGTTTTAGATGAGCCGTCTGCCAGCGACATCGCAGCATTTGCCGATTTTGGTGAGCAACACAAGATGACGATGCTGTTGCAACGGAGCGGGCGTGAAAGCATTACTAAATTGCATTCTGCCGAAGCTCCTGACAAGTTGTATTACAGTATTCCCGACTATTCGCTGCGTATTGAGTTTAGCCCGCTGGATTTTATTCAGGTTAATCATGAGATCAATCTGAAGATGCTGCAGCAGGCAATTGATTGGTTGCAGCCGAGGCGGGATGAGACTGTGCTGGATCTATTTTGTGGTTTGGGTAACTTTAGCCTGCCATTAGCGCGCGTCACTAAACAGGTGACGGGTATTGAAGGCGAATTGCTCAGTGTTCAGGGTGCCCGTGCTAACGCTGGGCTCAACAATATTGAAAATGCCGAGTTTCTTGTGGCCGACTTGTTCACTGCGGAGTTGCAGGAACCATGGATGGA
>JABIQA010000133.1 GCA_018699155.1 Chromatiales bacterium
ATTCAAATGCATTAACTATAAATTGCATTATTCAGTTTCTCCGATGATGCCTGCCCCGCAAGGGGCAGGCATTCAGAAATCTCCTGTTATCAGGCCCGAGCGTTCTTCTCTGCATGCTGCGCAATAATACCTGCGCTTTGCTCTTGCAGAACCTGAACAATACGTTTGCTGCGTCCGCTTACCAGCGTATGCAACAACACCATCGGGATAGCTACAACCAGGCCTAGCACTGTAGTCACCAAGGCTTGAGAAATACCACCAGCCATCAGCTTCGGATCACCTGTACCGTAGAGGGTAATAGCCTGGAAGGTATTTATCATACCGGTCACAGTACCCAACAGCCCCATCAGCGGAGCAATCACAGAGATAATCTTAATGAAGAGCAATGCACGATTCAGTGCAGGAGTCTCTTTAAAGATAGCCTCCGCCAGCTTCAACTCGAGAGTCTCGGTATCGACAGATGTGTTCGACTGGTACACAGCCAAAACCCGACCCAGAGCGTTATCGTTACTCGGAGTATCGCTAGCTAACTGAGCGGTAACCTTGCGACTCGCAATACCCAGCACAACCAGACGTTCTAGTGAGATCAACAAACCCACAGCACCCAACGCCAGAATCAGATAACCCACAAGACCACCCTGCTGCACACGCTCCAAAAGGTTCGGACGGGCAACCAGTGATTTCAATACACCACCCAAAGTGGGATCAAGACCGAAGCGAACCTGTCCGTCGGTTGCAGAAAGCAACTCTTCGGTACTGTTAGTAAAGCGCGACTGTTCAGGCTGCCGCGGCAATTCTGTGAGGTTCTTAGTGCTTGGCTCGTAATTAAGATACTTACCATCAGTAACAACGCTATAAAGACCAACACGGACAACGTCCATTGTCTCCTTAGTGCCGTCCTGGGTAGTCACTTCAGCCGGGAACTTTATAACACGACCGCTTTCAGTCATCTCACGCTGCAGCTCAAACCACAGACCTTCGATGTCATCCATTGATGGAAGTTCTGAAGAGCTACCAATTTTCTTAGCGAGCGCTCCAAGTTTTTCACCACGATCGGGGTACTGAATGCTGGTAAGTGATGCATCAAAATTACCGCGGGCATCGCCAGCAACCTGCTGCATAACGCCAAACAATTCTTTAAGGTCACCGAGACGTTCAGTATAAGTCTCCTCAAGAATATCCAACTCCAAGGCGTTATCCTCAAACTCAGTTTCCAGCCGTTGACTGCGATTTTCTTCGGCTACTTTATCGGCTCTAGCATCCTTCAGAAGTTTGTCCTGCTCATTACGCGAGGCCCTAAAGCGCTGCTCACGAGCACGGTTTTCTTTATTGTCGTTTACGGTGCCCTGCTCTACACGGCGCAGCAATTCATCCAAGCTCAAGGCATCCTGAGCCTGAACAGCGGTAACGCCCAACATGGCGACAACAGCTGATACAGACAGCAATTTAACGATTAAACGGCTCATTGGTTTGCCTCCGGCGCGTCAACAGGCATCATCAACAATTCTGGTGCGATTTCTTTACGGGCGATACGAATACCTTTGCGAATTTCGCTGCGGTAATCACTGCCAAGATCGACCCAGGTGCGGTTCCTTTGATCCCATGAACCGGACAATTTGCCATCTTCGCTCTGGTAAACAAGACCTATGCGGCCAATACGCAGGAAGTCTACTTGCCGAACAGCCCCGTCAATAGTCAACTCACCTTTGTATGATTCAATAGTGCGGCCAAATTCATTTTCAATCTGGTAGGCCTCGGTGACCTTACGAAACTTCTCAGCGACGGTGACATCCTGGCGCTCAAGAGTTTCCTCTAGGCCCGCGACGCGATTACGACGCTCTTCAAGTAGAAAAGGCACATCCAGTTCAACAAACTGCTCAAGGGAATCGACCATCTTCGTCATTAAAGGAACAATTTGACGGTTGATAACTTCAACACCGTCAATAGACGCTATCAATTGTTCCATCTGCATATCCTGACGAATGATCTGTCGTTCCAGCAATGTGTTGTACACCTGCAAACCTTCGATCTCTTTAAGTACAGCTTTGTACTGATCTTCAAGACCGCGGGTCTCATCAACAACAGCATCAATTTTCTGCTGCGACTGTTGCGAAAGCTTAGTGCGTGATTGCTGTTTAGCTAGGACGTCATCGACTGATTGGCTGATCCCTGTAACCGGATAGGCAAGCGCCAATATGACACCACCAGCCAGCAGCCGGAATCTCCTGTGCGTCAAACTCATGAAGTCTCCCCTTCTCAACGGAGTGAATTAGATTGTGTAAATGGCTATGGGAAAGAGCTCTGTTCAAGCTGCCACGCCTGCAGCAACTCTACTACACAAGTTACACGGAAACATCCGCGACAAACCTTGCGTCATTCGTTATAGCCCGCCCCCACAGCAGAACCCTATTTATACAGACCGGAACAAACAAAAGCCAACTTTAGTAACTGCTCCGACCCGTGCAGACAGACAATACATGTCTGGCTGCATAGAGCGGCGGCAGGATAGCACAAGCAGCAATGAACGCCAGCATTTTGGTTAACATTTTTTCATCAGACATTCGAGCGAACTTCGCTACCTCTTAAGTGTTTGTGACAACGCTCAAACAAGAATAATTCCGCGGAAATCAGCCGATTGATTTATAAGTCAGTTGCTTGGTGTTCACACTGAGATTTACAAGAGCGCTAACCAATACTCCGCCAGCATCACCACAAACGCAACCAAGCCCGGCCGCTCCTTTCGATGAGGGTCAACTAACTTCTTCTTTTTTATGGTCTTAGCGAATTAACCTCATATCAAAGTCGTAAAATACAGTGTCGCTCATCCAGACTTGCTCATTACCATGCAGTGCCCCCGGATCTGAAGCTGTGCTCCGCACAGATTAGGGACGTTAATCAAGCGCTTGAGGTTGACAGAATGCTGCAATTCCATGAATATTAGCCCATGTTCAGTATCACATTGAAACAAGTTATGGTCGGAATGGAGACGAGCATTCGGTGCTTGCTGCTTCTGCTGGTGCCTGAAAAGGCGAAACGGTGGTGCGGACCTATAACCGGGTAACAGAGAACCAAGTTACTGCAAAACCCCGCACCATATGGTCGCGGGGTTTTTTTTGTGCTGAAAGACACCAGGTTATGACTGTATGAGCAGCGGCTCAGGCAGTATATTAAAAGTTACAGCAATGGAGAGAGTACGATGAGCAATCAAGCGGATGATCGCGTCATCATTTTTGACACGACATTAAGAGACGGTGAGCAGGCTCCCGGCTGCAGCATGACGCTGCGCGAAAAACTTCGAGTTGCTTCTGCTCTAAGTGATCTCAAGGTTGACGTCATTGAAGCCGGGTTTCCGGCAGCCTCGCCCGGCGACTTTGAATCGGTGCAGGCAATCGCAAGCGAAATCCAGGGTCCTACTATCTGTGGCCTTGCCCGCTGTCACGCCGACGACATCGAGAAAGTTGCTGCTGCAGTAGAGCCCGCAGAAAGCCAGCGAATCCATATTTTTCTTGCTACCAGCCAAATTCATCGCGAATACAAGTTACACATGGCAAAAGAAGAAATAATCCGCAGAGCAGTAACTGGGGTGCAGCAGGCTAAGTCGCTTTGCGCTCAGGTTGAGTTCTCGCCTGAAGATGCTTCGCGCACTGAACCGGCTTTTTTGGCCGATGTCGTGGCGGCAGTAATTGAAGCCGGAGTTACCACTGTAAACATTCCGGACACCGTGGGTTATACCGTGCCCGGCGAGTTTGCGAACCTGTTCAGTTACCTCAAGCAGAATGTTGCAGGCATCGATGACATCGTACTTAGCGTGCATTGCCACAACGACCTCGGCATGGCCGTGGCAAATAGTCTTGCCGCTGTGACTGCCGGCGCCCGTCAGATTGAGTGCACCATAAATGGTATTGGTGAACGGGCGGGCAACTGCTCACTTGAAGAAATCGTTATGGCACTCAAAACACGCGCCGATTACTTTGGTATAGACACCGGCCTTGATACACGCAAGTTGTACCCAACGGCAAAACTGGTATCGACTATCACCGGCATGTCAATCCCACGCAATAAAGCCATTGTGGGTGAAAACGCATTTGCTCATGAAGCAGGGATTCATCAACATGGCGTACTTCAAAATGCCGAGACTTACGAGATAATGAAGCCGGCAGACATCGGCATCAAAGCAAACAGCCTCGTACTGGGTAAGCACAGCGGTAAGCACGCGTTCCGCGATCGCGTTCAATCGCTAGGCTTTGACCCTAGCGATGAGGAACTCGTGCGGGCATTTGACGAATTCAAAAAACTCGCTGATCGCAAAAAAGAGCTTTTCGATGCTGATATTGAAGCCATCATTATGCACACCGGCGGAAAGCAACCTGGTCCATGGTCTTTGGCAGACCTCAGTTTTTCTTCCAGCAAGAATGCTGGTGCGAAAGCCGAAGTTACGCTGATTCATAATGATGGGCGCTCGATTACTGCCAGTGCACAGGGCGATGGTCCTGTGGAATCGGTATTTATCGCGCTCGAGCAGGCAACCACAGTAACCTTGAAGCTGAAGAAATTTCAGGTGAATAGCGTAACGGTTGGTGAGGACGCGCAGGGTGAGGTCACCGCTACTGCGGAGTACAATGGTGAAAGCTACCGCGGTCACGGTGTGAGCACTAATATCGTAGAGGCAGGCACCCTCGCCTATCTGGAAATAATTAATCGCATCAGTCGGCGTATCGAATCCGGAATGCCAAGCACTGTTGGGGACAAAACCAAGACTGCAAATATCTGACACCAGAAGGTCTCAGTTTAAGGAGATAGCACAGCAATGAATAAGAGCGAATGGATTTGGCACAACGGTGAAATGGTTCCCTGGGAGGATGCCAAGGTTCATGTAATGACGCATGCTCTGCATTACGGGTCATCCGTATTTGAGGGAATCCGTGTATACAAGACACCTGATGGTTCAAAAGCATTTCGCCTAAATGCGCACACCAAGCGCATGTTGGAATCGGCAAAAATTCATCGCATGCCAATGAAGTGGTCTGTTGATGAGCTAAATACCGCATGCTGTGAATTGGTTGTGAAAAACAATCTCGATGACGGCGCTTATATCCGTCCTATAGCCTATCGCGGATACGGTGAAATAGGTCTGGCTCCCAGCGCGAATCATCCGGTTGACCTCTCAGTTGCCGCCTGGCAATGGGGAACCTACCTGGGCGCAGACGCATTAGAAAATGGCGTCGATGTGTGCATTTCTTCTTGGCAGCGCGTAGCGCCTAATACCATTCCAGCTCTCGCTAAGGCCGGCGGTAACTATCTGTCGAGCACGCTTATTAGCATGGAGGCTCGTGATCGCGGCTTTGATGAAGGTATTGCACTATCGACCGATGGCACAGTATCTGAAGGTGCCGGCGAAAATATTTTCGTTATTAAAGATGGTGTGGTTTATACCCCTGGCGCAGCAGCATCGATTCTTACAGGCATTACCCGTCACAGCGTAATGGTGCTGGCGAAAGAAGCTGGTATTGAAATTGTCCAACAATCCATTCCACGGGAGATGCTGTATATAGCAGATGAAATATTCCTGACCGGCACTGCCGCCGAAATCACACCAGTGCGTTCGGTCGATCGTCTGCCTGTCGGTAACAGCGAACGCGGAAAGGTCACGAAACATCTGCAGGATGTATTCTTCGGCCTATTCTCGGGTAAGACTGAAGATAAATGGGGCTGGCTAACAGCACTGAAATAGGCTCCGGCCGCCCTAAAATTCGCAATTCCTGTGTTCTTGCCGCTAATAACAATGCATATGGCAGTGACATCGGAAACTGCAGACTTAATACACAAAGATACGAATTAAATTGGAGAACACTCCGTCATGGGTGGAAAAACTTTATTCGACAAAGTCTGGGACGATCACGTCGTTATTCCAGAAAGTGAACAGACACCAGCGGTGTTTTACATTGATCTGCACATAATTCATGAAGTAACTACCCCGCAGGCATTTAATATGCTGCGTGAAAACAAACTTCCTGTGCGGCGTCCCGACCTCATACTGGCAACCATGGATCACTCAACGCCTACCGTCCCGATTAATGACCTATCGGTACTTGATGATCCTGCCATATCAGCTCCTGAACCCGCCAAACAAATTCGCCAGATGATTGTTAACTGCGAAGAGTTCGGTATTGAGCTGCATGGCTTTGGCGATCATCATCGTGGCATCGTCCACGTTATAGGCCCGGAAATTGGTGCCACTCAGCCAGGCAAGACTATAGTTTGCGGTGACAGTCACTCGTCTACCCACGGTGCGTTCGGCGCACTCGGTTTTGGCATCGGCACCACGGAAGTTGGCCACGTACTTGCCACCCAGTGTCTGTTGCAGCGAAAAGCAAAATCAATGGCAGTGAACATTTCTGGCAAGCTGCAGCCGGGCGTCTCGGCCAAGGATATTATCCTCGCACTAATCGGCAAAATCGGCGTTGACGGCGGCACAGGTCATGTCATTGAATATCGCGGCGAAACGATTCGTGACTTGAACATGGACGAGCGCATGACCATATGCAACATGTCCATTGAAGCTGGCGCGCGTGCAGGCATGATTGCCCCCGACGAAACAACCTTCGCGTACATGAAAGGACGCGACAAAGCACCTCAGGGTAAAGACTGGGATACCGCGGTCGAACGTTGGAAAGGCTTAAAAACCGACGGCGATGCCCGTTTCGATAAAGAAGTGAGTCTCGATATATCTGATCTGGAGCCGCAGGTTACCTTCGGCACTAATCCCGGCATGGTCGTATCAATTAGCAAACCTATTCCGAATATCAACGATCTAAGCTTTAATAAAGCCATTGACTACATGCAGGTTAAGGCCGATCAACCGATGCTCGGCACCAAAGTCGATATTGTCTTCATTGGAAGCTGCACCAACTCGCGCATGACTGACTTGCAGTCGGTCGCCAAAATGCTTGATGGCAAGAAGGTTGCCAGCAACGTTCGCATGATGATCGTTCCGGGTTCTGAAGCCTTAAAGGTTCAGGCCGAAGCTGAAGGCCTGCATAAGATATTCACTGCCGCTGGTGCAGAATGGCGGGAAGCCGGCTGCTCGATGTGCCTTGGCATGAACAGCGATAAGCTGGGCAAAGGTCAGTTGTGTGTCAGCACCAGCAACCGAAACTTCGAAGGCCGCCAAGGGCCCGGCGGTCGTACCGTGCTGGCCAGCCCTGAGACCGCAACAGCATCAGCCATAGCCGGCGTAATTGCCGATCCGCGCGATTATATCTAGGACCGCATATATCATGGAAAAGTTAACGCAACTCACCTCCAAAACAACCGTCTTACCAATTGATGACGTCGACACTGACCAAATCATCCCAGCACGGTTTCTAACTACCACAACACGCGATGGCATCGGTAAAGCACTTTTTGCCGATTGGCGTTTCGACGCACAGGGGAATGAGATTAAAGATTTCCCGCTGAACGCGCCCGATATTTCTGATTGCAAATTTCTGGTAGCCGGTCGCAACTTCGGTTGCGGCTCATCGCGCGAGCATGCACCCTGGTCTCTTTTTGATTTTGGCATACGTGCGGTAATCAGCAGTGAGATCGCCGATATCTTTCGCAACAACTCACTTAAAAATGGTTTAGTTCCTGTCATTGTCGATAATGATACTCACCAATGGTTGCTGGCTAACCCAGGTGCAGAAGTAACCGTCGATGTTGAAGCGCGTGAACTGCGACTGCCAACAGGCAAATCGGTTACCTTCCCTATCGATAACTTTGCCCGGCATTGCATTCTCGAAGGTATCGATCAAACCGGCTACCTTATGCAGAACATCGACAACATTGGACAGTTTGAAAACAACCGCATGTGGCAGCCATGAAAGCAACAATAGCTATTCTCCCGGGCGATGGAATCGGTCCGGAAGTTACTGCCGAAGCAGTAAAGGTACTCAATGCCATAGCGGCTAAGTTCGGTCACCAGTTCGACATGCCGGAAGGCCTAATCGGGGGTGTGGCGCTTGATGCTGAGAACGACCCGTTCCCTGCTAGCACAGCATCTGTCTGTGAAGATGCCGCTGCAGTGCTGCTTGGCGCGGTGGGTGGCCCTAAGTGGGACAACGTACCTACAGAATCACGCCCGGAACGTGGCCTACTAAGGCTTCGTGCAGTATTGAATGTGTTCGCAAATATTCGTCCGGTGGCCGTGAATAACGTTCTTGCGGGTGCCTCACCTATCCGCGCTGAAATTCTTGAAGGTGTGGACATGATTGTCGTCCGTGAACTCACCGGCGGTATTTACTTTGGCAAAAAAGAACGCACCAAAAACAGCGCCACCGATGTCTGTACCTACACCCGCAGTGAGATCGAACGCGTATTGCGGATTGCCGGGCAAATGGCTCAAAAACGTCGCGGCAAAGTCACCTCTGTCGATAAATCAAATGTTTTGGAAACCTCTCGCCTTTGGCGCGAAGTCGTCAACGAGTTAATGCCCCGTGAGTTTCCGGATGTGCAGGTCGAACATCTGCTGGTTGATGCCGCAGCAATGCACCTGTTGTCACGCCCGGCCGACTTCGACGTCATCGTTACCGAAAATATGTTCGGCGATATCCTGACCGACGAAGCCTCGATGCTTGCGGGTTCAATGGGCATGTTGCCTTCAGCGTCACTGAACGATGGCACTGTCGGTTTGTATGAACCGATTCACGGCTCAGCACCCGATATCGCAGGACAAAACAAAGCCAACCCTTGCGCCACCATCATGAGTGCTGCCATGTTACTGCGTCACTCACTCAATCTAACGGCGGAAGCCGATGCGATTGAAGCGGCCGTCAATCAGGCTCTGCTGAATGGCGCACGCACCGGTGACATTGCTCAGGCCGGTGATACCGTTATTGGCACCCAAGAAATGGGTGACGCTGTATTGAAAGCACTCGGCTAAGCAGGAAACCCAGCAATAGCAACAGGATAGCCCCTAAATCAGGGGCTTTTTTTTGGGTAACAATCAAGCTTGCCGCAGAAGTATCAATCTGTTAATGTGCTAGCGTGTTAACACATTGATACAGTGAATACTATGAAAGATCACAGAATACTCTCATCGCAAGAAGAGCAAGCCGCCGAAACCGAACTGTACCGAGCGGTACTCGCACTCGGCAGCACCGAAGAATGTCGGAATTTCTTCAACGACCTGTGCACGCCAGCCGAGTTGCAGGCGATGAAGGACCGCTGGTTTGTCGTAGAACTGCTCGATGAGGGTAAAACCTACCGCGATATTCATGACCTTACCGGCGTGAGCATCACCACAATTGGTCGTGTCGCCCGTTGCCTGAATAATGGTGCGGATGGATACGCCACAGTTATAAAACGAATTGGAAATAAGTCCTAATGAATGCAGATAAACAAACCCGAATTAAGATTGCTATCCAGAAATCGGGCCGCCTTACCGACCACTCACTCGAACTGCTGCAGCAGGTTGGCCTGAAGTACAGTCGCGGACGTGATCAACTCATCGGCTACGGCGAGAATATGCCGGTCGATTTTCTGTTAGTTCGTGATGACGATATTCCCGGCTTAGTTAAAGATGATGTGTGTGATCTCGGTATCGTCGGTTTAAACGAACTGGAAGAACGTCGTATTCAGTATAAAAATGACGGCATCGATAACGCATTTCAACAGATAATGCCGTTGGACTATGGTCAGTGTCGGCTGGCATTTGCGTACCCGGAAAACGGCAGCATGAAAACCATTGCTGATGCTGACGGCAAATGCATTGCTACCAGCTACCCGTATATCGTTAAAGAATATCTAAAAACGGCCGGCATTAATGCCGAAGTCATTGAGTTCTCGGGTGCAGTAGAAATTGCACCAAGCCTTGGCCGTGCCGATATGATCTGTGACCTGGTCTCGAGTGGTGCCACGCTTGCGGCGAACAAGTTGTTCGAAGGCGAAACCATATTGCAAAGCTACTCGGTACTCATTCAAACCACAGTCGCCCTGTCGCCTGAGAAACAGCAATGGGTCGATAAGATCGTGCAACGTATTAACGGTGTGCAGCAGGTGCGAGAAAGCAAATACATCATGATGCATGCACCCCGCTCCGCTCTCAAAGCAATTACTGATCTATTACCGGGGGCAGAGTCACCTACTGTGCTGCCACTGGGCGGCATAGATGACAAAGTTGCCGTACACGTAGTCTGTCGCGAAACCGTATTTTGGGACACATTGGAAAATCTAAAAGCAGTAGGCGCCAGTTCTATTCTGGTTTTACCTGTGGAGAAAATGCTGGCATGAGCGAGCGTCTTACAACATTCCGTTGGCAACAACTGACTGCAGCAGAGCAATCGGCGGTTTTAGAGCGTCCGGCTGTTAAAGCCAACGCTGAAATATCGGCGCAGGCCGCTGCGATCATTGATCGAGTAAAACAGGGCGGCGATAAAGCACTTGTCGACCTTGCGGCTGAACTTGATGACGTCAGCCTGACGGACCTTAAAGTGAGCGATACCGAAGCGGCCGAAGCCGCAGGTGTAATAGGACCTGAGGCCTGCAAGGCAATTAATATCGCCATCGCTAACGTACGGGCTTACCACGAGGCTCAGCAGACCGCGCCGATTACGGTCGAAACGACTCCTGGCGTTGTCTGTGAGCGCATCATCCGCGCCATCCCTGCGGTCGGTTTGTATGTGCCTGCGGGTACAGCACCGCTGCCCTCCACCGCGATTATGCTGTCAGTTCCAGCCGCAATTGCCGATTGCAATACACGGGTGATGTGCACCCCCGCTCGTCCGGATGGCAAAGCTGACCCGGCGGTAGTCTATGCAGCGTGGCAGTGCGGCGTGCGTAACATTTATAAAGTGGGCGGTGCGCAGGCTGTAGCGGCAATGGCTTACGGTACCGAAAGTATCGCTAAGGTCGACAAAGTATTCGGCCCTGGCAATGCCTGGTTTACTGCCGCCAAAACCATTGTGTCGGCAGACCCTGCCGGTGCGGCGCTGGACATGCCCGCGGGCCCTTCCGAAGTTATGGTTGTCGCTGATGACAACGCGGCTGTCCGCGCAGTTGCACTCGACCTGCTCTCACAGGCTGAACATGGCCCAGACTCGCAGGTAATTTTGGTTACCACCAGCGAGCAACTGTCGAAGGCCGTAGATGCGGCAATAGGTGTGGCACTTGAGACCTTGCCCCGACGAGCCATAATCGAACAGGCTCTCAGCTACAGCGTAAGCATTCTGGTCGACTCGATTGGTGAAGCCATCGATGTAGCCAATACCTATGCGCCCGAGCACTTGATCATTCAGGTGGATGCGCCGCGTGATTATCTGGAGCGGGTGCAAAACGCCGGCTCTGTTTTCCTTGGGCCATGGACGCCAGAGTCGGTAGGCGACTATTGCAGCGGCACGAATCACGTGCTGCCAACCTATGGCTATGCCCGTTCCTACAGTGGCTTATCGCTGGCCGCATTCCAGAAACAGATCTCGGTGCAGGAACTGACCTATGCAGGACTAAAAACGCTGGAGCCCACTGTCACCACACTCGCCGGGCTTGAAGGTCTGGATGCACATGCACAGGCGGTGCTGGTGCGAATTGAAGATGAGGAAGGAAAGCAAAGCTCATGAGCAGCACGGCAGCAAAACTGGTGCGGCCTGAAATTGGCGCACTCAAACCCTATGTAGCGGCAACCTATGCCGAGGGTGTGCTGCGCCTGAACGCAAATGAAGCGCCTTGGAGCCCCATTGCACCCGGCAGCGGCATTGACCTAAAAGAACTCAACCGCTACCCCGATGAACGGCCCTGGGAACTCACAGCACGTCTTGCCGACTTTTATGGTGTGACCCCAGACTGTCTGCTGGTAACTCGTGGCAGCAGCGAAGGTATCGACCTACTGATCCGCAGCTTTTGCCGCGCCGGCATTGATGAATGCATCATCAACCCACCAACCTTCGGCATGTATCGTGTGTACGCCGATGTGCAAGGCGCTGCAGTAAAAGAATTGCCGTTGCTGGCTGAACAGGGCTATGCGCTCGATGTTGACGGTATTATTAGTAACTGGAGCGACACCAGCAAACTGGCTTTTATCTGCACGCCGAATAACCCAACAGGCAACACAGTGCCTGCAGATGAACTCGATCGTTTATGCAAAGCACTGGTCGGTAAAGGCATGGTCGTTATTGATGCTGCATACACCGAGTTCGCCGATTATGACCCCACCGAACTGCTCACCCGTTACGACAATGTAGTGGTGCTGCGAACCTTATCTAAAGCACTGGGGCTTGCCGGCGTTCGCTGTGGTGCTGTAATAGGCAACCCCGAGGTCATCGGCTATCTGCAGCAGATACTGCCACCCTACTCTTACCCGAAGCCCTGCCAGGAAGTGGTGCTTGCAGCACTCGACCCGGCAAACCGCAGCGAACAATTGCGACGTATTTCCGCTTTAAAAGAGCAACGCGAAAGACTGATTAGCTATTGTCGCAGCAACCCCGGGTTCAGCGCCGTGTTGCCCAGCAACGCAAACTTTATTTTTGTCACTGCCGTCAACCCTGAAGACGTTATTGCGGCAACTGAAGCCGCCAAAGTACGAATTCGAGACTTCAGCAAAGAACCGACAGCACTGGCTGGCTTCCGCATTACCGCAGGTACCGCTGAAGGAAACGATCAATTGATTAACGCACTGGATACACTCAAATGAGCGATAGAATTATTTTCATCGACCGCGACGGCACTATGGTTATAGAGCCGCCTTCCGACAAGCAGGTCGACAGCCTCGAGAAAGTCCAACTGGTTCCCGGTGTCATTCCTGCAATGCTTACGCTGCGCGATGCCGGCTTTGATTTTGTCATGGTCAGCAATCAGGACGGACGTGGCAGCGACAGTTTCCCGGAAGCAGACTTCCTCAAACCGCAGGAATTCATTCTTAATCTGTTTGCGTCTCAGGGGCTCACCTTCCGTGATGTGCTTATTTGCCCACACTTTGCTGATGACCGCTGTGATTGCCGCAAACCTTTACCCGGCCTGCTCACCCCATTTCTGCGCGACAACAGCATCGACAGAGAAAACAGTTACGTTATCGGCGATCGTCAGACCGATCTCGATCTGGCCACCAATATAGGCGTCAGCGGAATCCTTATCGATCCCGAAAACAAAGATGCCTGGGAACGCATAGCCAGAAACATCACGCGCCCAGCTCGCGTGGCTACCGTTAAACGCAAAACCAATGAAACAGATATTTTGGTTAGTGTGGATCTCGATAATCCGGGCGCTTCCAGTATAGACACCGGTATTGGCTTCTACGATCACATGCTCGAGCAGATATCAAAGCACGGTGGTTTCTCCTTAGTGGTGAAGTGCAACGGCGATCTAGAAGTCGATGAACATCACACAGTCGAAGACGTTGCTCTGGCTTTGGGTCAGGCCATAAGGAATGCACTGGGCGATAAGCGCGGCATTGGGCGCTATGGCTTTACCGTGCCTATGGATGAAGCTCAGGCAAATGTTGCTATTGACCTCGGTGGCCGTCCGTTCATGGTCTTCGAAGGGACATTCGAGCGCGAAGCAGTGGGCGGCCTGCCCACAGAATTGGTACCGCATATCTTCCGCTCAATCAGCGATACGCTGGCCGCTGCAATTCATATCGACGTTAAAGGCGATAACGATCACCATAAAATTGAAGGTTGCTTTAAAGCGACAGGCCGCGCTCTGCGCCAGGCTTTTGCCCGGGAAGGCAATGATTTGCCCAGCACCAAAGGCACGCTGTAATGAGCGGATCGCTGGCGATCATTGATGGCGGTGGCGCAAACATTGCTTCCTTAACCTTTGCTCTGCAAAGGCTGGGCGTTACCGCGCAACTCACCACAGACAAGTCTGCTATCGCTGCGGCCGATAAAGTTATTCTGCCTGGCGTTGGTGCCGCGGCCGATGCAATGACACGACTGCAGCATGCAGATTTGTGCCAGTTTATTCGTGACCTTAAGCAACCCGTGCTCGGCATTTGCCTGGGCATGCAACTGATGTTCGACGCTTCAGAAGAAGACGATGCAACCTGTCTGGGGATAATTCCAGGTAAGGCAAGCCGCTTTACTCCAGCGCCTAACCGTCCTGTGCCGCATATGGGCTGGAATAAAGTGTTGCAGAAAAGCAGCTCACCGAGCTTCGCTGGCATTGAAGACAACTCGTACTTTTATTTTGTACACAGTTTCGCTCTACCGATAAGTGAAGCCACAATTGGTTCGACCGACTACGGCTCAGAATTCACTGCGGTCGTTGAAAGCAAAAACTTTATCGCGGCCCAGTTTCACCCGGAACGCTCTGGTGCTGTCGGCGCAAAGTTTTTAAAGAATTTCATTAACAACTACAACTAGCTCCCAAAACGGGAGTTGCAAACTGGATAGAGCATGGAAGTTATACCCGCAATTGATTTAATGAACGGCGGCTGCGTACGACTGTTCAAAGGCGATTTTGAGCAGGTTACCGAGTACGATCAGGACCCCCTCGATATTGCTACCCGCTATTATGATGCCGGCTCAGCCCGACTTCATCTGGTCGATCTCGACGGTGCCCGCAGCGGCGAACTGGTGAACCTCGACGTTATCCGCCGGATCACCAGCGAGCTGACACTCAAGGTGCAGGTCGGCGGCGGTATCCGCGATCTGGCGCGCGTAAAATTACTGCTTGATGCCGGTGCGGACCGTGTGGTCATCGGCTCAACCGCGGTGCAACACCCGGAAAATGTAGCCGAATGGATTCGTGAGGTCGGCGGTGAGCGCATCGTGCTGGCATTCGATGTATTTATCGATGCCAATGGCTTGCCCGTCCCACAAACGCACGGCTGGACTGAAGCAGGCGATAAATCACTCTGGGATCTTCTGGATTTCTTTAGTGCCAATGGCGGCATCCATTATCTCTGCACCGACATCGACAAAGACGGCACGTTAGAAGGTCCCAATTTCGAACTCTACGCGGAGTGCAGTAACCGTTACCCGAATGCAAAGTTTATTGCTTCCGGTGGTGTTGCTAGCGCAGCTGATTTACCCAAACTAAAAGGCACTGGCGCGGCTGGAGTCGTCACCGGAAAAGCGCTGCTCGACGGGCGCTTAACGCTTGAGGAGATACAGTCATTCTCGCAAAACGGATAATTCCCTGTCTCGATGTCCGTGATGGGCAGGTGGTTAAAGGTGTGCAATTCCGCAATCATGAAGTGGTGGGCGATATTCTCGATCTCGCCGAACGCTATCGCGATGAGGGTGCCGATGAACTCGTGTTCTATGACATTACTGCCAGCCCTGACGGACGCACCGTAGACCGCGAATGGATCAACCGGGTGGCCGAAATACTCGATATTCCATTCTGTGTCGCAGGTGGTATACGCACACTAAAAGACGCGGAAGAAATCTTAAATTTCGGTGCAGATAAAATATCCGTGAACAGCCCCGCTCTCGCTAACCCCGACCTGATCAATGAACTGGTGCGTCGCTTTGGCTCGCAGTGCGTGGTTATAGGTATCGACAGCCGCGAAGAGGATGATTCTTACCGCGTTTACCAGTACACCGGCGACCCCGACAAAACCAAGCACTCGGGCCGGATTACGGCAGACTGGGTTAAAGAGGTTCAGGAAAGAGGTGCTGGCGAGATTGTGCTTAACTGCATGAACCAGGACGGCGTCCGCAACGGCTATGACCTGAAGCAATTAAGCGAGATACGCGCCGTGTGCGATGTGCCCCTCATCGCCTCTGGTGGGGCAGGTGAAATGCAGCACTTTGCCGATGTATTTACCGTAGCCTGTGCCGACGGTGGCCTCGCTGCCAGCGTCTTTCATAAGGCCATTATTGAAATCGATGACCTCAAACGATTTTTACAAACACAGAATGTCGAAATTCGAATTTAGCGCTGCCAACGCAGCAAGAGAAACCACAATGAGCAATATTGAATTCTTAACCGAGCTTGAAACCATTATCGAAGAGCGCAGCAAAGCATCGCCCGAAGAAAGCTATACCGCCCAACTGCGACAAAAAGGCATACCCTTTATCGCCCAGAAGGTCGGGGAAGAAGCGGTGGAAACCATTATCGAAGCGCTGCAAGGTAACCGTGAGCGACTCACTTCCGAATCAGCTGACCTTGTCTACCACTTGCTGGTACTGCTCAACAATAGCGATCTTTCACTGGGTGACGTTGCAGCAGAACTCAAACGCCGCCATAGTTAAGCTCAATCACAACAATTGCAATGTGCGGCTGTGGCCGTTGTAATTGCTTGGCTTAATTAACTAAATCGGCACAAGAGATTACAAACATGGATCAGAACAGGCTTTTTGACAGCGTCATTGGCAAGATCAGCGCCGCTAACGGGCTCCAGGAAATGCCGATTGAGGACGAACTGGCCAAACCTAAATCATTCCTTAGGCTGGTCGATGCCGAGCACTACAACTGGTCGAGCAACGACTTTCGCAAGGTGTTCGGCATGCGCTTCCGCGTTAAAGTGCCGCCGATTGATCAGCTCAATATTATCGTCTACCCGGCGGCAAACAAGAACCTGCCCATTTTTATCTTCTTCTGCATGCTAACCAAACGAAAGTGCATTGCGCATATCAACGTTAATCTGCCGTTCTCTGATACAGCCTATGTTGAACAGCATGTAAAACCACTGGTCGACATCCGCAACAGTTATGAGCCTTTCGAGTGCAAAGATCGCTACCCCGCGTGGATGCAAAAGTTTCAGAATGAATGCTCGATATACGGACTGTTCCCCCGTGAGCGCTATGAAGATATTGCCGATTGCGCGATACGCTATGCCGAAGCTTATATGCAGCAAGTGGCTGCTGCCGAAGTAGAAACAGACCCAGAGCGTCTGGCCCAACTAAAGGCCTTCCAGGATCAGTTCGTCGAAGATATTCGCACACAGGATAAGGCTCAGGGCATGATCGCAAAGATGATCGGCAAGAAGACCGCCCGGCGAATTTTCTATGAGGTGACAACCTAAAAGCCCAAGCAGAATCCGATGCAGAGGCACCGCACCGGGCTCTTAAGCATCTATTTAAATGACGAACTCAATTGCCGGTGAGCGCAGGTTGTAATTCGAACCCATGACATAGCCGTAGGCACCGGCATTAGCAATAACCAGTACATCACCCTCTTCGGTCGGCGGCAGCAAACGATCAACACCTAAACGATCGCCGGTTTCACAAATCGGACCCACCACAGTAACCACGTCGCTCGGCGCTTGATCGGCTTTGCTTAGATTGGCTATCTCATGATAAGCACCGTACAAGGCTGGACGAATTAATGAGTTCATGCCGGTACTCACACCCACATAACGCACCGCACCCTTGCCTTTTATTTGAGTCACCGTAGTCACCAGTGCTCCAGCAGACGCGACCACATAACGCCCTGGCTCCAGCCACAGTTCTAACTGCGGAAACTCCTGCTTAATGCCATCCAGCGATGCAGCCACCGCATCCATATCAAGAGGTAACTGACCGGGACGCTCGGGAATACCCAAACCGCCACCGAGGTCAAGGAAGCTAACAGACGGAAACACCTCAAGTGCCTCGACAAGATTACGCGCCACGGAGTGCCAATTGTCAGCCTGCAAAATACCGCTGCCAGTATGCGCATGCAAACCAACCACCTTCGCATCAATGGCATCGACCAGAGATTTGGCTTCTTCTAGCTCAAACATCGGTATGCCGAATTTCGAATGCACGCCAGCCGTTCGCACATGCTCATGGTGCCCGCGACCCTGACCCGGGTCCAGACGCAGAATTAAATCTATACCGACAAATATTTCCGCCCAATGCTTCAGCGGATGCAAATTATCGAGGGTTACTCGCACACCGCGATCCAACCCGTACTCGTAATCGGAACGGGGTGCAAAATTTGGTGTAAACAAAATTCGCTGCGGATCGATATTGGGAAACAGCTCAAAAATTCGC